>JAFGER010000066.1 GCA_016931495.1 Chlorobiaceae bacterium | reverse complement strand
CTCACGTACTCCGTGTACGCTCCGGTTTCTGCGCTCCAGCCGCCTTGCACTCGGGCCGCTCATGACACTTTTTAGAGGTGCCCTGAAGAGAGCTGCCGGCAAGCGGCGGCAGGAATTGTCAACCTGAATGTAGTCAGCGGTTGACAACTTTACAAACAGGCGTCTGCGCGGCCGTTCCGCTTCGACAGGCAACCGGAAGCGCTTACCGGGCGTAGCCGGAAGCCATCATGCGGCTCTCGTAACTGGCGCGGTAGTGCTGGAGCCCCTGAAACATCTCGTAGGCGATCCGGGTCTGCTCCTTGCGGTCACGAAGGATTTTTTCCTCGTCAGGATTGGAAAGGTAGCCGGCCTCGACCAGAATGCTCGGCATCGAAGGCGTCCAGAGCACCATGAACCCGGCCTGGCGCACGCCGTTGCCGTTGTTGCTCTGCCGGCGATCCAGGCGGCCGAGCAGCGCCTGCGCCAGCTCGGTCGATTGCATCGCGAACGCGCTCTGCGCCATGCTGCTCATGATGAGATACTCGTCGGAAAAGCCCTTGTAGCTCTCCCTGTAGTCCTCCTCGCCGGTGATCACCGAGTTTTCGAGCATAGCCACCTTGAGCGCCGACTGCGTTTTGTGCGGGCCGAGGATATAGACCTCCGGGCCGCGCACCTTGCTGTTGCCGGCGGTCGAGTTGCAATGGATGCTGATGAACAGCTTTCCGCCGTAACGGTTGGCGATTTTGCCACGCTCCTTGAGCGGAATGAAGCGGTCGTCCTTGCGGGTGTAGATCACCTTGACGTCGGGCCATTTCTGCTTGATGAACATGCCGAGATCGCTGGCGATGTTCAGCACCACATCCTTTTCCCTGGTGCCGCGCGTGCCGATCGCTCCGGGATCCTTGCCGCCGTGGCCGGCGTCGATCACCACCGCATCGAGCTTCCATTTGTCGATCTCATGGCTCAGGCGCTCCTGGATGAGCCGCTCCTTTTCGGTGCGCCGGATGGCATCGACATCCACATTGCTCATGATGGAAACCACATACTCGTTGCCCGATGCATCGTACCGGAATGACGATGACTTGACGGCGTAGGCCGCGGTATCGAGCGCGATGTTGAACTGCATCGCCCCGTTGCCAAGCTGCACGGGCGTGATCGACTGAACGATGCCGCCCGGATAGCTCCGCCCGAGGCGTGACGGGTCACCGGCCATATTCTCGATGGTCAGGTAGGCCGTGCCCCTGCTGTCGGGGCGCAGAAACGAAGCTGGCCGCTTCACGCCGGATGCCAGAAAACGGATGACCACGCCGTTGGCAAGCGTTTCGACGCGAACATCGCTCACCGAGCTTTTGCCGGCAGGCGAGCGATCCGTCCCGGGCTTTCCGGATGGCGATGCCGCCGGAGGCAGGCTCCCGGTCACGCCGGCGGAGCGCACAGGCTCGCTGACGGGCAGCAGGCCGACCCGGCTGCCCGCATCCGGCAGACGGCCGCCCAGATTGGCAGAAATCCGGTTCGACACGGGGTCGTACCGCACGGGACGCCCCAGCCACAGGGAATAGGTCCGGCACGCCTGGCTGACCGGCAGATACAGACGGCCAGCCCGAACCGACGGAGCGGCGGCAAGCTGGACAATCCGTTTTTCGATAGTGCCGGAAGCCGAGTCGATCACCACAAACGGGCTGCCCTCCCTGAGAACGCAGCTCGTCACCGACTTGCCGAACGCCTCGTCGATCTGCATCCGGGAGCCATCGAACACGCTGCCGAGACGCAGCGCCCGGGCAAAAGCGGCCATATCGGTCATGAACCCGTCCGGGGAGGGGTAACCCTGCACCTTGATGGTATAGTTCTGCCCCGGGGCGTTGGAAACCTGCATGAAAAGGCCATCCTGCCCTGGCGGCGCCGCCGTGGCCCTTGAGGCGAAGAGAAGCATCAGAACCAGCACGCCGAGCAGGCGCAGAAGCGGAAAGGAGTTTCGTTCAGGCATTGCGATCGTCACCATCTTCATTGGCGCGGCGGCAAAAAATCCGGCGCGCCCGTTATTCTTCGATTCGATAAACCGGATAATAATAAACAATAAATAGCTCACCGTCCAGTGGCGTTTTCGTTGAAGTTTCGTAAATCACCCGCCACCTGCCGAAGGAAGCCGAAGACGGCCAAATTTGTTTTTTGGCAAGCAAGCCCTATCTTTTCGTTCAATCAAGGGCGGCCCGGAACCGCGATTCCGTCCCGATAGCCTTCGGGGCGTCCGTCTCGGCTCCCGGAGATCGCTACCGGCTGCCGAGACGCTCTCTACCGAAATCCCAACGCAAAAGGGATCATAACCCAATGGCATCAAAAACCGCTACGCCTTCGGCCAAAAACAGGACGCTCATCGTTGTCGAGTCTCCCTCCAAGGCCCGAACCATCAACAAATATCTGGGCGACGACTACACGGTCTATGCCTCGGTCGGCCACATCAAGGACTTGCCCAAGAAAGAGATCGGCATCGATTTCGACAACCACTACGAGCCGCGCTACGAGGTGATTGCCGGCAAGGAGAAGGTGGTGCGGCAGCTCAAGAAGCTGGCCGGAGAGGCAAACGAGGTGCTGATCGCCACCGACCCCGACCGCGAAGGCGAGGCCATCGCGTGGCACATCTCCAACGAGATCGAATTCGCCCGCAAGCCGGTCTATCGCGTGCTGTTCAACGAAATCACCAAAAACGCCATCATCGAGGCCATCGGCCACCCCAAGCAGATCGACTACCGGCTCGTGCGCTCGCAGCAGACCCGGCAGGGGCTCGACAAGATCGTGGGCTACAAGATCAGCCCGTTCCTCTGGAACGTGGTCTATCGCGGGCTTTCGGCGGGGCGCGTGCAGTCCGTGGCGCTCCGGCTGATCTGCGAGCGCGAGACGGAGATCGAAGCGTTCGAGCCGAAGGAGTATTGGACGATTTATGCCGACTTCACCACCGGAAGCGGCGAAACCTTCCGGACGAAGCTGGTCAAGATCAAGAACGACAAGCCCGACATCACCTCCGGCGAAGAGGCCGAAGCCATCGTGTCGGCGATCCGCGAACGGCTGTTCGCCATCGGCGAAATCGTGCCGAAGGTGATGCAGCGCAAGCAGCCGCTGCCGTTCACCACCTCGCTGTTGCAGCAGGCGGCATCGAACCAGCTCGGCTTCGGCTCGCAGAAAACAATGCGCACCGCCCAGCAGTTGTACGAAGGCATCGATCTCGGCCCGGAGGGCGCGACCGGCCTCATCACCTACATGCGTACCGACTCGACCCGCGTCAGCGGAGAGGCTGTCGCCCAGGCGCACGCCTTCATCTCGCGGCAGTTCGGCGAGGAGTACCGGGGGTTCGGCGGCCAGGGCAAGGCGGGCAAGAACGCCCAGGACGCGCACGAAGCGATCCGCCCGACCTCGGTGGAACGCACGCCCGAATCGCTGCGCCGCCACCTGTCGGCTGACCAGTTCAAACTCTACGAGCTGATCTGGAAGCGCTTCGTGGCCTCAATGATGGCTCCGGCAAAGATCGAGCAGACGCGGGTTGACGTGGTCGATCACCAGAAGGAGTTCGTCTTCCGCGCCACCGGCAACAAGGTGCTCTTCCCCGGCTTTTTCCGGGTTTACGACGACCAGAAGGAGCTCGATTACGAAGCCCAGAAATCGACCCGCGACGAAATCGAAGCAGAGCAGCTCGTCAAGCTGCCCGAAAAGCTCTCGGTGAGTGAGCAGCTCGCCATGTCGGCGCTCGACCGCAAGCAGAGCTTCACCCGCCCGCCGGCCCGCTTCAGCGAGGCGAGCCTCGTCAAGGAGCTCGACAACTACGGCATCGGACGCCCGTCAACCTACGCGGCCATCTTCTCGACCCTCCAGGAACGGCGCTACGTCGAACTTCAGAAGAAAAAGATCGTGCCGACCGAACTCGGCAGGGATGTCTCGACCATACTCGTGGCCAACTTCCCCGAGCTGTTCAACGTGAAGTTCACCGCCGAAATGGAGGATGAGCTGGACAAGGTCGCCTCGGGAGACGATGATTACGAGAAGGTGCTCGACAGCTTCTACCGCCCGCTCGAAACCGTGCTGAGCCACCGCAAAAGCGACCCGCTCATTCCGCAGAACCGCGACGCCGTGGTTTGCGAAAAGTGCGGCGAAGGACACATGATTGTCAAGTGGACCACCAGCGGCAAGTTTCTCGGCTGCTCGAACTACCCGAAGTGCAAGAACATCAAGGCGATCACCACCAACAAAGCAAAGCCGAAAGAGACCGGCATCAGGTGCCCGGTGTGCGGTGAGGGCCAGATGCTGCTGCGCAACGGACGGTTCGGCCCGTTCCTGGCCTGCTCGAACTACCCGAAGTGCAACACGCTGCTGAACCTCAGCAAGCAGCGGCACATCGAGCCGATCAAGATTCCACCGTTCACCACCGACCTGGCTTGCGCGAAATGCGGCGCGCCGATGTACCTGCGAACCGGCAAGCGCGGCCTCTGGCTCGGCTGCTCGAAATTCCCGAAGTGCCGCGGACGGCTCTCGTGGAACACGCTCGACCAGGCGACGCAGGAGCGGTTGGAAAAGGCGATGAACGAGCACATGGCGGCTCATCCGGCCGTGACCATCAGGATGCTCGACGGCTCGCCCGCCCCGATGACCCTGCCCATCGAGGACATCATCGCCCGCGCCGAAGAGGCCGGCCTCATCAGCGCCCAGAGCGAAGCGGCGGAGAGCACGGAAGTTACGGCGTGAGGCGTTGGGGCTGTAAAGACCAAAAGGACGAAAGGGACGGAAAGGACAAGAAAACGGAGAATGACGCCGGGGACTACTTTTCTTTGGCGCCTCTTCTCTGAAGCCAGGCTTTGGTCATGCGCTTGCGGATGCCGCCTTGTTGAGGAACTCACGCTCGATACTTTGAAGCTGTCGATCGAGCAGATAACAGCACACCTTGACAAGGCCGATGATGACATTCGCGCAGATTTCAGGATTTTCGTGCTCGATTCCTTTGCGGAACGTCTCGTAATTCGCATTGGGCTGCCGGTTGAGCGCCCTCAACCGCAACGCATAAGGATGCTGCGAATCCCACTCCGGTAATCCATTGACGCGAAGAAAATCCTGATAATCGGCAAGCAGCTCTTCGAGACTCGCCCTGGCAACGTTGGTCAGTTTCAGCTCCGTCTCTTTTGATGTTCCCGAAGCCATGCTTCCCTCGATGATATTCTGCTTTCCGGAACGAGCCGCCTGAACCATCTGATCGACGGTTCTGTCACGCCTGCTATAAAAACGCCGCGTAAAAAAGAGGGTTGCATCGTAAACAATCTCTGACTTTTGATAAGAGAGCAACTTGCGATATCCGCCATGCGGAGGAATAATCCTGTCATCCGGCATAGTCATAAATTTTGGTTATCCATTTCCGTCCCTTTCGTCCTTTTTGTCCTTTGCGTCTTTTTCGCGCAGCAAGTCTCACCTCTTAAAGATGCGGACACTCCTCTTTTCGAAGACCATAGAGACGTTGAACATCAGCGCCAGGTTCATGAAAAAGCTTCTCAAAAGCCAGCCCTCTGCACAAACATTTCTTTAAGTTGTGAACATCACCTGCGCACGTCAAAACCATATCTCCCCTGATCTCGCCAAATCGCGCCTCATAAAACAGGTTACTGATTTCCTCCAATGCAGTTAAGGCAAGCTCGTCATCACCCTCAGGAAATTCTCCGATAACCTCATTTGCCAAAAAAAACTCCTTGTCATAATGCGCGGAATATTTGTTTCTTGCCCTGTAAATCGCGCCACTCTTCCTGTCACGAAATGAAGGTGGTATGCGAGCTAACTCTTCATTGACCGACTGTTTTAGCTGCTCACTCCAATCAAATTCCGCATCGTTCAGAATATTCTCGACACTAAAATTCTCTACACGGGAATTCTTGCCAACCAATGATTCTCCGGGACCAAGCAATTTTGAAAATTCGAGACACAGATAATTGACTAAAACATTTCGTATCAATTCAAAAAATCGCCCCGCAGCCCATTGCAAAAGAATGCGATCCTCCTCTGCATCAACGAGTTGATTGAGCGTGTAATGATTTATTTTTAAATCATGCACAGCATCGGAAAACCGCTTCAAGATTTCATCGAGACGAGCAGTCTTCTCGTCTGATTTTGGATTTGAAATCATATGAATTTCCCTTGAAAAGGTTGAAAAAAGTTAAAACAGAGATATCTAAAAAAATCCAAATTCATTTATCGAGCCAACAATTAAAGGGAAAAATTCGGGCATGATCTCCGCTTGCGCCTCGTACGTTCATCGTAATCGGCGTCAAGGGAGTCGATGTTGCCAGTGGCTATCGCGACATTCACTTCATGCAGGGGTTAAATGAATGACATTTCCATGCTCAGGTCATTATACGATTTTCCGGCAAGTTCCGCAGCTTTGCTCATGGTGATCACCAGCGCGTTGCGTCTCCTTCCGTCACTCCTCGGATGCATCATTCAAACCATCGGGATTTTTCAACGACCGCTTTTCTTCGGAAGCCAGACGGCGCTCGACCTTTTTGACATCTTCTGCCGGGGGTAAATTTTCCGGGCGGATTCCCCTTTCGATCAGCGTGTTACGAACAGCCGTGTTGTTGGTCACGTGCTCTCTTGAAATCTCCGATTCGCTGCTCATGCCATGCTCGCGGGCATTGAAAATAGTGATCTCGGTCGCGAAGTCTTTGGCTTTCAGAATGATGGTGGGCGCGAAATCCGCCAGCGGCCGTTTATCCGGCACGTTCCACTGAATCTTCATCGCCTGCGTGCTTTTACCGAACAAGGCATGATCGCCCTTGCTTCGAATCAAGGCGAAATTCTCAGTGTCGCCGGTTTGCTCGAAAATGACGCCCGACAGCTCCTTTTCCGTTTCACTGAGCTTCTTACGCGCCGACACCCGCTCCGCTTCGAGCAGACGCTGCTCGATAACCTCGGCTCGCCTGGTCTGAATGGCGAAGTAGGTCTGGGCGAAGGCAATCTCTGGCTTTCGCGGATCACCGTTCTGCGCGATGAGATAGCAGGCGTATCTTGTGAGAAGTATGTCTGGAACTTCTTTCGTCGCGCTTTTCGGCATCTGGATCGTTTTCCCGACGTCGGCAAAATGATCATCCGTATGATGACCAGAAACCTCACACGCGGTCTTCGCCTTTGTGACGACGTTCAAAAAGTTATCCCATTTGCTGTAACCCAACAGTTGCTGAAGGTCACGCGCAAGCCAGAATTCGACACCGCTTTCGGTTTGCCGCGCATGGGCTTCAAAAGAGGCGGTCAGCGAATGAATCTGTTCGGTTTTCATGATTCAAGAATTTAGGGGTTGGATTCTCAACACATGATTTTTTTTACAAGCGTCGCACCGTGACATGTTTGTCGATGAGGGGTTCATCAGGGGCAACGCTTAAGGGATGACGCACGGAGATGATTGGCTCGGCGTCACCCCTCAACGTAAAGCATCGACAGCTTTCGCGCAAAGGGTCGCGAATGCTGAATTCACAACCACAGCAGCGCCAGACGGTAGGTGATGAACGAGGCGATCCAGGCCACCGCCAGCGCATAGACTGAATAGTAGAGCACCGGCGTCCACGAGCCGACCTCCTTTTTCATCACGCCCACGGCGGCAACGCAGGGAATGTAGAGCAGCACGAAGACCATAAGGCTCAGCGCCGTGGCCTGGCTGAAGACCGGATCGCTTCGGAGAATCTCTGAAAGCGAGGTTTCGTCAGCGGACTGGCCGATCGAATAGATGGTGCCGAGCGTCGAAACCACCACCTCCTTGGCGGCCAGGCCGGTCACCAGCGCGATGCCGATGCGCCAGTCGAAGCCGAGCGGGCGGATGAGCGGTTCGAGCAGCTTGCCGCTTCGACCGGCAATCGAGTATTCGAGCTGGCCGGATCCGATCCGCGCTTCGAGCTTTTCGAGCTCCGCAGCCTTCAGCTCGGGCGCGACCGCCGACGCCTCGATCCTCGCGGTTTCGCGCGCCAGCTCCGCGTCGAGTTTGCTGCTGCGCGGGAAGTTGCTTGCCGCCCAGATGAGGATCACCGCGCCAAGAATCAGCGTTCCGGCCTTTTTCAGATACATCACAGCCTTGACCCGCGCCTGAAAGATGACCGACGAAACGGTCGGCCAGCGGTAGGGCGGCAGCTCCATGACGAACGGCTCCGAGTCGCTTTTCAGCACGGTTGACTTGAGCAGCCACGCCGTCCAGAGCCCGATGAGGATACCGAGCAGGTAGATGCCGAACATGACGTTGGCCGCAACGGCAGGCGGGAAGAAGGCTCCTGCCAGCAGCACATACACCGGCAGCTTCGCTCCGCAGCTCATGAACGGAATCGTCATGATGGTGGCGAGACGATCCGACCGGCTCTTCAGCGTGCGGGTGGCCATAATGGCCGGAATCGAGCAGCCGAAGCCGGTGATCATCGGGATGAACGACTTGCCGTGCAGCCCGAAACGGTGCATCACCTTGTCGATCACGAAGGCCGCGCGCGCCATGTAGCCTGAGGCTTCGAGGAAGGAGAGGCCCATGAAGAGCAGCACGATGTTCGGCAGGAACACCACCACGCTGCCCACGCCGGAAATCACGCCATCAACAAAGATCGAGCGCACCATGCCTTCCGGCAAGTGCGGCGCAACCGTGTCCGACAGCAGGCCGAAGGCGTAGTCGAGCGCGTCCATGAGCGGCGACCCGAGGGTGAAGGTGAGCTGGAAAATCGCCCAGACCACCAGCAAAAAAACCGGCAGGCCAAGCACCCGGTTCAGCACCACCATGTCGATATAGTCGCTTACCGAGGCGCGCGCGGCTTTCGGCAGGCGCACGCACTCCTGCATCGCGCCGCGCACGAAAGCGTGGCGATCCTCGGTGATGAGCACTTCCGGATCGGTGCCATACAGCACATCGCACTCCCTGATCGCCTCCTGCAACGCCAGCTCGATCTTGACCCAAACCGGATACTTCTGCACCTGGCTGTAAATCTCGCGGTCATTTTCAAGCAGCTTGATCGCCATCCAGCGATGGTTGGCCGCCGCGTCCAGCTCCGGCTCCTGGCTGAGCAGCTCAGCGATTTTATCGATAGCTTTTTCGACCTCAGCGCTGAAGGTCATCTTGTTCTTTTTAATCTCGATGCGCCCGTCACTGACCCTGACGATGTGGTCAAGCAGGTCGTCGAGGCCCTGGCGGTTCCGCGCGGAGATCGGCACGATGTGGCTGCCGAGCAGCAGTTCGAGCTGGTCGAGATTGATTTTGATCCCCTTCTCCTCGACCTCGTCCATCATGTTGAGCGCCACGAGCAAGTCAACCTCCATCTCCATGAGCTGCACGGTGAGCATCATGTTGCGTTCGAGGTTGGCACCCTCGACCACGTTGACCACCACGTCCGGCTTTTCATCGATGATGAAGCGGCGGGTGACGATCTCTTCGGGAGAGTAGGGAGTCAGGGAATAGGTTCCCGGCAAATCCACCACGGTGATGCGGTAATCGCGGTAATCGAGATAGCCTTCGTGCTTTTCGATGGTCACGCCGGGGAAATTGCCGACGCGCTGGTGCGAACCGGTCAACGCATTGAACAGTGATGATTTACCGGCATTGGGATTGCCTGCCAGAGCGACCGTGATCGTTTTTTTCGTACTCATGAGCGCTTCCCGAAACGGTGGCGTTTCCGCAGTCCGAGGGCAGGAGCCTGACGAATTTCTGCCGGTTCGAGCTTGTTGACCATGATGCCTTCGGCCTCGTTCCGCCTCATGGTCAGCAGCAGCCCCTTGCAACTGATTTCGATCGGGTCTCCAAGCGGCGCGAACCGGAGCACCTCAAGCTCGGTGCCCCGCACCAACCCCATATCCATGAGCCGCCTTCTGACCACCGGCTCCGCATCGACGGCGGTGATCTCTGCGCGGTCGCCCGCTTTTAATTCCGATAACTTCATAGCTGTCCGTATGCTGAAAACAAATGGGATAAAAAACTTTTAAATAGACTTAATTCAGACAACGAATCACGCGCACAAAAAGGTTTCCCGGCAGGAAACCGCCTGTATCTTTTTCCATGAGACCTCCCGGAGAATGGCTCAATCCTGACCGTGCGCCACTTCCCGGCCAGCGAAAGGAGGCCAGCCCATCGTCTTGCCGCCGATCAGATGCGCGTGAATGTGCCCGACGCTTTGCAGGGCATCCTCGCCGTTGTTGAACACCAGCCGGTAGCCCGATTCCAGCACGCCGGTCTTCTCTGCCACGGCGCGCGCGGCCAGCAGCAACTGCGCGGCAATCTCCGAATCGGCCTCCGTCAGCTCGCTCAACGAGGAGATATGCTCCAGCGGAATGATGAGCACGTGAACGGGCGCGACCGGATTGATGTCGTGAAACGCGGCCACGTGATCGTTTTTGTAGATCAGGCTGGCCGGAATATGCCCGGCGGCAATCTTGCAGAAAATGCAGTCGGGATCGTAACGTAACATGATTCTTGTCGTTTTGAGGTTACTGATTGACTCCGGACGCCGCTCAAAAACGCCGTGCGTGGCTTGCGTTGCACGGCGGCTGGGGCGCAGATTCCGGAATGTACACAGAGTCCATGAGGATTTCGCGCACCAGCCGGCGAAGCAGTCGAGACACGCAGCAGGTTTTCAGAGGCGCCCTCCGGCTATTGCGTCAGAATGACCGACAGGCTTGCGTTGCCGCCGGAAGCGATCATCACCACGGTGACCGGTCCTTTCTGGCCGGTCACGCTGCCCCGGTCTCCCTCCTTTTCGGAAACGATCATCGACGAGGTCTCGAAACCGGCCGTTTTGAGCGCCGCCTCGTAATCCTTCAGCGCGCGTGCGGGCAAGCGGTCAATGACCATATCCCAGCTGTTGGCCTCCGGCGTCTCGGTACGGATGATCTTGCGAATCGCTCCGGAGGCAAAACGGGGCACCTCGGCTGGCAGCTCCGACGGCCACGCCTCGACCTTTTCGGTGATTTCAATCGAGCGGTCGCCGGTGTCAATGGTGACCTCCGGCTCTGACGAATCGGCAGGCGACTGCGCTGGCTCCGAAGCGGACGAAGGCGACTGCCGCGCAGGCTCCGTCCTGAAATCGCAACCCCACAGAAGGCCCGCAAACATGATGAGGCTGATGCCCCGCGTGAATCCTGAAAAAGCCTGCCGGCTCATGATCGGTGGTACTGGGTGAATGAAAACCTCTTCGTCAGCAAATGTACAAAAAAAAGAGCGCTGCCCGTGACAACCCGGCAGTCCGCTATTGATTCTTGAAGCGGATTGCTACATTGTATTTTAAGTCCGTTAACACGCTTTTCGGCAAACCCGTTCCGGAAAGCGCACTGAATCAAAGGCACCTCTCAATCAAAGCAACCCGATGATGACCAGACGAAACCTCCTGACTATCCTGCCGCTCCTTCTGGCGACGCTCCTCATGACTGCCTGCAACGGAACGGCAAGCAGACCGGAAACGGTAACCGACATTGACGGAAACCGTTACAGCACCATCGAAATTGGCGGCAAGGTCTGGATGACCAGCAACCTGAAGACCACCCGCTACCGGAACGGCGACCCCATCCCCGAGGTAGCCGATGCCGCCGAATGGCCCAGGCTCGAAACCGGCGCACGGTGCAGCTACGGGAACAACGCTGAAAACGGCAAAACCTTCGGCTTTCTCTACAACTGGTTCGCGGTCAACGACCCGAGAGGTCTCGCCCCCGAAGGCTGGCACGTCGCTACCGACGCGGAGTGGCAGGCGCTCGCCGATGCGGTCGGCGGAGCCGAACAGGCAGGCAAAGTCCTGAAATCTTCGGAAAAATGGGAAGGCTCGACCGGCGACGCCAGCAAAAGCAGCGGCTTTGATGCCCTGCCGTCCGGCGCCCGCCGCAACGCCGACGGCGAATTCCTGATGCTCGGCAAATTCGCCCGCTTCTGGACGAGCACCCCGGCAAACGGCGACAAAGCTTTGGGCCGGGCCCTCAGCTTCTACGACAACACCCTGCGCGGCGGCGAAGTAGGCCCGAAAAACGGCTTCGCCGTCCGGTGCGTCAAGGATTGAAAAGTGAGGACTTTTCAGGAGGCAACTGCCTGAGCGTGACTAATCGGTCACGTCGTACAGGCGACCGGCCGTGCGCCCCTGCAAGAGCCACGCAAACCTGAGTCGATGGAAATCCCGCCGCTTACAGCGGCAGGTAAAATCCATCGAATTCCCATCACCGGATTGTTGCGGATGTATTCGCAGATTTCGGCGAGGTCGTGTTCGCAGCGGATGACGTGTTCCCAGTAGTTGCGGTGCCAGAGTTTTTCGCCGGGGGTTTGGCGATGGGCGTTGATGCGTTTGGTGGCGGCGGATTTGAATCCCGCGATCATCGAGCCGATTGATTTGGGCGGACGATACAACGATCTATCGCTTACGCCCCGTGGCTTTTGTACGGGCGCACGGCCGTGCGCCCATACGGAATCACACGTAATCACAACAATCCCGTGAAAATGATTGGGCATCACGACCCATTCATCCAGCTTGATCTCCTGACGGATTTCCGCGCTTTTCATCCACTCCTCGGCCACAATCTTCCCCGCTTCATTCAACTGCATCACGCCTTCCACGATCTCTCCGAACAGACATTGCCGATCCTTCACGCACAGAGTTACGAAATACGCGCCAGCGTGGGAGTAGTCGTAGTCTTTCAGGCGGAGGGATTGGCGATGAGGTCTTTTCGGGTCGTGTGTCATCGCTCAATCAATCGATTTTGGTTGCTGCTTCGTAGGGGCGACCGGCCGGTCGCCCGTACAATGGGATGAAGATTTCATCATGTATCCACGCGATTCATCTCACCTACGGTTTTCAGTCGCAGCTCCGTATGGGCGGTTCGCGAACCGCCCGTACAAAAACCACATGGACATGCGACATCCCCGACCGAAACACATCCCCCCCAATCCTTAAATCGCAAATCCTCCGGTCTGCTCTTTTTCGGCGGCGAGTTTGGCGGCGAGGAATTCGCGGTTGAGGCGGGTGATGTTGGCGATTTTGATCTCTTTGGGACATTCCGCTTCGCAGGCGTAGGTGTTGCTGCAGAAGCCGAAGCCGAGGCTGTCCATGGCGGCGACCATCTGCCGGACGCGGCGTTCGGCTTCGATGCGGCCTTGCGGTAACAGGGCGAGGTGGGAGATTTTGGCGCCGACAAAGAGCATCGGCGAGGCGTTGGGGCAGGCGGCGACACAGGCTCCGCAGCCGATGCAGGCGGCGGCGTCGAAGGCCGAGTCGGCGTTGGGTTTGGGCACGGGGATGGTGTTGGCGTCGGGCACGCCTCCGGAGTTGACCGAGATGTAGCCGCCGGCCTGGATGATCTTGTCGAGCGCGCTCCGGTCAACGATCAAATCTTTAACGACAGGAAACGCACCGCAGCGCCACGGCTCGACGTAGATCGTTTCGCCGTCGCGGAAGGCGCGCATGTGCAACTGGCAGGTGGTCGCGCCTTTGAGCGGGCCGTGCGGGCGGCCGTTGATGTAAAGGCTGCACGTGCCGCAGATGCCTTCGCGGCAGTCGTGGTCGAAGGCAACCGGGTCTTCGCCCTTGCTGATAAGCTGCTGGTTGAGCTGGTCGAGCATCTCGAAGAACGAACTGTCGGGTGAGACCGTATCGACCTGGTAGGTCACCATGCCGCCTTTGTCTTCGGCGTTTTTCTGCCGCCAGATTTTGAGGGTGAACTTCATGAACAGCCTTTATTTATAGGATCGTTGCGTGAGCTTGACCGTGTCGAAGTGCAGCTCCTCGCGATGCATTTCGGGAGCGGCGTCACCTTGGTGCTCCCAGGCGGCGACATAGGTGAACTCGTCGTCATTGCGCAGCGCTTCGTGGTCGGGGGTCTGGTACTCCTCGCGGAAGTGGCCGCCGCACGACTCATTGCGGTGCAGGGCGTCGCGCACCATGAGGCTTCCGAGTTCGATGAAATCCTCGACGCGCAACGCCTTTTCGAGTTCCGGGTTGTACTCCTTCAGCCCGCCCGGAATCTTCACGCCCGAGGCGAACTCCGCCTTCAGCTCCGCGATCTCGCCGAGCGCTTTGGTCAGCCCCTGTTCGTTGCGCGACATGCCGCAGTACTCCCACATGACTTTGCCGAGCTTGCGGTGGAGGTGATCGACCGACTCCTTTCCGCCGCTCTTTTTGAGCCGCGCGAGCCGGTCGGTCACGTCGCGGGCGGCGAGGTGGAACTCCGGCAGGGTGGTCGGGATGGGCGGCGTGTTGATTTCGTGCGAGAGGTAGCCCGAAATGGTGTAGGGCAGAATGAAGTAGCCGTCGGCGAGCCCCTGCATGAGCGCAGAGGCGCCGAGGCGGTTCGCGCCGTGGTCGGAGAAGTTACATTCGCCGATGGAGTAGAGGCCCGGCACGGTGGTCATCAATTCATAATCGACCCACAGGCCGCCCATCGTGTAGTGCACCGCCGGGTAGATCATCATCGGCGTGCGGTAGGGATTGTCATCGACGATGCGTTCGTACATCTCGAACAGGTTGCCGTAGCGCGCGGAGATTTCGGCGCGGCCGAGCCGCTCGATGGCGTCGCTGAAATCGAGGTAAACCGCCCGCCCGTGGCTATCGACGCCGAAACCCGCGTCGCAGCGCTCCTTGGCTGCCCGCGAGGCGACGTCACGCGGCACGAGGTTGCCAAAAGCCGGGTAGCGCCGTTCGAGGTAGTAGTCGCGCTTCGACTCGTGAATCTGCTCCGGACGCAGCTTTTTCTGGCGGATCAACTCAGCGTCCGACTTGTCAGCGGGAACCCAGATGCGCCCGTCGTTGCGCAGGCTCTCGCTCATCAGCGTGAGCTTGGACTGGAACTCGCCGTGCACCGGAATGCAGGTGGGGTGAATCTGCGTAAAGCAGGGGTTGGCGAACGCCGCCCCTTTTTTGTACGCGCTCCACGCCGGGGTGACGTTCGAGCCCATCGCGTTGGTCGAAAGGTAGAAGACGTTGCCGTAGCCGCCGGTGGCCAGCACCACGGCGTGCGCCGAGTGGCGCTCGACTTCGCCGGTGACGAGATTCCGCGCGATGATGCCCCGCGCCTTGCCATCGACCAGGACGATGTCGAGCACGTCGCGCCGGTTGTAGAGCTTCACCGTGCCCGCCGCGATCTCGCGGCTCATGGCGCTGTACGCGCCGATCAGGAGCTGCTGGCCGGTCTGGCCCCGCGCGTAAAAGGTGCGCGACACCTGCGCGCCGCCGAAGGAGCGGTTGGCGAGCAGGCCGCCGTATTCGCGGGCGAAGGGCACGCCCTGCGCCACGCAGAGATCGATGATCTCAGGGCTGATCGAGGCGAGCCGATAGACGTTTGATTCGCGCGACCGGTAGTCGCCGCCTTTGATCGTGTCGTAGAAAAGCCGGAAGACGTTATCGCCGTCGTTCTGGTAGTTTTTCGCGGCGTTGATGCCACCCTGCGCGGCGATGCTGTGCGCCCGGCGCGGCGAGTCCTGGTAGCAGAACGACTTGACGTTATAGCCGAGCTGGCCGAGCGTAGCCGCCGCCGAAGCGCCCGCAAGCCCCGTGCCGACCACGATGATGTCGAGCTTGCGCTTGTTGTTCGGGCTGACCAGCTTGCAGCCGGCCTTGTAGGCGTCCCACTGCTCCGGGAGGGGCACGCCCGGCGTTTTGGCGTTCAGATTGATCATCGGCGATAGGTATTAACGATGGCCTCCATGCGGCGCGGCGTCAGTTGAACAGGGTGAAGCGCAGCGGAATCGCCATGAACCCCCCGGCAATAATCATTGCGTACAGCGCGCTTGCCGCCTTGATGAGCGGAGTGAAGCGGGGATGATTCAGGCCGAGCGTTTGCGCGGCGGCCTGAAGGGCATGGTTCAGGTGAAATCCAAGCACGAGAAACGAAAACAGGTAGATCGCCGAATAGGCCGGGTCGGAAAAAAGCGCCACCGCGCGGCTGTAAAAATCGTGGCGCCCGATGCCCGGCGGCGGAGAGACCACGCCGATCTTGATGAAATAAAAGTCAATGAAATGAAGCACGAGGAAAAGCAGCACGATCATGCCGGTGTGCATCATGTACTTCGAGAAGGGCGAAGTTTCGGAAAGGCTCCGGTGCTGGTAGCGAATCGGGCGCGACTTGCGGTTGCGGATGCTGACAATCACCCCGAAAGCGATGTGCAGCGCGAAGCCGCCGAAAAGCGCAAGCTCGAAAATCCGGATGACCGGATGGGTGCCCATGAAGCCCGCCGCCGCCGAAAAGGCCTTGCCGCCATCATCGGCCAGCAGCAGCAGGTTGATGCCGAGATGCACCGCGAGGAACACGAGCAGGAACACGCCGGCCAGCGCCATGAGTACCTTGCTGGCAATGGATGACAATGTGCTTTTCGCGGGACTTCCCATAACTCGTGCCGATTCGGTGACAGGGGGTAAAAACCACTGTAAAGCTAATCCTGCACGGGCGAAATGACAAGCCGAATCGTTTCTTTTGTCTCAAGGGAAGGAAGCAGCGCAACCGCTCGAACGGGGCAGGCCTCCGCACCTGAAATGGGCAGCGGCAGCGCGGAAAGAAGAAAATCGCCGCTACCGGCAAGCTGGTCGAGCGTGGTGAGATTTTCGATCAGCAGAAGCCCCGCGCCAAGCAGGCGGCGATGGATGGGCAACGCCTCCGAATCCGCCGCGTCGAACGAAGGCGCGTCAATGCCAACGCCCTTCAGGCCAAGCCCGGCGAGCCACGCCGCCGCTTCCTCCGAAAGCACCGGATAGCCGCGGTTGTACGCCTCGCATCCCCAGAACCGGCTCCAGCCGGTATGCAGCAGCAGAAACTCTGCCTGCCCGATTGTTGACCGGACGGCAAGCAGTTGGGCGAGGCTGACAGCCTGGCCTGACGCACCCCGCAAATCGAGCATCGCGCCCGCGCCGATGAACTGCTCCACCGGCATCCGGTCGAGCGTGGCCGCGCCCTCGAAAAGGTGCGCCGGAGCGTCGAGGTGCGTGCCGGTGTGCGACGAGAGTTGCAGCCACCGCTCGCCGAAGCCGTCGCGGCCGACCGTGCAGAGGTCGGAGAACTCCGGCGCAGGCGTTCCCGGCCAGACCGGCATGGCGGCGGTGATCGGATGGCTCAGGTCAACGATACGCATGACCAGCTCCGGCGAGGGGCCTTTCGGCGCTGCTTCATCAGTACAGAAGCGAGTAGCTCAGCACGACGGCATTGGTGTTGATGCCGCGATTCGGATGACTGGTACCGGCGTTCGAGATGTGGCGGAAGCGGTAACCCAGCGTCAGGGCGTTGTGCTCCGAGAGATCAAAGCGCGTGGCCAGACCGAACTGGTTCAGGAAGTTGAAGCCTTTGTCGCCCTGCTCACGGCTGTCGATGCCCAGGTACATCGGCCCCGAGCCCACCTCGGCAACCAGCTTCACCGACGGCGCGACCGGATGATGGTAGCGGAAGAACACGTCGAGGCCCGTCTCGACGCCCGACTCGGGCTCGATGACCGGATTGCAGAAGGGTTCGAGCGCCAGCTGGAGCGTGCCCTTGCTGTTCTGCATGCCGAACACGGAGTTCATGTTGAAACCAACACGCACAAAGATCGGCACCACCTTGTTGGTCGCCTCGGTAAACTTCATGTGCCCCCAGGCGTAACCGGAGCCAATGGCGATTTCGTCGAGATGCACGCCTTCGGCCTTTGCGCGGGAAGGAAATGAAACGAGCAGGAGCATCAGAACGCTCACGAGATGAAACAACGGCTTCTTCATGATACGATGGTTTGTGGTTGCAAGACAGTGACGGCAGCGCGACGCTACGGCGCGGGCGGAGAAGCGGTGGCGGCAAGGCGGCCCTCCACGAAACTGACGACCGACTCGACGGCCCGTCTGCGTTCGCAGTCGCAGAAAATCTGGTGATCGGTTCTTTCGAACCAGACGATGGACTTGTTTTCCGGCGGCGTGGCAATCGAGCGATACACGATTCCGGCGCTTTCGGGCCGGACAACGGTTTCGTGACGGCCATGCAGAATCAGCGCTGGCGTCCGCACGCGCCCCATGACGCGCTCGGTCTCGCGCAGCAGCTCGAACATCGACAGAATGGTTCGCGTCGGCGCCCAGTCGTACTGCTTCGGCATGATGGCATCGGCAGGGTCGGCGAAGGTCGGCGAAAAATCCCAACGGTCGATCAACCGGCTGACCAGCGGCGCAAGAAAGTTCAGTGGCCGGCCTGGCGCAAGGAGCGAGGTGATTCTGAGCGGCGTGGTAGCCAGCACGACCGAATCGACCAGCTCCGGATACCGTCCGGCAAGCTGAAGGGCGAGAATGGCACCCAGGCTATGGCCGATCACCACCGCCTTGCCTTCGCTTCCGGTCAGCGCCTTGAGCGCCCCCTCGGTATCGTCAAGCCAGTCACGCCAGGTAACGCCGCGCAGATGATCGGGCGACGGGCCGCCGTGGCCCCGGAGCAGAGGCGCTGAGAGCTTGAGATCGAGCGCGCCAAGAGGAGTGAACAGCTCCCTGACGCTTTCGAGATTTGCCGTAAATCCATGAAGAATCAACGCGCCCGACAACCGCCTGCTCTCACGCTCAATCATGCCCCGGGAGTCGCTCATACAGGTACATCTGGTTGCGATAATTACGCCACAAACCGCCTGAAGGGCCGAGCGCAGGAAAAATCATGACCGGAAATATACAAGCGGATCATGAATATTTTGATGAAATAGCTACTTTTCTGTTCTACGATGGAGGTCGTTGATCGATATGCCCGGATCATCCCGATCATTAGACACTGGCAAAGCCATGATGAAACACCAACGCTTTCCCCTTCTTCTTCTCGCCCTGTTCCTTGCGCTCGGGGCCTGTTCAACCTCAAGGGGGCCCTCTGCTTCGCGGCGCTACATTCCCGGAATTTCGCCTGAAGAGGCCTACCGGCTGGGCAAACTGAAGAACAACCCGTACCTCATCGACGGGCAGCTCTATGTGCCCATGAGCTTCGAGCAGGTCTATGCCTATGAAGAGACCGGCATCGCCTCGTGGTACGGCCAGGAAACGCTCGAAAAGAACAACGGGCAGCCCACCGCCTATGGCGAAATTTTCGATCCCGGCCAGCCCACCGCCGCCCACAAATACCTGCCGCTCCCGATGGTGGTCAGGGTCACCAATCTCGACAACAACCGTTCGATTGTCGTCCGGGTCAACGACCGCGGCCCGTTCGTCGATGGCCGAGTCATCGACCTGAGCGCCCAGGCAGCCAGGGAGCTCGGCTTTTACGAGAAAGGCACCGCCCGGGTGAAGATCGAGTCGGTGTACCGGTAACGGTCATCCGGGAAACCCGGAAGCCGGGGACGCTTCGTCAAACGCGGCGGAACCCTCCTGAACAGGCCCGGAGAACGCCGGCGAGAAAAAGCCAGCATACCCGCCGCGACACCGCCCAAAGGGCTCACGTACGCCAATGACGCGTGGCCGGATATCCACTCCGGCCGCTATGCCGATGCTTTACGCCGCTCGAACACCTTCAGCAGCTCCATGATCGCGAGCACAACCAGGGCGAACGCGACGCACAAGCCGATGCTCGCAGCGCTCAGGCTGACGGTGGAGAAGAAGGTCTGGACGCCGGGCGTATAGACGACCAGCAGTTGCAGCACCAAGACGGCGGCAATCATGCCCATCAGCACCTTGTTCGTACCGGGCGGCTGCTTCCAGAACGGCTCAAGGAACGACCGCGAGCTGAGCGCGCGGCCCACCTGCATCATCGCGAGGGCCGTGAACATGAGCGTTCCCCAGAGCAGCACCCTTGGGTCGGCGAGCAGCGCGTTGCGTTCCACCTCGCCCTTGAGCTCCAGCAAGTTCGGGAGGCCGAGCTGCTGCCACTGTAAAAAACCCATGGCGAGGAGCAACAGCCCGATCACCGGGCCGATAATGGCGATGTGGCGGCCAACGACACGGGAGAAGATGCTCTCCTGCGGCGAATAGGGCGGACGCTGCATGGTATTCTTTTCCGCAGCCTCCATGCCCATGCCGAGGCCAAGCAGGCCGTCGGTGAGCAGGTTGGAGAAGAGAATCTGGATCGGCTTGAGCATCACGGCCAGCCCGATCAGCGGCGAAAACGCCACGATGATCACCTTGGCAATGTTGCCAGAGATCGAAAACATGACGAAGCGCCTCAGATTATCGTACACCACGCGACCCTCTTCGATTGCGGCCACGATGGTGGCGAAGTTGTCGTCCAGCAGCACCATATCCGCCGCCTCTTTCGAGACGTCCGTGCCGGTGATGCCCATCGCGACGCCGATGTCCGCGCGTTTGAGGGCTGGCGCGTCGTTCACGCCGTCGCCGGTCATTGCGACGATGTTGCCCAGCTCCTGCAGGGCGCCGACGATGCGCAGCTTGTGCTCCGGCGAAACACGGGCGAAGCAGTTTGTGTTGCCGTCACCGAGCGCTTTCTTCAGTTCAGTGCCGCTCATTTTCTCAAGCTCGACGCCGGTGATGACCCGACCGTCGGGGGTGGTGATGCCGAGGTCGGCGGCGATGTACCGGGCCGTGTCCGGGTGGTCGCCGGTAATCATGATCGTGCGGATTCCGGCTGTCCTGCACTTTGCCACCGCCTCCCTTGCCTCGGGCCGGGCCGGATCGATCATGCCGACAAGCCCCAGAAACACGAGCTCGCGCTCCACCGTGCCCGGATGTTCGATCTCCGGCACATCCGTAAGCCCACGGTAGCCGACGCCCAGCACGCGAATGCCGTTCGAGGCCATTTTGCTGTTTGCATCGTGGATCCTTGCGCGCTCATCTTCGCTCAGGGGCCGCACCTGCCCGCCGGTGAAAACGCGGTTGCAGATCGCCAGCATGTTGTCGGCCGCGCCCTTGGTGAAGGCCGCATAGCGGCTTCCGTTCAGGCCTGCCGTCATGGCGGAGAGCCTGGAGGGCATCGCGCCACCCTCCGGCAGCTTGTGTATGGTCGTCATGAGCTTGCGGTCGGAGTCGAACGGAATCTCCTCCACTCGCGGCAGCACCTTCTCCAGATCGCTCCGGCCGAGGCTGTAGCGATGCGCCGCCACGGCAAGCGCCACCTCGGTGGGGTCTCCGACGCCGGTTTCGCCGTCGGGGTTCAGCACCGCGTCGCAACAGAGCCCGCCGCCCGCCACCAGCGCCGCGAGCGCCGACTGGCTCTCTTCGAGCGCGTAGCGCTTCGACTGCGTCTCAAGCTCCACGCGCTGATCGAGGGTTTCCAGCGCCGTCACGGTCATCTTGTTCTGGGTGAGGGTGCCGGTCTTGTCGCTGCAGATGACCGTCACCGAACCCAGCGTCTCGACCGCCGGAAGCTTCCGGATAAGCGCCTTGCGCCTGACCATCTGCTGGGCGCCGATCGCCAGCGCGAAGGTCTGTACCGCCGGAAGCCCCTCGGGAACGATCGCCACCGAAATCGCGATGGCGATGATCAGCACCTCGGCCCAGCTCTTGCCCTCGATATAGACGCCGGTGAGGGCCACAACCACCGCAACGACGAGGGCGATAACCGCGAGGGTCTTGCCGAGCCTGTCCAGCTTTTTCTGAAGCGGCGTCTCCTCGTGGCGGACGTTCTGGATCATCGAGGCGATCTTGCCCAGTTCGGTGCGCATTCCGGTTTCGACTACCAGCGCCTCGCCCCGTCCGTAGCTGGCAAACGTGCCCATGTAGCCCATGTTCTTCCGGTCACCGAGCGGAAGCTCCTCGCGTTCGAGAACGCCGGGTGACTTCTCGATCGGTTCCGATTCGCCGGTAAGGGCGGCTTCCTGGATGCGCAGGTTCACGCTCTCGACGATCCGGCAGTCGGCCGGAACCACGCTTCCCGTCTCAAGCTTCACGAGGTCGCCCGGCACGAGGTCGCGCGCGCTCATCTCCTGCACCAGCCCGTTGCGCACCACCTTGACGGTGGGCGATGACATCTGCTTCAGCGCGGCGATGGCTTTCTGGGCACGGGACTCCTGCATCACGCCAAGCACCACGAACAGCACCACGATCGAAAAAATCGCGATGGCGTCGATCGGCGGCCCGCCGCCCCCCTTGAAGAGCAGCGCCAGCACGCCCGCAATCAGCAGAATCACGATCATCACCGAGCTGACCTGCTCCCACAGAATGTTCCAGACGGTGCGTCCGCCGTTTTCCTTGAGTTCGTTCGGGCCGTATTTTTCACGGCGGGCATTGGCCTCGGCGGTGCTCAGGCCGCCATGCGCCAGTCCGAGCCGGGCAAGCGAGTCCTCGACCGTCAGCGCGTGCCAGGGCTTGCCCGGCTGGGCTCCTGCGCCGGTCTGGCCGGGAAGTTCATTGGACAGGGTATTGCGTTGCGTTTCAGACGGACGGAAACTTTTCATAGATAACCTCCAGACAGGTCTCTTCCTGACTTCAGCGATTCAACATGAAAAAACCCCTCATCCGAGGAGTTATGGGCACCTCTAAAAACTTATTGCGCGTCACGATTGCTGCGTTGGGTGGTGCTCGAAATCCTCACGTACTCCGTGTACGCTCCG
>JAFGER010000065.1 GCA_016931495.1 Chlorobiaceae bacterium | reverse complement strand
CGGAGCGTACACGGAGTACGTGAGGATTTCGAGCACCACCCAACGCAGCAATCGTGACGCGCAATAAGTTTTTAGAGGTGCCCTACAGAGGATCGGTCAATGAACTCGTGGAAATGAAGGCATGAACTACAAGCTGCTTGTTTTTGATTTCGACGGCACGCTGGCCGACAGCGAGGCCGGCATCATGGAGGCCATGCGGCTTGTGGCGCGGGATTTCGGGTTTTCCGGCATTGACCCGGAAGCCGTCCGGCGCGGAATCGGCCTGCCGTTGCAGCGCACGATCGAGACCGGCCTGGGCATCGAAGCCGCAGATGCGGCAGCGGCGGTTGAGCGCTACCGGAAATATTACAGGGAGGTCGCCTTCGACTCGACCCGTCTTTTTCCGGGGGTGAAGGAGACGCTGGAGCTGTTGCGGCGGGAGCACCGGCTTGCCATAGCCTCCAGCAAGAGCCGGGAGGGGCTTGTGTCCATGATGCGCCATCTCGGCATTTTCGATCATTTCTCCTGCATTGCCAGCGCGCAGGATGTGCCGCAGGGCAAGCCCGCGCCCGACATGGTGCTGCTCGCGCTCGAACGCCTCGCTTTTCCGGCGGAACGGTGCCTGGTCGTGGGTGACACCGTGTTCGACATCGAAATGGGCCAGCGGGCGCGCGCCGACACCTGCGCCGTGACCTACGGAAACCATTCGGCGGACGAGCTTCGCAGCCTCGATCCCACCTTTCTTATCGACTCGTTCGAGCACATCCTGTCGTGCCTGCATGACAACGGCGCCGGAACGGGAAGAAAGCAATCATAACCGGAAAGTATTCATGCAGCGGAATCTGGCGGATAGCGTGGTGGTGCTCGACTTTGAAACGACGGGCCTGTCGCCCGAGCATGGTGACCGGGCCATCGAGATCGGTGCGGTGCTGTTGGAAAACGGGCGGATCGTCGATCGCTTCCAGCGGCTCATGAATCCCGGCTTCCGGATCAGCCGGTTCATCGAAGGTTACACCGGCATCACCAACGAAATGCTCAAGGGCCAGGCGCGTTGCGAAACGGTGATGGCCGAGTTTTCGGAGTTTCTCTCCGGCCGCAACATCGTGGCGCACAACGCCTCGTTCGACAGGCGCTTTCTGGACGCCGAGCTGAAACGGGCGAACCGTGCTTTCGAGGGCGGCTGCTGCTGCTCGCTTTTGCTGTCGCGGCGGATTTACCAGGACGCTCCCAATCACAAGTTGCGGACGCTGGTGGCTCACGCCGCTCTTCCGCAGACCGGCAGCTTTCACCGCGCGCTGGCCGATGCCGAGATGACGGCGCATCTGTGGCTGTCGATGATCGGTCGCATCCGCCAGCACTACGGAATTCCGGCGATCTTCTTCGACCAGCTCACCGAACTCTCCAAAATCGACAAGCTCTATACCCACCGCTACCTTACCGCCCTGGCCGCGGAGTGAGCGGCGCGAGACGGTGAACGCTGATTTCTGCCGGTCAGCGCCGAAGTTCTGAGCGGCTGATGCGTATTTTTCGCTATCTTGACTTACGTTTTGACGGCAACTGAACTCCATGGATTCATGCAGAGCTATGATGTGGTGATTTCTGGCGCCGGACTTGCCGGTTGTTCGGCAGCCCTGACTCTGGCACGCAACGGGTTGCGCGTGGCGTTGCTCGACAAGGCGCGTTTTCCGAGGGAAAAGGTCTGCGGCGATGGCGTCACCGCGGCCTCATCGACCATCCTGAACGACCTTGGCGTCATGGAGTTGCTCCGCCAGCGCTCTGGCGCGATGATGCCGTTCAGGGGCGTCACCCTCTTTTCTCCCTTCGGAACGGTCATGAGCGGGCGTTTTTCAGCCACCGGGCTTCAGACCGACGAATCGTATGTGATTTCCCGGAGCGTGCTTGACGAATGTCTTGTTTCCCGCGCCAGAGAGCACGACCACATTGATTTTCACGAGCAGACCGCAGTTGACAGGCTCATTATGGATGGCCGGAAAGCCGTTGGGCTGTCGGCTTCATCCGGCGAGTTTTATGGCCGGTTTGTCATTGGCGCCGACGGCGCATATTCTCCGGTTGCGAAGAATCTGAAGATTGTCAATCACGACAAAAACCACCACGCCTTCGCGATCCGCGCCTATTTTTCCAACGTGGAAGGGCTGACCGACAGCATCGAGCTTCATTACGAAAAATCGATGCTGCCAGGCTACGGCTGGGTTTTTCCCGCCGGAACGATGCGGGCCAACGTCGGCGTCGGCCTCATGACCCGTTTTACCGATCAGCGAGGCCTCAAGCGCATGTTCGGGCGCTTCATTGCCGATAATCCCCTTGTGGCCGGAAGGATGAAAAAAGCGGTCATGGAGCCGGAGACGCTCAAGGCCTGGCCCCTGCCGCTCGGTTCGTTCGATGCGCAACGGGGCCGCGACAACGTGCTGCTTGCCGGTGATGCAGGAAGCTTTATCGATCCGGTGACCGGCGAGGGCATCTACTACGCGCTGAAAAGCGGCCGCTACGCCGCCGAGGCGATTGCGCGCGCGATTGACGAAAAAAGGGACGAGCAGGTCCTCCGCCATTTCGAAACGCTCTGGAGAAGCGAATTTCTGAGGCGGATTTACAGCCCCGGATATGCCATTCAGCCCTTCCTTGCCAACCGGTTTTTCCTGGAAGGCCTCTTGCGTTACGTCTCCGGTAAACAGCATCGCGCCAACCTGATGGCCGACGTCATCGGTCACAACCGGAAACGCAGTGAGCTGTACCAGCTCTTCAATCCCTTTTTCAGCGGAGCTTTCCGCAAGCTCTTGCGTCTCTGAGGAGCGCTGATCAGCGGTGAGAGTGAATAGAGGGGCTGCTCATAAAAAAACACGAAGCTCAGGTGGTTGTTTTAATGCCGATTTTTGGGTAACTATTTCAAAAGAGGTTGTGTCCGTTGGATTTACAACCGCGACCTTGTGTTCAGACTCTTTTTTGAAGTGTTATAATTGGGGGCTTGCTTATGATGTTACAGCTCAATAGAAACTACTTACAAATTTTTCAGAAGCCTGTTCTTCAGTTACGCGCCTGTAACTGAACCGAAGCGGGTTTTCGGCATTGGAATATGGTGAGAAAATAAACTTAACATACGGTTAGGCAGACAAAGATGCTGTTTGATAAGGCTGCTAAATAACGGGGGATATTACAATGAAAAAAAGCAAAACGCGGTCATCATCGAGCAATCAAAGCAAGAGAAGTGAATCGCCTTTCTTTTCGAGAGCTGAAAAGGTAGATAACTCGTTTTTCTCACAAAAGAGTTCAATTGCCCCATTTATCCAATCCACAAAAAAAGAGGTCATTAAAGAGGATAAGATAAACTCCAAGGCAGAACAGGAGGGTCAGATCCTTCCTAAATCAGAATCACCTGTGGTTCCGGAACGGAAAATTGAAATAAATACGAAAAAAGAAGAGGCAGAGAGTTGTTCCAATGTTGCCCCAACTGAAAATCAAACAGTTAATAATCCTGGTGCGGATAATTCTTGTACGCCGAGTTTTCCGAAAATTGAGTGGGATGTGGTATCGAAAGATGCTTCCAACTGGGGGGTTTGCGTTTCTGCATTAAAGTTAGAGGGCGATATCAATATCAAGCCTTGGGCAAACAAGCCAACTACCATGACGGTGCCAAATACGCCCAATCCTGTAGATGGGGGCAATATAAATAATACAGCAGGCTCGGATAACCGTTGGAAGGCTGCTGTTGATGATATGAAGGATTATAATAAAGCAGGAGGAGGAGCCGGCCCCAACTGGCATAGTGTTAGTGCATCTATCGCGCATGAAAATGCTCACTGGAGCACTGATTGGCTAAAAGATTCTATATTAGATAGTGCCGCAGGGGATTGGAAAAAAGCCAATAAAGAAATTAATCAATTGACAGAGCCAAAAGCTGATTCACCTACACAGGCAGAAGCAAAGACAAAATTGACTCCGAAAGTGGATGCAAAAAGAATTAGTTTTGGAAATAAAGCTATTACCAAATATAATTCAATTCCTGATACCCCTGGAGATGCAAAAGGTGCTGGATATAAGGCAGGTGAGCGGGTTTTGAGTGGATTGATTGCGTCAGTGACAGCTTATAAAACCACGAAAGGATGGTGAATCGCATTTGTGATGGATATTTGTTCTGTTGCTTGATTTTGTTGTATTTTTTTTTGACGGTGTTAAAAAAAACAATGCTTTCAGATTATAGTCCCGATGTTCTGATTCTTTGATAATATGTATTATAAAAGTATTGATTTAAGATGAAATGATAGGTTTTTATTTCCTGTTTGGCAGTTGATTGTTACCACTAACAGGGACGTGTCCCCGTCTATAAGACCACTTCTTCTTGGCAAAAATCAGTTTGCTGCACCAGAAATTCCTCCGGTGTCAGCTTGCCAAGTGAACTATGCGGGCGGACGGTGTTGTAATCTTCCCGCCATTGCCCGATAACTTACCTGGCATGATCCAGACTCATAAACCAGTTCACGTTCAGGCATTCATCACGAAGCCTTCCATTGAAGCTTTCAATGTAAGTGTTATCGACCGGTTTGCCCTGGGACGGCTGAACACCAGCTTTACGCCGTGACGATGCGCCCGGCCATCAAGCGCCTTGCCAATGAATTCAGGGCCATTATCAACGGTAATGATCTCGGGCACGCCATTGAACCAGACCAGACGATCCAGAACACTACAGACCTGCTTGCCGGTGATTGACGTATCGGCTTCAAAACCGAGAAAATCACGACTGTAGCTATCCAGCACGCTCAACACCTCGAACCGACGGCAATTCTGCAGGTTATTGCTCATGAAGTCCATCGCCGAGCACTGGTTCCTTCGCTCTGGTGGAGGCGGCGCCACACGACTTTCAGCCGCCCGTTTCCGCCGTCGCTTGACCTGAAGTATCAGCGTCTCTTCGCGGTACAATCGTTCGGTTCGCTTATGGTTGATCCGGAAGCCTTCTCGCTGCAACAGATAATGCAAGCGACGATAGCCCCAGCGTTTCCGTTCATCGACCAATTCCCGTAACCGCTTTCTTATCAGTTCATTTCTGTCAGCTCTGGGTTGGTAATGCCAGCTTGATCGGCTCAGACCAATCATGGCATAAAGCCGACGAAGGTTCGGCCCGAAACTTTCTCGCATCTGCATGACGTCATGGCGTTTGGCTTCGGGCGTCACCACTTTTTTGCGTTGATCTTCTTGAGCATCTGGATATCGAGAGCCTGGCCGGTAACCAGCTTTTTCAGCAGCCGGTTCTCATCTTCCAGTTCCTTGAGGCGTTGGGTCTCGCTGACCGACAGGTTGCCGTACTTCGTTTTCCAGTTATAAATCGTCGCATCGCTGATCCCGTACTTCCGGCAAAGCTCTTTGACGGCCAGACCGGCTTCGTCTTCCTTCAGGATACGATGATCTGTTCTATGCTGTAGCGCTTGGTTTTCATGCGTGTAACCTCCTTGGTTGTGCTTGTTCAATTTACTACAACCAAGTGATCCATTTTTTCGGGCTTACGTCCCAATGTTTCCAGCACGAACTCGCACCGCTCGTCAACCGGCGCTTTCGGCACTTCGACGAGGTCGTAGCCGAGCGATTCGTACACCGCGCGGATGGCGTCGTGAAGCGCTGTGGCTTCAGCGAGGGTTTGGGGGCGTTCGGCGTCGTTGACGTAGATTTCGGGCCACGGTGGAAGAATGAAGACCGTGCGTTCGTAGCGGCACCTGGCGTGGGCTTCGAGGTAGCGGGCCGGGATGTCGAGGCCGCTCTGGCGGAGGTAGCCGAAGATATCGGGCAGGCCGCGGTCGAAGAAGCAGCGTTCGCCAGCTTCGGCGGCGTGGTCGTGCTGGAGAAGCATCTCGGCGAAGGCGAGGCGGGCGAAGGCTTCCAGGTCGTTCCAGGGCATGACGCCGTTCGGACGCCGAGCTTCGTGGCGGATCAGCTCGCGCGAGACCTCCCGGTAGCAGCATTGGCCGCGGGCTTCGAGCGCTTCGATGAGTGTGCTCTTGCCGCTGCCCGGCCCGCCGGTGATGATGTGGCGGCGCGTCGTTTTCATTTCGGTCGCGATCATGGCTGCGTCAGCTCGGGGAACCAGTTGGCGAGGTGGTCGCGCTCGCCCCAGTAGAGGTGCAGGTAGGAGGCGATGGTGTTGCCGACGCGGAAAAGCCTGGTTGGAACCTCTTGGTTGCGGGCGTTGCGGATTTCGGCGATGGTGCCGATTTCGCCCTGCCGCGAGATGCGGGAGTAGTGGAACTCGTGGCCGCGCAGTTCGACTCCGTCCGCGCCCGCCGGGTAAACCTTGCGGTAGCCGAGTGTGAGTTTTGCGTCCTGCATCGTCGTGTCGAGGTCGAGCACGCCGCACATCGGGTGGGTCGTCCCGTCGGCGAGGGTGAGCGTCTGGCCGAGGTACATCAGCCCGCCGCACTCCGCGTAGGTCGCGCCTCCGCCTTGGCACCACGCGGCGATGGATTGGCGCATCGAGGCGTTCTCCGCGAGCGCTCGCGCGTGCAGCTCCGGGTAACCGCCCGCGAGATAGACGAGGTCGGCTTCGGGCAACTCGCGGTCGTTCAGCGGGCTGAAGAAGCGCACCTCGCCATATCGCTTGAGCGCCTCGATGTTGGCGTGGTAGATGAAGTTGAAGGCTTCGTCCCGCGCCACGGCGATCACCTTGCCCGACTTTTTCGAGGCCGGACGGATCGGTTCGACTTCCGGCAGTTCGATCCGCGCCACTTCAAGCAAGCGTTCGATGTTCACCGTTTTTTCGATGTGGTCGGCCATCGCGTCGATGATGGCTTGGCGGTCATACTCCGCCGAGGTGTTGAGGCCGAGGTGGCGCTCGTCGATCGTAATTTCGCTGTTGCGCGGCAGATAGCCGAGCGGCTCCACGCCGACGTCCTTCGCGGCGGCTTCGAGGTAGCTGTAGTGCGATGCGCTGCCGACGCGGTTGAAGATGACGCCCGCGACCTTCACCGACGGGTCGAAATGCTTGAAGCCATACAGAATCGGCGCGGCGGAGTAGGCCATTTTCGAGCCGTCGATGACCATGATGACCGGCAGCCCCAGCAGGGCGGCGATCTCGGCGCTGCTGCCTTGCGCGCGCTCGGCTCCGTCGAACAGCCCCATCACCCCTTCGACCACCGAAATCTTCGCCGATGCCGCGTGGCGGGCGAAGAGCGAACGCACGTGCGCTTTCGAGGCCATGAAGGTGTCGAGGTTGAGGCCCGGCTTCGACACCTCGCCGGTCGAAGCGGCCATCGCGTGCAGCATCGTGTCGAGGTAGTCCGGGCCGCACTTGAAGGGCTGGACGCTCATGCCGCGCCGCGCGAAAAGCCGCAACAAGCCGAGGGTGATGGTCGTTTTACCCGAGCCGCTCGACGGGGCGGCGATGAGGAAGCCTCGTGATTGCGTCCGCACTTCGTTACTCTTCATTGCTCTCGATCAGCTTTTTCATTCCGGCGATGCCTTCGAGAATGCGCGGGCCGGGGCGTAGGTAGAGCCGGTTGTCGAACTTGTCATACACGCGGTCGTTGCGCACGGCGCTGATGCCCTGCCATCCCGGCCTTTTCTTGACGTCACCGGCGGCGGGCGTTTCGTTGGCCATGTACATGCAGGCGATCACGTCCGGATTTTCGCGGATGACCCACTCCGGCGACACCTCGAAATACTCCTTTTCAACCGCGTCGCCGATGTTGCGCCCGCCCGCGTAGCCGATAAGGCGCGAAACAAAGCTGTTGCGGCCTCCCGTCCAGAGCGGATCGTTCCAGATTTCGAGGTAGATCGACGGCTTGCGCGTTTTCGCGTCGGCCTCCTTGCGATACTTCGCCAGTCCGTTTTCGATCACCGAGGCGAGGCTGTCCGCCTGCCGGACGTGGCCGGTAAGCGCGCCGAGCTTGCGGAGTGCCGCGGGCAGCTCTTCGGGATCCTGGCAGCGGATGTGTTCGCGGCGGATGTGCATGTCGGCCATCTTTTTCGCCGTTTGGTCGTCGGCCAGATCGACATCGAGCACGAGGTCTGGATTCATCGAAGCAAGCACTTCGAGCGACGGACGTCCGAACGAACCGACCACCGGCACCTTTTCGGCTTCGGCGGGCCAGTCGCAGGCGCTGGTGCGCCCAACGAGCTGCGGCCCCGCGCCGATGGCGTAGAGCATCTCGGTCAGGCTCGGCGCGAGGCTGACGATGCGCTGCGGAACTTGCGCTGCCGTCTTCTCCGCTTGATCGGTGGCTTGCGGCTTAGAGCAACCTGCCAAAGTGTGCAGGCAGAGCGCGAGGAAAATGAAAATGGGAGCCAGGTTACTTTTCGAGCGTGCGGGCATACTTTTGCAGAACAAGATTATGGGTGAAAGCGAGTTGCATCGAAAGCGCTTCGTCGAGCGTGAACCAAGCCATCTCGGACACTTCGTCAGGCTGCTCTTGCAACGCGCCTGACCTGGTTCCGGCAAACACCAGCGCCACGGCGTGGAAGTTGTGCTCAGGAAAAATCTCCTCGAACCAGCCGACGAACGTTTCCGGCGCAAATTCAAGGTTCGTCTCCTCTTTCACTTCACGAACGACGGCCTGTTCGACAGGTTCGTAATCGTCGATGTGCCCGCCGGGTAAGCACCAGCAATCCTTGAACGGATTGACGTTCCGCTTGGTGAGCAGGATGCTCGAACGCTCGCTTTCCGAGGGGTGGATGATGGCTCCGACGGTAGCTTTTGGCATGAGCAGGGGAGTTGAAGGTTTACGCACTCACGAAAAATCACCCGCAAGATAGTGCAGAGGGTTTTTCAGGGCAAGCGGTTTTCGTGGGTGGCGGGTGGTGATGGGAAATCGATTGACTTCACTTCAGCATGGCGAGCAAATCCTTGATGAGCAGAAAGAGGTGAAATGGGTCGGTGGGACTCGACTCGAATCCCCATTGGCGGTACCAGCTGCGGGCGGCCTCATCCTTGGCATGAACCAGAATCGCCCGGATCCCGGCAATTTCGGCTGCTTGTGCTGTTCGCAAAAGTGCATCCTTGAGCAGCGCCCGCCCGAGTCCGATGCCTTGGTGTTGGCGATCAACCGCGAGCCTCGCCAGAATCATCACCGGAACCGGATGCCCGGCAAGTCCTTTGCCAAGCCGCCCGGCTGCCGCCGCCTGCTCGACGCTGCCAACCGCGAGGCTGTAAAAACCGGCAACGCGGCCTGTTTTCGCTTCGCATGAAACATAGGTCTGGGCGCTGTTGGCTTTCTGGTTGACCAGCGCAAAACGGTGCAGGAATTGATTCAGCGCCGGGTTGCCGCAATCGAATGCCGAAACGTCGTGGGTGGGGGCGAGCTTCTGAACAGGGTTGAAACGGGCGTTGGTCAATCCAGCACTCCCGGCTCGGTGAGCAATGCTTTCATCCGGCTGTCGGGAGCGGATACCGGTCTGTCGAGAAGCTCCTGAAACTGCCGCCACCGCTCGTCATTGAGCTCGAACCGGCGACGGTCGGCAAGCGTCTGGTTTGCGGCGGTGATGCCAGCGTCCAGCAGAAATTCGCTGACGCTTTTATGAGATGCCTGCGCGGCTTTCTGCAAAAGCTGCTTGACCGAAGCGCTGGCGCGGACATCGATCCGCTCCGATTTGAGTGGTGTACTGGTTGCCATGACGTTCAAAGTTTATGCGATTACAGTCTCAATATAATGTACGGATGATGTCATCACAACGGTAAAATAAGGCTGATTGTTCAGCGATCTCTGGCAGGATGGATGATAGCTCCGACGGTGGCCTTTGGCATGAGCAGGGGAGTTGATGGTCTGACGGACTCGCGATAAATCACCCGCAAGATAGTGCAGAGGTTTTTTCATGGGAAGTGATTTTGGCGGGTGGGCGGGTGACGGGGTAGACCCCTTATAATTTCAAACCTGGTTGCCTAACCACCATTTGTCATACTGCCAGCCTCTTGCCTTCGTAAGATGCTTGTAGCATTTTACGACTGATGCCTCTAAGTCGAAAATGATTTTCTTGATAGCATTGTTGTTTAAGCTGGTATCGATCATGCCTCTATGAATAATATTGTGGCGTTTATCAACCATTATTTCTATTGAGGTAAATAATGACTGTTTTCTCCTTCTAAATGGTTCGCGCAATATAGACGCAAAATCGATTGATTTGTCTAATTGCTTAAAGTTTTTACAGATAGTTGATATGTTTTGAAATGGCATAAGTTCAGTGATTGATTCTTCAATCCTTCTATTACCTTCGGATATTTGTGAAAGATGTTCAGGTGAAAGTCGGCCATTCTTCAAAAAGGAATTCTTATTGTCCGAATACCGTAAAAGGGCGATAAATGTTGATTTAAAGTAGTCCTCTAATAATGCGACAAAATAGGGGAGCTGTAAATTGTTAGATATTATCCATGGGTTTTTATTATCTACCCATAGTAAACCTATTGGTTCTTTCTTGTGCTGAGGAAAGTCTCTTGATTCAAGATAGATCATTGCCGATATAATATTGGCGCCAAACCTTTGATATGCCAAATGACATCCTGATTGGGCGGGCTCGGGTGGGTTTGAATCTGGATGAAGATATCTGTTTTTGCCTTCGTCTGTGATAAAGCTACCTCCGAAAAATTTTCTGAGGGTTCGGATTGTTTCGTTTTGGTGAGAAAGGTCATAATAGCTTCTAGTAATGTTTGTACGAGTGCCGACACAAAATTCATCACGATCTTTATAGATTGATAATTCAACACCATACCATGATTTGTAATCATCATCATCGAACCAGTGATATTCATCTACTCTGCCCAATTTTTCGCTTTCGTAACTTCCGTGGTTTTTATAGCCAAGGAGTTTGATGAGTCTAATTATTTCTGATTTCTTTGTGCTAGAAGGAAATCTATTTTCAGATGTGTAGCTCATATTCAATTGTTGGTCTAATAGTGTTGATACGGTTTTTGTATAAAACCATTGAGTACTAATTTGTGTCCATATAAGACGGTCGTTGAAATTACTTTCAATCACTCCACAAGTAAATCATAAGCAAAATCCCGCATTTCACCACGACAAAAAACCTGGGGAGACACGCAGGTCTGCCCCTACAGCGCATCGTGCATCCAGGCGTGTTGATGGCGGAGCTTGGTGAACCACGACGGCAAAAAATCTGTGGTAAAAGCCTCAAGGGGATACTTTTACCGTTCCGTGTCGTTACAAAAAAAGAGCCGGTTGATGCCGGTAACGGAACTTGAGTTTTATCGGAAGTAATGAATCTGCATACCAAAACCTGGGTACAGCGGTTGCCTGTGCCGATAGATGTAGCGTGGGACTTTTTTTCGCAGCCGGACAATCTTGCCCGGATCACTCCGCCGGAGATGTTTCTGCGGGTTGATGGCGCAAATGGCGGGGAGCCGATCTATGAGGGGATGCAACTGAGCTACACGCTCTATCCCTTCATGATGATTCCCGTGCGGTGGACGACTGAAATCATGCGGGTCTCGAAGCCGGACGTTTTCGAGGATCGCCAGCTTTCGGGGCCGTATGCGCACTGGTATCACCGTCACCTGTTCCGCGAAATCGAGGGTGGCACGGAGATGACCGACATCGTCGAGTACGCGATGCCGTTCGATGTGCTCGGTGAGGTGGTTGAAGCGCTCATCGTCGGGCGGCGACTTGACGAGGTGTTCGAGTACCGGCGGCGCAAGGTGGCGGAGATTCTGGGGGCGTTTTGAGTCGAGGAGAGAATGTGGACGTTATGGGCTTGGTGGACGAATGCGGGAAATGGACGAAGTGGCCCATGTAACAGAAGAGGGTTTTGGTAGTCCTTGCAATAATTTACAGGAATGATGGAGTCACAATCTGTACTGTCCAATTTTCTCCTGTTCGCGGGGGGGCTGGCGGTGTTCCTGCTGGGCATGAAGTCGCTCAATGCGGGGCTTCGCAAGGCGTCGAGCGGCAAGATTGCCGGGTGGCTGTCGTCGATTACCGGAAATTCGATCTCGGCGCTGCTTTCCGGCGCGGTGGCTACCGTGGCCGTGCAGTCGAGCAGCATGGTGATGCTGACGCTCATCGGGCTGGTGCAGTCGCAGATTCTGACTTTCACGCAGTCGCTCGGCGTGGTGCTCGGCGCGGAGATCGGCACCACCACGATGGCCCAGCTTATCGCCTTTTCGCCGGGCGAACTCGGACTGCCGCTCTTCGCTGTTGGCTTTTTCCTGTCGCTTGTCCGCCGGAACCGGGCTGTTGCCCTTGCCGGTGAGGTGCTTTCAGGCCTCGGCCTTCTCTTTTTCGGCCTCAAGCTCATGGGTATGGCCGTTGAGCCGCTTCGCACCAGCGAGCAGTTCCTTTCGGTTCTGACCACGCTTGAAAACCCCGTGCTCTGCGTTCTTGCGGGCGCCCTGATGACGGCGCTCATCCAGAGCAGCGGGGCGTTCATCGCCATTCTCATCACCATGGCCCAGCAGGGCACGCTCACGCTCGAAGTTGCCGTGCCGCTCATGTTCGGGGCCAATGTGGGCACCTGCATCACCGCGGCCATCGGCAGTGCAGGAAGCATGCGCGCCGCTCGCCGGGTGTTCTTGGCGCAGCTTTTTTTCAATCTCACCTACGTAATTGTTTTCGTCACCTTTCTTTCGCCCTGGCTTGACCTCGTGCGGGCCATTTCGCCCTCCGATGCCGCCGGACTACCGAGGCAGATCGCCAACGCGCACACTTTCTCGAACGTTTTCATGGCGATCGTGTTCCTGCCGTTCCTGCCGCTCTACGGGCGCTTTCTGACCAGGCTCCTTCCCGACGATCCGGAGGAGACCGGACGTATTCCAGCCGTATGGCATCTGCGCGACTCCGCGCTGGCCACGCCGGAGGTGGCGGTCGGGCTGGCGCGACTGGAGGTGTCGCGCATGAACAAGATTCTCGGGCGCATGTCGCGCGCCCTGCCGGAACCGTTTCTTGGCACCGGCCGGGGGCGTGACCTCATCTACTCGTGCCTGCCGGTAGCCGAAGGGCTGCTGATGCGCGAGGAGAAGCTCGATTTTCTGGAAAAGAAGGTGACCGCCTACCTGATTCGCGTAATGCAGGAGGCGGTCGATGAGCCGCTGATACGGCAGGCTTCGGCCCTGATGGCGCTGGCCAAGGAGCTCGAAGCGGCGGGGGACGTGGTGGAGACCCTGCTTGCCGATTTTCCGTCCGGCGAGGTCTCCTTTGAGCTGACCGATGAGGGCAAGCGGGAGATCGGGCAGCTGCACGAGCAGGTTTGCCGCGAGGTTGCGGCCATGAGCCTGGCCATCGCGGAGATGAGTTCGCAGAGAGCAGAAGCGGTGCTTGCGGAGGGGCGGGCGTTCGACCGCATGTTCCTCGAACTCGGTTTCACGCATATCCTGCGTATCAGGAACAGGCCCGAGTCGGAACGCACGCACGACCTGCACATGGAGCTGCTTCGGGCGCTTGACTTGCTGCACCACCAGGCGATGTCGATGGCTCGCACCATCATCCGCACGGCTGACGGCGGCAAGGCTTGAGCTGCTTGCAATTGAACGGGAAAATCGTAAATTGCGCCCGCAAAGATGACGTTCTTTCACATGATAGCTGGTGCCGGTTTTAAAGCCGGAGAATAGGGAAGTACGCGAGATTCGTACACTGTACCCGCAACTGTACCACGGCAAGCTGCCGCTGACAGGCATGGCCCCATGTCCCGAAGCCGCAGCAGGTGCGCGTCACTGCCAGGCTCCTCCACGGAGCGGGCGGGAAGGCCGCACTGCTTGAGCCGCAAAAGTCAGGAGACCTGCCAGTTACTCTTTGCTCAGTAACGAGACTACGGGTTATAGTCAGGCAAAGCACTTCCGGTTGAATCGAACGCCCAGCAATCGTTTTCAGAATCAAGGCATTCGGGGCGGCAATGCGCATTTTCCCGCTCTTCGCCGCATCGTTTTCTCCTGCTGTCCTTCGGAACCGGCTCAGTCCTTTCCCTCAACCCCTGTCTGTTGAATTATTCAGTCAACTCAACACAGGACAGAACCATGAACAGAAGAACGCTCGCCATTCTGATGGCAGCCATGCTCGCAAGCCGCGGCGTACAGGCGGAAGAGAACTTGCTGGCGTATGCCGGCGATGAAATTGTCGTGACCTCCAGCCGGGTAAAGCAGCCGAAAAAAGAGCTGACCTCGAACATCACCATCATCACCAAAGAGGAAATCAGCAAGTCGTCGGCCAACGATCTCGGTGAGCTGCTTGCCGAAAAGAACCTTGGGCACATCCAGAAGTATCCCGGAAGCTCGACCTCCGTCGGCATCCGCGGCTTCAGGACTGAATCTCACGGCAACGATCTGATGGGCAAGGTGCTCGTGCTGCTCGATGGACGCCGGGCCGGTACCGGTAACCTCGCCAAGATCATGACGGCGAACGTCGAACGCATCGAGATTATCCGGGGGCCAGCCGCCGTGCAGTATGGCTCCGCCGCGATTGGCGGCGTGATCAACGTGATTACAGCAAAGGGATCGGGTGCGCCTTCGGCTTCGATCGAACAGGAACTCGGCAGCAATGACTTCTCGAAAACCGAGGCTACGGTTCAGGGGAAATCCGGACGCTTCGACTATTCAGGCAGCGTATCGAAGTCGGACGCCGGAAGCTACATGACAGGTAGTGGAGCCAAATACCTGAATACTCGCTATTCAGACCAGAAAATTGCCAGCATGAACGTTGGATACGAGATTGCCGACAATCACCGTATCGGTATTCTTTTCCATTCATTCGATGTTGATTACGCTGGTTCGCCAAGTTATCTGAGCGATCCTGATCCCGATTCCTATACGGCCCAGAACAACCATTCGGTTGATTTCAGGTATGACGGTGAAACCTCTGACCGCTCTTTTTCATGGATGGCCCGCTACTTCACCGGTCAGGACAAGTACCGCTATGCCGATCCGAGCAGCGGCTATGAAAGCACCAAAGATGTTGACCAGCAAGGCGCGCAGGCGCAGGTGAGCTGGCAGCCGGGCGCGCTCAGGCTTATCACCGGATTCGACTGGCTGAAGTACGAACTCGATTCCACCTTGAAGCCGAACTGGGCTTCTTATGAAAATCCGGCAGTGTTTCTTCTTGGCAAGTACAGCCTCTTCGACGAGAGCCTGATTCTGACCGCCGGCGTGCGTTATGATGATTATCGTGTGAAAATGAAGGCAAGCGAAGGTGAATCGAGGAGTGCCGATAATTTCGCGCATCAGGCGGGCCTTGCCTGGCAGGTGAGTGATTTTCTCAAATTCAGAAGCTCGTTTGCCCAAGGCTTCCGTATGCCTTCGGAGCGTGAACTTGCCGCAAGCATTCCTGATTGGTACGGCAATCTGTATGTCGGCAACCCGGATCTCAAGCCGGAGTCGAGCGATACCTATGAAGTTGGCATGGACCTTTCGTGGAAAGGGGTGAACGGTTCGCTGACATGGTTCAGCACCGACTATACGGATATGATTGAAGCCAGGGTTGTTGACGCTAAAACCTACACGTATGAAAATATCGGCAGCGCTACGGTTTCAGGAATCGAAGCCGAACTTTCGAAAGTGTTCAGCATCGACGGCTCTTCGTGGACTCTCGAACCGTATGCAGGATATACGTATCTCTTGCGATACCGTGACAACAAGAGCGGTGACGACCTGCTCTTCACTCCGCAGTGGAACGCCAGCACGGGCCTGAGAGTGCATGACGGACGCGGCTTCAACGGCGCGTTCAATCTCGCCTACACCGGCAAAACCTTTGTCCAGAACTATGAGACCGGCTCTGGCGAAGTGGTTCCGAAAGGCGGATTTGCTGTGGCCAACCTGTCCGCTTCGAGGAAGTTTCCCTTTGAAGACAAAGATATAAACGGGCCGGGAATCACGCTCAAGGCCGAAATCAACAACCTTTTCGATCGCGATTATCAGTATGTTACGGGTTATCCCATGCCAGGCCGCACCTTTGTTTTAGGGTTGAGGGCGGATATCTGAAACCGCCCATCCACCACCGATCATGAAAAAAATCATCATGACCCTGCTGCTCCTGCTTTTTGCGGGAGCGGCGCGGGCTGATGGGCGGATCGTCAGCCAGTCGCCGTACATTACCGAGACGCTCGTGTGGCTTGGTCTTGGCGACCGGATCGTTGGCGTGAGCCGGTACGACGAGTTCGACCGGCCAAAGACCGGCGGCGTGAAGGATCCCGATGCGGCGGCCATCGCCCGGCTGAAGCCTGACTATCTTTTCGTTTCCGGCTGGACAAACCCGGAAGTGCGCCAGCGGGTGACGCCGCCGGGCGCGAAGTGCGTCGTGCTGCACGGCTTCAAAAGCATGGCGGAGATTGGCGGGAACATCCGCGCCATCTGCGGCGCGCTTGGCATCCCGGGCGGCGACGGGAAGGCCGCCGAGTTCGACCGGCAGTGGCGAAGCGCTGCGGCGCAGCTCAACGGTGGCGGACGGCGGGCGCTGATTCTGTCGAGTTGCCAGGGCGATGCCTATTCATTCGGCGTGAATACCTATCTTCACGATCTGCTGAGCCGGGCGGGTTTCAACGTGGTCGAAGAGTGGCCGGAAATCCGGCACATCAACCCTTCGGAGCTGACAGGAAGCGTCTGGGAGCTGATCGAAGAGTACAGACCCGAGATCGTGTTCGTGCTTCGGAAGGATGGTTACGGCTGTCCGGTGAGCATTCCCGACGGCAAGTATCGTGTCGTCGAGCTCGATGGCGAGCACTTCGCTTCGCCTTCGCCGCGTCTTCTCGACGGTCTTGAAAAGTTGCAGAAAGAGTTGAACACCCCGTGAGCGGGTAAAGGAATCGGTATGACAATCAGTCTGGACGAGCGCGACGCGCTTTATAAAGTTATCTACAGCCGCCGCGATGTGCGTGGTCAGTATCTGCCCGATCCGGTGCCGGAGGAGGTGCTTCGCCGGGTGCTCGACGCGGCGCATCACGCGCCGAGCGTCGGCTTCATGCAGCCGTGGGACTTCGTCGTCGTGCGCGATCTCGCTGTTCGCCAGCAGATCAAGGAGGGGTTCGAGGCCGCCCATGCCGAAGCCGCCGACATGTTCGACGGGGCGAAGCGCGAGCGGTATCGCAGCTTCAAGCTCGAAGGGATTCTCGAAGCGCCGGCCGGCATCTGCGTCACCTGCGACCGCAGCCGAAGCGGCGAGGTGGTGATCGGGCGGACGGCCAATCCGGAGATGGATCTGTACAGCTCGGTGTGCGCCGTGCAGAACTTATGGCTCGCCGCGCGGGCGGAGAATCTCGGCGTTGGTTGGGTGAGCATCATCCACCACGACCGCGTCCGCCAGGCGCTTGGCATTCCGGAGCACATCGTACCGGTGGCGTGGCTCTGCATCGGCTATGTCAGCTTTTTCCACGAGACGCCGGAGCTGGAGCAGGCCGGCTGGTTGCCGCGCCTCGCGCTCGACGACCTCGTCCATCAGGAGCAGTGGTGAAGGAGCGGCGCATGACCAACATCGCCATTCTTGGCACAGCCTCGGACGTCGGCAAGAGCATCGTAGCCACCGCGCTGTGCCGCATCTTCAGCAACGCGGGCATCGACGTTGCGCCCTACAAGGCGCAGAACATGTCGAACAATTCGGGCGTCACGCCCGACGGCTTCGAGATGGGGCGGGCGCAGATCGTGCAGGCGATTGCCGCGCGGGTCGCGCCTCACGCCGACATGAACCCCGTGCTGCTCAAGCCCAACACCGACACCGGCGCGCAGGTCGTGCTGCAAGGCCGCGTCTGCGCCGACAAGAGTGCTCGCGAATATTTCGGCGACACGCGGCGCTGGGCGGAGGCGGCCTTCGAGAGCCTCGACCGCCTGATGGCGCGGCACGAGCTGATCGTGCTGGAGGGGGCCGGCTCGTGCGCCGAGATGAACCTCTACCAACGCGATTTCGTCAACTTCAAGAGCGCCCGCCGGGCCGGAGCTGCGGTGATTCTCGTGGCCGACATCGACCGCGGCGGCGTTTTCGCGCAGGTCGCGGGCACGCTCGCCGTGATTCCGCCGGAGGATCGGGCGCTCGTCAAAGGCGTCGTCATCAACCGCTTCCGGGGCGACAAGTCGCTCTTCGAGGATGGCCGGAAGATGCTCGAATCGATGACCGGCGTGCCGGTGCTCGGCGTGATTCCGTGGGCAAAGGCGCTGGCCATCGACGCCGAAGACGCCGTGCCGCTCGGTTCGGTGGTCGATCCGAAGCAGGAGCCGTCCGCCGACAAGATCGGCGTCGCGGCGATCTATTTCCCGCACATCTCCAACTTCACCGACCTCGCGCCGCTGGAGCGCGACCCTTCGGTCGAGCTGCACTACCTGCATCGCCCGAAGTCGCTCGACGCCTACCGGGCGCTCATTCTGCCCGGCTCGAAGAACGTGCGCGGCGACCTCGCATGGCTCGAACGGATGGGCTGGCGCAAAGAGATCGAGGCGTTCCGGAGGCGGGGCGGCGTGATCGTCGGCCTCTGCGGCGGCTACCAGATGCTTGGCGCGAGCATCGCCGACCCGCACGGCGTCGAGGGCGCTCCGGGCCAGAGCGCGGGGCTCGGGATGCTGCCCGCCACGACGGTGCTGGAGCGCGACAAGGTGCTCTGCAACAGCGTCGGCACGCTTGCCGGATCGGCTTGCGCGGTCGGCGGTTACGAGATTCACATGGGCCGGACGGAGATCGAGCCGGGCGCATCGCCGCTCATCGCGGTGAATGAGCGCAACGGCGTCGTATCCGGCGATTTCGACGGCGCGAAGAGCGAGGACGGACGCGTGATGGGCACCTACTTCCACGGCTTTTTCGACCAGCCCGCCGTTCGCGCCTGGTTCCTGCGCCTGCTCGACGATCAGTACAAGGCTCCCGAAGGTGCGCTCGCTGCCGATCCGTTCGAGCAGCTTGCTGCCCATTTTTCGGAAAATCTCGATCTCGACGCGCTTTTCGCCATTGCCGGAATCGAACGGGGGATAGCATGAACCACGATCATCTGCTTGCGCATCGCCACGGCGACCGCTCCGGCGACCAGCTCACGAGCGCCATTTCGCTTGATTTCAGCGTCAATCTCGCGCCCATCGAGCCTCCGTTGCAGGAGCTTTTCTCCTCGCCTCTCGCTATTGCGCCCTACCCCTCGATGGACGGGCTGGGTGTGCGCGAGTTTTACGTGGAGCGTTTCGGCCTTGAACGGCAGTGCGTGCTGGCCACGAACGGCGCGATCGAAGCTCTGTACCTGATGCCGAGGGCGCTCGGCCTGAAGCGCGTGCTCGTGCCGCAGCCCGGCTTTTTCGATTACGGACGCGCCTGCCGCCTGGCGGGCGCGGAGGTGGTTCCGCTGACGCTTGAGGCCTCGTCCGGCTTCGCTTTTCCGGATATTGACACCTTGGCTTCGGCGCTCGAAGGGTGCGACGCGCTGCTGGCGGGCAGCCCCAACAATCCGACCGGCACGCTGATTCCGAAGGAGCTGATTCTGGCTCTCGCCTGCCGCTTTCCCGACAAATATTTCATTGTCGATGAGGCCTTCATCCAGTTCACCGAGGCGTTTCCGTCGAACTCGCTGATGCCGGAAATCCGCGCGTTCCGGAACATCGCCGTGGTGCACTCGCTCACCAAGTTCTACGCCATCGCCGGATTGCGCCTCGGCGCGGTGATTGCGCATCCCTCGATGATCCGGCGGCTCTACGGGCACAAGGAGCCATGGACGATCAACGCCATCGCCGAGCGCGCCGCCGCGCTTTTGTCCTCTTTTGGCGGCTTCGAGGCGCGGGTTCGCACGCTCATCAACGGCGGCCGCCGCCAGTTCACCGAAGGGCTTTCGGACAATCCGGTCATCAGGCTCTACGGCGGCGCGGCCAATTTCTTTCTCGCTTCGGTTGACGAAGCGCCCGGCCTCGGCCTTCTGCTGGGCTTTCTTGCCGAGCGGGGTATTCTGGTGCGCGATTGCAGCAATTTCGAGTCCCTCGATCCGCTTTTTTTCCGCTTCTGCATCCGCACGCCCGAGGAGAACCGGCGTCTCGTTTCGGCGCTGAACGACTTCGCCGCGGAGTCCTGGAGCGTCAGGCCCGCAAGGCGGGAGGCCGCGGGATGACCTTTCTGCTGATGCCGCTGGCTTTTCTGCTCGATCTTCTGCTTGGCGATCCGCAGTGGTTTCCCCATCCTGTGCGGTTGGTCGGCAGGCTCGCGTCCGGCACTGAGGCGCTGTTCCGGGCCATGACGTTCCTGCCGCTGCGGATGGCCGGAGCGCTGACGGCGGCTCTGGTGATCACCTCCACGGTCGTCACCGTGCTGGCGCTCCAGGTGCTGGCGCTGCTGCTGCATCCGGCGGCGGGCGTCGCGGTTTCGGTGCTGCTGCTCTATTTCGCGATCGCCCCGCGCGATCTCTACGACCACGCGGCGGCGGTGCGCGATGCGCTCCGGGCAGGCGATCTGGAGCTTGCCCGCCGGAAGGTGGCGATGATGGTCGGGCGCGACACCGCCTCGCTCGACGAGGAGGGGGTGGCGCGGGCCGCCGTGGAGAGTGTGGCCGAAAATACTTCGGATGGCGTGACCGCGCCGCTCTTTTACGGCCTCCTCTTTGGCCCCGCCGGGGCGTGGCTCTACAAGGCCTCGAACACGCTCGACTCGATGTTCGGCTACCGCAACGAGCGCTACCGGGAGTTCGGCTGGGCTTCGGCGCGGTTCGACGACCTGCTCAATTACCTGCCGTCACGCCTGACGGTTTTGGCGGTTGCGGCGGCGGCTTTTATTTTAAGGCTCGATCCAGCGGGCGCTTTTCGTTCGGTGAAAGCGGGGGCGAAGTTGCACGAAAGTCCGAACGCGGGCTATCCGGAAGCGGCCTTCGCCGGGGCGCTCGGCGTCAAGCTCGGCGGCGAGCGGAGCTACGGCGGCTTCACCAGAACCGTGCCGACGCTCGGTCTTCGCAACGGGGCGATGGACGCTGACACGATCACCCGCGCCATGCGGCTCATGTACGGTACATCGGCGCTCTTTGTTGCCGCAGGCGCGGGAATTCTGTTTGGTTTCTTCGTTATTTTATCATCAAACAATCACTTATGATGCAGAAACGGGTTCTTCTTTTTACCGGCGACGGCAAAGGCAAAAGCACGGCGGCGTTCGGCATGCTCTCCCGCGCGATTGGCCACGGCATGAAAGCACGGGTTATCCAGTTCGTCAAGGCGCAGGAAGGGGTCGGCGAGGTGCTGTTTTTCACCCGCTTTGAGGAGGTCGAGTGGGATCATTATGGTAAGGGATTTCTGCCGACAGATCCTGAAAGCCCGATGATGCAGAAGCATCTCGAAGCGGCGGAGTTTGGCTTCGAAGAGGCTCTCGACGCGCTGGAGTCGGACGAGTATGACTTTGTGCTGCTCGACGAAGTGTGCTATGCGGCCTCGAAAGGAATCATTCCGCTCGAACCTCTCATCAAGGCGATTGTCGATGCTGATGACAAAATTATCGTGCTCACCGGCCGCAATGCGCCGCAGGCGCTGATCGACGTGGCCGACACCGTGACCGAGATGAAGATGATCAAGCACGGCTACGAGCAGGGATTGCTCTCGCAGGCTGGCGTGGAGGAGTGAGCCTGACGCGCTCGAATAAAATGAAGGGCGGCGACGGCTGCCGTCCGATGATCGTCAAGGGCTCGCCGGTCAATCGGCGGCGGGCGCTGCTGCTGGCGGCTGCCATTCCGCTGCTGCTCGGTCTGTCGCTTTTGCTCGGTCCATCCGGCATCGGTCTGCCCGATACTTCGTCGATTTCGGGCCGGGCGATCATAGACCTGCGGCTCGGTCGCTTCGTGATGGGGATGCTGGTCGGCGCGGCGCTTTCGACCTCCGGCACGGTGTTTCAGGCGATTCTGCGCAACCCGCTGGCCGAACCGTATGTGCTCGGCGTGAGCGGCGGCGCGGGGCTTGGCGCGGCTTTGAGCATCCTTGTAGGCGGCGGAATCCTCGGCGCGGCGGGGCTGCCGGTGACGGCGTTTTTCTTCGCCGTCATTACGCTTTTCGCGGTCTATGCCATCGCGGGTCAGGGGGGCGGCGTGCCGTCAGTTTACAGCCTGATTTTGAGCGGCGTGATCGTGAGCGCGATCTGTTCGAGCGTCATCATGTTCCTCGTTTCGACGGCGAACGTCGAGGGGATGCACACCGTGATGTGGTGGATGCTCGGCAACCTCCAGCCCTCGTCGTGGGGCGACCAGATCGTCGCGCTGGTGCTGATCGCGGGCGCTTCAGTAGCGTTGTGGCTGCTTTCGCCAGCGCTCAACGTGTTGACGCTTGGCCGCGAAATGGCGCACTATCAGGGGCTGAATGCCGGGTTGGTCACGGTTTCGAGTCTCCTGCTCGCCACGCTGCTTGCTGCCACGGCGGTCTCGATGGGCGGGATGATCGGCTTCGTCGGCCTCATCGTGCCACATGTCATGCGGGCGATCTTCGGCCCCGATCACCGCTGGCTTGTGCCCGCCTCGGCCTTTGGCGGCGGGGCGTTTCTCGTGCTCTGCGATGCCCTGGCCCGCATCGTTATGGCTCCCATCGAAATCCCCGTCGGCGTCGTGACGGCGCTGGCTGGCGGCCCGTTTTTCCTCATCGTGTTGCGAAAAAGGATGAAGTATGCCTGGAATGACTGAGCTGGGAGCGCCCGCGCTCGCGTTCCGTGGCGTCACTGCGGGCTACAAGGGGCGCACGGTGCTGCATGGCGTCGATTTCGAGATCGCCGAGGGGGAGTTCGTCTCGCTGATCGGCCCGAACGGCTCCGGCAAGAGCACCATGCTCAAAACCGCCACCGGCCTGCTCAAGGCGTCGGAAGGCAGCGTGGAGGTGTTCGGGCGCGAGGTTTCGTCGCTCAAGCCGCGCGAGCGTGCCTCGCTCATCGGCGTGGTGCCGCAGAAGCTCGACTCGCCGATGGCCTTTACGGTGGGCGAAATCGTGATGCTTGGAAGAAATCTCCGGGGGCGCTGGACGGGGCTGGAGGGGCGCGACTACGACAGCGTCGAGAAGGCGATGATCTACACCAACGTGTTCGACATGAAGGAGCGCCGCTTCAACGAGCTGAGCGCCGGAGAGCAGCAGCGCACGGCGCTCGCGATGGCTCTGGCGCAGGAGCCGCGCATCATCATGCTCGATGAATCGATCGCGCACCTCGACATCAACCACAGCCAGGAGGTGCTCCGCATCCTGATGAACATCAACCGTGAGGAGAAGATCACGGTGCTGCTCGTCAGCCACGACCTCAACCTGGCCGCGCAGGTTGCCGGGCGCTTGATGCTTGTGCAGCACGGGCGGCTGGTGATAAACGGTTCGCCTGACGAGGTGATGCAGCCCGAACTGCTGAGCCGCGTCTATGGCTGCGAGCTTCGCGTTCGGCGTGATCCGTTGAGCGGCAATCCGGTGGTGAGCGGCGCGCTCGACGAGCTGCTCCGCCGGCCTCAGGCGCGCAAGCGGCTGCACGTCATCTGCGGCGGCGGCTCGGGCATCGAGCTGTTCCGGCGGCTCTCCATCGAGGGGTTCGAGGTGACGTCCGGCGTGCTCAACCGGCTCGACTCCGACGCCGAAGCGGCCCGCGCGCTCGACATCCCATGCGTGCTCGAACAGCCCTTCTCGGCGGTCGGCGAAGAAGCGTTCCGGCAGGCCGCCGAGATGGTGTCGGAGGCCGACGGCGTGGTGATTGCCCCCGTGCCCATCGGCCCCGGCAATCTCGTGAACCTCCGGCTCGCCGCCGAAGCGCTCGACGCGGGCAAGCCGGTCTGGATCGCCTCCGGGCTCGACAAGCGCGACTACACGCCCGGCAAAGAGGCCGCCGGACTGTCCGCAAAGCTTCGCAAGGCGGGCGCGGTGGAGTGGAAAGGCATTCAGGAACTGACGGCCCTGCTCAATCGGGCGTGGCCGGAATCGAAACGTTAAGATGAAGAAGTACCCGTTCAGACTCGGCACCAGCTCCTACATCATTCCGGACGACATCCTGCCCAATGTGCGCTATCTGGCGGGCAAGGTGCAGGACATCGAGCTGGTGCTGTTCGAGTCCGACGAATTCAGTAACCTGCCGACGCCGGAGGTGATCGCCGAACTTGTCGCGCTGGCCGCAGAGCACGACCTCACCTACTCGGTGCACCTGCCGCTCGACGTCTATCTCGGCAACGACGACCGCGCCGAGCGCGAGCGTTCGGTGGGCAAGTGCCGCCGGATCATCGAGCTCACGAAGGCACTGCCAAAGTCGGCATTCGTGATGCACTTCGAGGCGGGCAAGGGGGTGGACATCAACTCCTTCTCCGACGAGGAGCGCGAGCGTTTCGCCGACAATCTTGCCGATTCAGCCCGGATGCTGCTCGACGGCTGCGGCGAACAGGCCTCGATGTTCTGCGCCGAAAACCTGAACTATCCCTTCGAGCTGGTCTGGCCGGTTGTCGAACAGTTCGGCTTTTCGGTGACGCTCGACGTGGGCCACCTCGAATACTACGGTTTCCCGACAGCCGACTATCTCCGCCGCTACCTGTCGCGAGCGCGGGTGCTGCACATGCACGGCACCAAGGAGGGGCGCGACCACAACTCGCTGGCGTACATGCGCCCCGAAGCGCTCGACATGGTGGTCGAAGCGCTGCGCCGGGAGGGAGGGGAGCCGAAGGTGTTCACGCTTGAAATCTTTTCGGAGGCCGATTTCCTGTCGTCAGTCGCAACGCTGGAGCGGTTTGCGGAGTGAGAGAGGGTGTAATGATACATGAGATGGTAATCCTCATGCAATTGCCCTGGACTTTAGTCCGGGGTTTATGGATAACACAAAATAAATCAGGGCTTTAGCCCAATATCTTTCTGAAGCGGCATTGACGATTAGTTGTTTTGCGCCGACTTTGTGAAAAAGGAATCTGGGGCGCTCGAAAATGCACCCCCGGCTTGAAAGCCGGGGCAATGTGAATGTAAGATTTTTGAATGTCCGAAGGGTTAAAACCCTTTTCTGAATATTAGATCGATCATCAATTTGTATTACCATGCCTGAAGTGATCTATGTGACCGGCGGAGCGCGGAGCGGCAAGAGCAGCTATGCGCTGAAGCTGGCCGAACCGTACGAGCGCCGGGTGTTTGTTGCCACCGCTGAGGCGTTCGATGGCGAGATGCAGCGGCGCATCGACAAGCATAAAGAGGAGCGTGAAGATCGCTTCACCACCGTCGAGGAGCCGCTGCATCTCGACCGGGCGTTGCGGAATCTCCCGGAAGGCGCGGAGGTTGTGCTGGTCGATTGCCTGACCGTGTGGCTGGGCAACATGATGCACTACCTCGGCGATGAGTCGGCTATCAACGAGCGGATCGACGCTCTGCTCGACGTGCTGAGCGCTCCGCCGTGCGACATCATTTTCGTCTCCAACGAGGTTGGAATGGGCATCGTGCCGGAAAACGCGATGGCCCGCGATTTCCGCGACCTTGCCGGAACGCTCAATCGCAAGGTGGCCGAACGCGCGACGCAGGCGTATTTGTTATGTAGCGGCCTGCCGCTCGTGTTGAAAAAGTAGCGTCGATTTGATTGCGCTATAGTCCAGGGCTGTGAACGACAGGATAGAAATAAAGGAGTTAGGGAAATCCCCCCTTAATCCCCCCTTTGGCAAAGGGGAGATAAGATTAAAAAAATTTCCCTTGAGCAAAAAGGGGAGTCAAAATTGAAATTCCCCCTTTAATAAAGTGGGGCAGGGGGGATTGAGGATTCCAAACACCGAAAATCGAAGAGCATTCATTGTCGCCGAAGTAATAAATATGCTTTCGATAAAGCTTTAAACCGTCAAGAGTTTCCATCGCCAATTCAATCACCTCATTAACATCAGTACAAACCATCCATGACCGACCGTTTCCAGCAGCTTCTTGCTTCCATCAAGCCTGTCGATATGAATCTTTCCGGTGCGATTCAGGCGCATCTCGATGATCTGACCAAACCGCTGGGCAGCCTCGGGCGGCTCGAAGAGGTCGCCATGAAGTATTGCATCGCGACCGGCACTGCCGAGCCGTCACTTGCAAAGAAGAAGCTCTTCTGCTTCGCTGCCGATCATGGTGTGGCCGCCGAGGGGGTGTCGGCCTATCCGGCCGAAGTGACGCCGCAGATGGTCTATAACATGCTGGGCGGCGGGGCGGCGATCAACGTGCTGTCGCGCCAGGCGGGGGCCGATCTCGAAGTGGTCGATATGGGCGTGAACCACGATTTCGCCGACCATCCGATGCTGCGCAAGCGCAAGGTTCGCTACGGCTCGTCGAACATGGCCGCAGGGCCGGCGCTCACCATCGACCAGACCGTGCAGGCGATCATGGCGGGAGCGGAGCTGGCCCTTGAGGCGCACGCGCAGGGCTATGATCTGCTCGGTACGGGCGAGATGGGCATCGCCAACACCACGCCCGCGACGGCGCTTTACTCGGTGCTGCTCGGCGTGCCGGTGGCCTCCATCACCGGGCGCGGCACGGGGATCGACGATGCGGGGTTGCAGCGTAAGGTTGAGGTGATCGAACGCTCCATCGAGGTGAATCGCGCCAATCTCTCGACGCCGCTCGAAGTGCTGGCAGCGCTTGGCGGGCTTGAAATCGCGGGTATTTGCGGGCTGATTCTCGGCGCGGCGTCGGTGGGCGTGCCGGTCGTCGTCGATGGCTTCATCTCGACCGCCGCTGCCGTGTGCGCCATCAAACTGTCGTGCAAGACGAGCGATTATCTCTTTTTCAGCCACCTCTCCAACGAGCAGGGGCACCGCGCGGTGATGCAGAAGCTTGGCGCGCGGCCGATTCTCGATCTCGACCTGCGGCTCGGCGAGGGCACCGGCGCGGCGCTGGCGATGCAGGTGATCGAGGCGTCGATCAAACTTTATCGCGAGATGGCCACCTTCAGCTCGGCGGGCGTCTCGGGCAAAAACGACTGACATCATGAACTCTTTTCTCGACATCCAGCGGCAGCGGGCCGACAGCGAAAGCCGCTTCATCGATTGCAACGGTTTCCGCGTGCACTACAAGCTCTACGGTAGTGGAAAGCCGCCGTTCGTCGTGCTGCTGCACGGCAGCTTTTTGAGTATGCGCTCGTGGTACGACGTGACCGGGCCGCTCTCCGAAAACGCGACCGTGCTGATTTTCGACCGCCCGGCGTTCGGCCTCACGTCGCGGCCGCTGCCGAAGCGCAACAACGAGGTGCGCTACAGCCCGGAGGCGCAGAGCGACCTGGTCGTGGCGCTGATGGACAAGCTCGGTTTCGACCGCGCGGTGCTCATCGGCAACTCCACCGGCGGCACGCTGGCGCTGCTCACCGCCATGCGCCATCCGAAGCGGGTGCAGGGCCTCGTGCTCGTCGGCGCGATGATCTACAGCGGCTACGCCAACAGCGAGGTGCCGTCGTTCGTCAAGCCCTTCATGAAGGCGATGCGACCGGTTTTTTCGAACCTGATGAAGCTGCTCATCGCGAAGCTGTACGACAAGAACACCCGTGGATTCTGGCACGTCAAGTCGCGCCTGTCGGACGAGAAGCTCGCCGCGTTCCGTAACGACTTCATGGTAGGCGACTGGTCGCGCGGTTTCTGGGAGCTGTTTCTCGAAACGCATCGCCTCCATTTCGACAAGCGTGTGGCTTCGGTCTCGACGCCATCGCTCGTGGTGACCGGCGAGCACGACCTGACAGTCAAGACCGAAGAGAGCTTCCGGTTGGCCAAAGAGCTGCCCGGCGCGGAGCTGCTCGTTATCCCCGATTGCGCCCACCTGCCGCAGGAGGAGCAGCCCAAGGCGTTCGCCGCCGGGGTGAACAAGTTTATCGAAAAGCTCGCCTGAGATGCTGGGCGGACTCGTCACAGCGCTCCGGACGCTCACCGCGCTGCCGGTGCCGGGCCGCGACGCCGAGCGGTTCAGCTCGTCGTTCTACTGGTTCCCGGCGGTCGGTCTCGTTATCGGCGGTGTTGTGGCGCTGCTTGCCCGCGCGGGAATGGCTGCCGGTTGGCCGGAGCTTGGCGCGGTGCTCGCGCTCTTGGGCGGCGTCACCTTGACTCGCGGGCTGCACGCCGACGGGCTCGCCGATCTTGCCGACGGCTTTTTCGGAGGCCGCAGCCGCGAGGCGGCCTTGCGGATCATGAAAGACCCCAACGTCGGCTCCTTCGGCTCGCTGGCTCTTGTCGGCATCATGCTCTTCAAATTTGTCTGCCTGCTCGAACTTGCCCGCGCCGGAGCGTACGGCATGATCGCCGCCGGGGTGGTGCTGTCGCGCACCGCGCAGGTGCTGCTCGCCGCGCGGATGCCCTACGCCCGCAGCGAGGGCGGCACGGCCACGGCGTTCGTCCGGGACGCGGGCTGGCCGCATCTTTTCGTCGCCTCGATCTCCGGCATCGCGCTCCTGTTCGTGTTGCTCGGCGGGCAGGTCGCGCCATCGGTGATTCTCGTCATCGGCGCACTCATCGCGTTGCTGTTCGTCGGTTGGCTGAGCCACCGCAAGATCGGCGGCGTCACCGGCGACGTGCTCGGGGCTTGCAGCGAGCTGGTCGAAGCTGCCGTGTGGCTCGTTGCGGCGTTGTGGGTGAAGGGCGTTTTTCTGTGATTCTCCTTTGTCTGCCGAGTCCGCCGCCCATTCCGATTTCGGGCGGGGCGTTGTTTATATAGCCGTAGATCGTTATACTTCGGGTCAAAATTTTTTCATGAACTCATGCAAGACACCTACAACTTATGAGCAGCGATCTGATCGTGACATTTGGCGGCGGCAAAAAGGTTAACGCCGAATACAAAGGATTTACCATCAAGACCGACCAGTCAGTCCGCGGTGGCGGCGAAGGATCAGCTCCCGAGCCGTTTTCCCTGTTTCTGGCGTCCATCGGCACCTGCGCGGGCATTTACGTCTATTCGTTCTGCCAGAGCCGCGACATTCCGACCGACGGCATCAGGATCGTGCAGAGCCACGAGATTAATGCGACCGGCAGGGGCATCGGCAAAATCACCCTGACCATCGAGCTGCCGCCGAGCTTCCCCGAGAAGTACAAGGATGCGGTCATTAACGCGGCCAACCTTTGCGCGGTCAAGAAACACATCATCGACCCCCCGGCGTTCGATGTGAGAACCGAAGTGGTCGAGGGCTGAAGGATATTTCATACCAAGGGGGTGCTCCCGAACCTCTCCCCGGCTTGAAAGCCGAGGCAACATGAAATGTAAGAGGTCTGAATGTCCGCCGGGTTAAAACCCGCCTGAATATTCTCGAACCGCTTGTTATACCTGAAAGGCTGTCCCGGTGTGTCGTCACTGCGACAGCCTTTTTGCTTTCAACGATACCGGCTGAATCATGAAAAACCAGCGCGCGGGCAGACCGGTCAGTTGCCGTTCTGTCGAAGACCTTCCCAAAGTGACCTGCTTTCTTCCCGAAGGCGTGCGGCCCGAGCGTCAGCAGAATGTGGTGCTGACGCTCGATGAGGTCGAGTCGCTTCGGCTTGCCGATTTTGAGGGACTTTATCACGCCGATGCGGCCGACAAAATGAAGGTCTCCCGCCAGACCTTTGGCCGCATCATCAAGTCCGCCCGCAAAAAGGTTGCCGACGCTCTGGTCGCCGGCAAGACCATCTGCATCGAAGGCGGCAACGTTGACCAGCCTTGCGGAACCGGGGAGGAGGCCGAGGGTGATGCGGCCTGCGTGTGCCTGCACTGCGGCCACCGGCAGCCCTGGGTGCAGGGCGTTCCGTGCCGGACGGCGCGCTGCCCTGAGTGCGGTAAACTGTTGATTCGCGAAGGGAGGTACAGCAATGTCGAGTGAACATATTTACGATTTTTCCATTCTGCCGCTGCCGCGCATCCATTTTGGCGCGGGCAAGCTTTCGCAGCTCACGCCATCGGTTCTGGCGTATGGACGGAACCTGCTGCTGGTGACCGGTCGCAACACCCTTCAGCGATCCGGTGCGGCTTCGGGGCTTCCGGAAGAGCTTCGGCGCAACGGAATCGAGGCGGTGCGGCTGGAGGTGACGGGAGAGCCGTCGCCCGGCCTGATTGACCGCGCCGTTGAGCTTGGCCGTCAGCGCCCTTTCGACGCGGTGGCGGCTGTCGGTGGCGGCAGCGTGCTTGACGCGGGCAAGGCGATTTCAGCCATGCTGCCCCAGCGTGAGCCGGTCGAGCGCTTCATTGAAGGCCGTCCGGGCGCACTGCCACACGACGGGCGCAAGACGCCGTTCATCGCCGTGCCGACCACCTCGGGCACCGGCAGCGAAGTGACGAACAACTCGGTCATCAGCCGTGTCGGGCCGGGCGGATTCAAGCGTTCGTTGCGCCATCCCGCCTTCGTGCCCGACGTGGCGATCATCGACCCGGAGCTTATGCTCACGCTGCCGCGCCAGGTGACCGTTTCGACCGGCATGGACGCCTTGACGCAGCTGCTTGAATCCTACCTTTCGCCCTTCGCCAGCGCCTACACCGACGCGCTCTGTTGCAGCGGCCTGGAGCACTTCAGCTGCTCGTTCGAGGCGGCATGCGGCGAGGGCGCAGGTTCGGTTGCCGTGCGCGCCGGCATGGCCTACGCCGCGCTCATGTCGGGCATCGCGCTGGCCAACGCCGGCCTCGGCATCGTGCACGGCTTCGCCTCCTCGGTCGGCGGGCTGTTCGACATTCCGCACGGCACGCTCTGCGCCACGCTGCTGGCCGAAGCCACCCGCGAGAACATCCGCCAGCTTCGCGCATCGGACGACGGTGCAGCGGGCTTGACCAAATTCGCCAACGCAGCCGGAATCCTCACCGGTGAGTCGTTCGGGAGCGAAGCCGAAGCGTGCGCGCGCCTGGTCGCCAAGCTCGAAGCGTGGCAGGAGCAGTTCGCTTTTCCGCGACTTGGTGAGTTCGGGCTGGGCGAGGAAGCGTTCGAGGAGATCATCGCTGCGACGCGGAGCAAAAGCAACGCCACGCCGCTCGACGCAGCCGCCATGCGCAGAATTCTCGCGGCGAGGGTGTGAGGGGAAGATCAGACGGGCCGGACCGATCCATCTGATCGATCCGATCTGGGGGAAGAAGTGAGGGCGATTTTGCCAATCCTTTGCTGTTTACGCAGGAGCGACCGGCCGGTCGCTCCTCCAAAATCATTTAAAAATCAGCCTTCTCGCCCCTTGTGCTCCACCAGTCGTCGCCGTAGTTGTAGTACATCTCTTCGCCTTCGGCGATGTTGCGCAGGGCGTAGATGACCAGCTCGGTTCCGGTCGGGGTCTCTTCGCGGTAGTAGGCGACGTTCGGCGTGGAGGAGTGGTTGAACATCATGCCGTAGCCCATTGCAATCAGTCTGCGGCTTTCGTCGCTGCCGTAAAACACGTAGTTGAGCAGCTCGCCGCCGATATCGCGGTCGGTCACTTCGAGCGCCGGGCAGCGCTCCACGATGTCTCCCTCTTTGATCGCCCTGAGCGCGAAGGCGCCTCGTCCGGCGACCGTCGATGGCCCGATACGCACGCTGCCGCGGCATACCCGCTCCTGTTTTTTGCGGAGAGCGTTGATAAGGAAAATGCCCGCAGCCGCTCCGGCGGCGAGGATGAAGGTCGTTAGAAAAAAGAGCGCTGGTGTCATGCAGTTCCGGCTGACGATGGAAAAGCGGAAAAATACAAATCTCGCGCCTGAATCCATCGGGCGGTTCGTGCGGATCGATGCGGGATGAATTTTTTACTTTACCTCACTGGTTCCCACTGTATCACTGTTTCCGGACTTGTAAAGCAAGCTGGAAAAGAGTCCTGTCATTCTGAATGAAGCGAAGCGTAATGAAGAATCCATCTTGTTGCAATACCGTGAGTTCCGGTTTCTTCACCCCACAAGTCGGAATCAGAATGACATCGGGAAGAGCCCATGAGCTGAGAATATTTCAGGCGAGCGCCGTCATTACCGAAAGGGGGGCTGCATGACGGCTATCGAAACAGCAGGTTCCGTTCTCTCGGTCGATGGGGTGTCGAAAAGCTACCTCATGGGCGAGGTGACCGTGAAGGCTCTGAGCGATATTTCGCTTGAGTTTGGCGCGGGTCAGCTCGTGGTGCTGCTCGGTGCTTCGGGCAGTGGCAAATCGACGCTGCTGAATATTATCGGCGGGCTCGATGTGCCCGATACCGGCACGGTTTCGTTCAGGGGCAAGAACATCAACGCCGCCGGGGAGGAGGGGCTGACCGCCTTTCGCCGCCGCTCGATCGGCTTCGTGTTCCAGTTTTACAACCTCATCGCAAGCCTTTCTGCGCTTGAAAACGTGCAGCTCGTGACCGAACTGGTCGCAAACCCCATGCCGCCGGAAGAGGCCTTGCGGCTGGTCGGCCTCGGCGATCGCATCAACCATTTCCCATCCCAGCTCTCCGGCGGCGAGCAGCAGCGCGTCGCCATCGCCCGCGCCGTAGCCAAACGCCCGGAACTGCTCCTCTGCGACGAACCCACCGGAGCGCTCGACTACAGCACAGGCAAACTCGTGCTCGAAGTGATCGAAAAAGTCAACCGCGAACTCGGCACCACCACGCTCGTCATCACCCACAACGTCTCCATCGCGGGCATGGCTGATCGGGTTATTACGCTGCGAAGCGGGGAGGTGATTGAGGATCGGCGGAATGAGGAGAAGATTTCGCCTTCGGAGTTGTCGTGGTAAGATTGGGGGATAGGATGATTGCAAGTGTCTTATCAGGGCAAAGATCAAGAATTGTGCGTTTTATATGCAACCCACATAATCAATTTAGCTCTCAATGGGAAATTCTTTAGCGGCCATTATCGAAATCGCCACACTGGTTGTTGGCGTTGTCCTTGGTTTATTACTTCGAAACTTTTTTCCGAGCTATTCCAAGGAAAAGGGAAAGAACCTGGCCACGAAGGAAGATATCCAAGGTATTACAGAGAAGATCGAATCAGTAAAAGCAGAATACGCAAAGTCTATAGAGGCTGTGAAAACAAAGCTGCAACTTGAAGCTGCATTAACTGGTGCATATCAACAGAAGTGCCTAGAGGCACTAACGGCAATTAACGAATTGCTTGTGGAAATCACACTTTATTGTTGGAAGCAGCTTGCTGAACGGTCACCCAACGAACATTACGTTTGGTCCAGTGTCGATTACCTCAATGAAAATCGGGGCTTTCACTATTACCGAGTTGCTTTAGATAAGGCTGTTTTAATTCATGGCATGTATCTTACTCAAGTTGCAAGGAATGCGCTCGGTGATCTATCTGGGAGCATCGGCATGCTTTCAAGTATGGAACTCGCACTTTTGGGTGATGATCCAGAACCGTCAGTGCTTGAATCTGCTGAAAGCGGTTACGAGTCTGGGTTGAAAGCGGTTGAAAAGTGTCGTACGGTACTTGTAGACGAGCTGGGTTTATCAATGCTTGGAGCCAATGAGAGCTAATGATGATATTAATGCGTACGCATTTTTTGTTCACTGAGCCTACTCAGATGCGTTGGTTGCGGCAAACGTTAGAAAACAAGTATTAACCCACCATGAACCCAAACCATAAAATCTGCAAGCTCGACAAGAAAGAGATCGAGGAAAATATGCCTGCTATCGTGGATGTAGTTTCAAAACCCAAGTACATTTGCCAGAAGTGTGCGCGGGTGTCGAAAAAGAAGAAGAATCTTTGCAAGCCGAAGAAGTTGCCTTCGCGTTCAAAGGATTAGTGGTCTTTCCTCCCTATCCGTCTTATTGATATTTCCTGAAATCATATTGAGCAGCCAGCCGCTTTTTCTCCTCCTGCGGCAGCGAGGTGAACCAGGCTTTCCAGCCGGGGCAGATGTTGATGTGCCAGCGCCAGAATCGGCCGACGAGTGAGGCTGGATTCTGGTCGTATTTGGCCCGCAAGGGGCATTTTGAGCAGGGTTTTTCAGCCATGATGGTGCTCCTTTCTGCGGCGTGTTGATGCGATGGTCGTTCTTTCTTCTCAATCAGTTTTCTACCCTGAAGGTAATGCTTTTCGGTTTGTGCCGCTGAGCCTGTCATTAATTTTTTTCAGAGTTCGGGTGTTGATACCTTTTTGGATGTACGCTGATACGAGAATTGTGACGCTTGCCCTATGAAACAGCTCAACCGGAAACTTCTGCGCGATCTCTGGCACCTGAAGGGGCAGATGCTGGCGGTGACGGCGGTGGTGCTGTGCGGGATTGCGGTGTTCGTGTCGATGACCAATGTGAAGTACTCGCTGGAGGTGTCGCGCTCGGACTATTACAGCCGCTACCGGTTTGCCGACCTGTTCATGCAGTGCAAGCGGGCGCCGGAGTTTCTGCTCGGCAAGGTGAGCCGAATTCCGGGCGTGGCGACGGTGAGCACGCGCATCGTGACCGATGTGACCGTGGATGTGCCGGGGCTGGACGAGCCGGCGACGGCGCATCTGGTGTCGCTGCCGGGCCGGGGCGATCCGGCGCTGAACGGCGTGTTCATCGCCGAGGGGCGCATGCCCGATCCCTCCCGGCCCGAGGAAGTGGTGGTGAGCAAGCCGTTCATGAAGGCGAACCGCCTCCAGCCGGGCGACCAGATTGGCGTGGTGATCAACGGGCGCTGGAAGCGGTTGCAGATCGTGGGCGTCGGCCTGTCGCCGGAGTACATTTACGAGGTGCAGCCGGGCGCGTTTTTCCCCGACAACCGCCGCTTCGGGGTGTTCTGGATGAGCCGCGAGGCGCTGGAGTCGGCGCTCGACATGAGCGGGGCGTTCAACGACATGGCGCTGACGCTGGCGCACGGGGCGTCGGAGAAAGAGGTGATCCGGCAGCTCGACAGGGTTTTTGCCCGCTACGGTTCGCTCGGGGCCTATGGGCGCGACCAGCAGCTTTCCGACCGCTTCATTGCCGATGAAATCCGGATTCTCGGCATACAGATTACCATTCTGCCGACCATCTTCCTCGCTGTTGCGGTGTTTCTGCTCAACATCGTCTTGCGGCGGCTGGTGAGCACGCAGCGGGAGCAGATCGCCGTGCTCAAGGCGATGGGCTACAGCAACGAGGACATCGGGCTGCATGTGCTCGGGTTTGCGCTCGTGCCGACGGTCGCGGGCGTCATTGTCGGCACGGCGGCCGGCGCATGGCTCGGCACGCTCTTCTTGCAGCTTTACAGGGATGTGTACAATTTTCCGGCGCTGCTCTATGTTTTCCGGATCGAGAACGCGCTGGCGGCCGTGCTCCTGAGCTTCGGGGCGGCCATTGCCGGCGCGCTCGAAGCTGCGCGGCAGGCCGTGGCGCTTCCTCCGGCCGAAGCGATGCGGCCTGAGTCGCCGCCGATCTACAAGCCGGGCATTCTTGACAATCCGCAAATCGCGCGCCGTTTTTCCACGCCGCTGCGCATCATTGTGCGCAATATCGAGCGCCACCCCTTCAAGGCCGCGCTTTCCGTGACCATGATCGCGCTTTCGATGGCCATTCTGGTGGTCACCCGCTACGCCTATGACGCCGTCGAGCGCATGAGCGAGGTTGAGTTCGGATCGCGCCACCGGGAGGATGTGACCGTCATTTTCAATGACGCCATGCCGCCTTCGACCACCTTCAGCTTTGCTGCGATGCCGGGGGTGCTCGATGCGGAGTACTACCGCGAGGAGCCGGTGCGGCTGCAATTCGGGCACCATTCGCGCCGGCAGACGCTCAAGGGATTGCAGAGAACCGACGGCCTGCAGCGGCTCGCCGACAGCGAGGATCGCTTGCAGGCGCTTCCGGAGCGCGGCCTGCTGCTGACCACCACGCTGGCCGATCTGCTCGGCGTCGGGCCGGGCGATGTGGTGCAGGTTGAGTTTCTGCAAGGGGCGCGCCGTTCGGTTTCCGTGCCGGTGGCTGGAACCATCGATGAGCTGCTTGGCTTGTCGGCCTATCTGCGCATCGAGGAGCTGAACCGTCTCGCCGGAGACGGAGGCGCTCTGAGCGCGGCCGTGCTGAAGATCGACGGCGCAAGGCGCGCGGCCATGTACGAGCGTTTCAAGCAGACGCCGGGGGTGGCGGGAACCATGATGCTGTCGGCCATGAAAAAGAGCTTCGACGAGATGATCGCCAAGAGCATGAACACCTCGACCTTCATTCTGACCTCCTTTGCCTGCGTGCTTGCTTTCGCGATGATGTACAACGGCGCGCGCATCACCCTGTCGGAGCGGGTGCGGGAGTTGTCGAGCCTGCGGGTGCTCGGCATGACCAAAAAGGAGATCGCCGTCATTCTGCTTGGCGAGCAGGCGATTTTCTGCATTGCAGCCATCCCGGTCGGCTTCCTCATCGGCATTGGCCTCTCCGTGCTTCTTGCCGGGGCGCTCAGTTCCGAACTGTACCGGATGCCGCTCATTTTCACGCCGGTCAACTTTCTTTTTGCCTTTGCCGTTATGGTTACGGTTGCTATCGTTACGGGGCTGATCGTCGGTCGCCGGCTTCACACGCTCGACCTGATCGCCGTGCTGAAAACAAGGGAGTGAGATGAAACCACTGAGCAGAACCCAACGCATCATCGCCATTTCATCGCTTGTCGCCATCGTGCTGCTTGCACTGGTGTTCCGGCCGGCTCCGTTTCCGGTCGATGCCGGAACGGTGAGCTACGGGCCGCTTGCCGTGACGCTTGAAGAGGAGGGGTTTACGAGGGTGACCGACCGCTTCACCATTTCATCGCCGGTAAACGGCAAGCTGGTGAGGATCGGATTGGTGGAGGGCGACAGCCTCCGCGCCGGCATGACGGTGGCGTCGATCCTGCCGCCCGACCAGAACACGCGCGAATACCGGGAATCGGCGGCGCTGGCCGGTTCGGCATTCGCATCCGTTGCCGAAGCTCAGGCGCGGCAGCGGCAAATTTCGGTCCAGCTTGCGCAGGCACGGCTCAAGGCGGAGCGTTACGATCGGCTCTATCAGGAGGGCGCGGTCTCGAAAGAGAGTTTCGAGCTGGCCCGGGAAGCGGCGTCGGTGCTTGAAAAAGAGGGCCGGGCGGCGCAGGAGGCTGTGCGGGCCGCGCGCTTGCAGGCCGTGGCCGCCGAAGCGCGGGTCGATAGCCGCCTTGCCGGGAAGGCCGTCGAGGTGCGTTCTCCGGTCGATGGCCGGGTGCTGCGCATTCTGGAAAAGAACGAACGCTTCGTGCCTGCCGGAACGCCGCTGGTCGAGGTCGGCAATCCCGGGCTGCTCGAAGTGGTGATCGACGTGCTCTCGTCGGACGCCGTAAGCGTCAGGCCCGGCAATCCGGTTGTCATCGATGACTGGGGCGGCAAGGGCACGCTGCGCGGCGTGGTGAAGCGCATCGAACCGGCGGCCTTCACCAAAACCTCGGCGCTTGGCATCGAGGAGAAGCGGGTGAACATCATCGCCATGCTCGATCGCCCTGAGCCTCGCCTTGGCGACAACTTCCGCATTCAGTCGAGCATCGTCACCTGGCGTGCCGACCGCGTGCTCCGGGTGCCGGTCAGCGCACTCTTCAGGAGCGGCGAGCAGTGGGAGGTGTTTGTCATCGACGGTGGGCGGGCCAGCGTTCGCAAGGTGAACATAGGCCGGCGCGGCATCGACGAAGCCGAAGTGCTTGGCGGTCTCCGCGAAGGCGAGCGCGTCGTCACGCATCCCCCGAACGAACTGCAGGACGGCATGCGGGTAACGGTGCAGGGCGAGTGAGTGTTTTTCATCCGGCAGATCGGTCGGGTCATTCGGATCAGACCGATCTGTCGGATTCTTCAATCAAACCGTTGTAGTAGTGCAGGGTAACGGAACTGGGTGTGTGCTTCTTATCGCCGGAGCTGGGGCTTCGGGGATGCTGGCGGCGATTTCGGCGCGGAAACAGGCAAGAGCGCTTGGTATCGCCGACGGGCGGTTCCGGATCGTTCTGCTTGAGCGTAACCCGAAGCCCGGCGCCAAGATCGCCATCTCCGGCGGCGGGCACTGCAACCTCACTCACGCGGGCGATGCAAGGCATCTGCTCGAATCGGGGTTTCTCGACCGGCGTGAGCGGCGTTTCTTGCGTCACGCGGTGCACCGTTTTTCCAATGCCGATCTGCTGGAGCTGTTCGGCAAGTATGGCCTCAGAACGGTGTCGAGGGAGAATGGCCGGGTTTTTCCCGCGTCGGGCCTCGCCGGGGAGGTGCTGGAGCTGATGCAGCGCATGTTGCTCGACAGCGCGGCGGCGGTTGTTCCCGAAACGAGAATCGACAGGCTTGATTTTGGCGTCGGGAGCGTCGTCGTTTACGCCGGAGAGCGGCGCTTCGAGGGCGATGCGCTGATTCTGGCCTCGGGCGGGGCGTCGTGGGGGTCGTCGGGCACCACCGGCGACGGCATCAGGCTGGCCGCAGCAGCTGGGCACACGGTGGCGAGGGTGCTGCCAGCGCTCGCGCCGCTCTGGTTCAACGTGCCGCCCCATCCCGATCTGGTGGGCATCTCATTGCGCAACGTGTCGCTGGTGGCCGAGTCGAAGGGCGTGAGCGATGTTCGGCGTGGCGATGTGCTGGTCAGCCACCGCGGCGTTTCCGGCCCGGCGTGCCTGTCGCTGTCGCGTTCCGTGGCCAGCCTCATGGCCTCGGGCGCGGCTCCGGTCACGATTTCGGTCGATCTCTTTCCCGGCTACGGCGAACCGGCGCTCACCGCGTATTTGCTCGACCAGGCGGCCCGCCACGGCAGCCGCTTGTTGCGCACCGTCATCCAGCGGATGCCGGTCGCTCCGGAGCAGCTCCGGGAGACGGGCGAACCGGCGCAGACCATTCCCAATGCCTTCGCCAGCGAACTCATGCGGCTGGCGGAGATCGCCGACGAGGTGACCATGAGCGCGCTTGGCAAGCGTCAGCGCCAGCGGCTCGTCTCGCTCCTCAAGCGCCTGCCGCTCGGCACGGTGCGCAAGGTGCCGCTTGACCGGGCCGAGGTCTCGGCCGGAGGCGTATCGCTCGATGAAATCGATCCCAAAACCATGCGCTCCAGGCTTCATCCGAATCTCTACTGCTGCGGCGAACTGCTCGACTACGCGGGTGAAGTGGGCGGCTTCAACCTCCAGGCGGCATTTTCGACCGGCTGGGTGGCCGGTCTGGAGGCCACCCGGGCGCTGTTCAAAGCCGCATCCGCTCAGCCCGCGCAGGAGTAGGCCGGATCGCCTTTGCGGTCGTATGGGCTGACTTCGACCAGGCACTGCTCCAGGTTGAACGATTCCTGACGGTCGTCGAAGATGATCCTGCCCTTGCTGAATCGCACGCTCATCGGCACCACGACCTTGCGTTCGACGCCGCAAGGATTCTCTTTCACCGTGGGCGCAAAGCGGTGCGTGCTGCCGAGCTGGTCGGTTACCGTGATCTCCTCGGCGATGGTTTTGAGCGCCATCACCTCGCCTTCAGGGCTGAACTGGAGCGAATTGAGGTCGCCATGCACGCCCTGCGGATCGTTGTCGTACGCCGTCATGGTGCCAATCGGCGTTTCCACCTGCACGATGCCTGCCGGTTCGAGCGAGCGGATCGTGCCGTCTTCGTAGAACGCAATGCCCGTGCGTACCCTGATCTGGCCGGCTGGCGTCATCAGCGTCAGAAACTCTCCCGGCCACAGCGTCAGGCTCTTCAGCGCGCCGCTTTCGTAAAACTGGATGGCGATGAACTTTGCGCGAAGGCTGCCGAGCGGCGATTCGACGGTTATCTCTTCGGCCAGCTCGAACTCGTTTTTCTGCGTCCAGAAGCCGCTGAGCTTGCCGTCGAGCGGAAACACCCGCTTGAGGCTGCCCGATTCGTAGAAGGTGACCAGCTCGGCAGGAATCCCGCCGGCCGGTGTGCGGACGAGGGTTTGCGTCTGCAACGGAACCGATTTGATTGCTCCGTTCTTGTAAAAACAGAAAGGCTTGAGCTGGCGGCGGCCCATGTCTTCAGCCTCGTACTGCGGGACCAGATCGCCGTAGGGCGTGCTCAGCACGTTCTCCTCGCTGACCAGGCAGCCGTCGGTTTTGCCGTTTGAATAGAGCGTTCTGAATTCGACGCCCTTGAGTTCACCGTATGCGGTCTTGAAAGAGGTCATAATTAGTCCTTTTTTGTGACATGGAAATGCGACACCCGTTATGGTTAATCATTGCAACTACCATGCCAGTGATAGTTATTATTCGTGTAAGTGTATGAAATAGCGTGCGTTACCCTTTTCGAGCGCCTGCTTGTGCCGTGATGTTTCTGCTCCGGAAAGGTACATTTTTGTGGTTTGTACAGGCAAAACGACATTTCCGGAGTTTTCGGCAGGCAGAAACACGGGGTTGTTCACTTTTTCTCGTTGGGATCGCGCAGGTACTTCATATTGATGTTCAGGGTCATCTTCTCCTGGGCGAGGTCGAATCGTGATTCCGAGAACGAGGGCGGACCCATTTTCAGCTTCGGATTGTTCGAGGTGCCGAAGCCCTCTTTCGGAATGCCGAGAAATCCCTTGTCCATCCTGCCGTTGCCATTTTCATCGTGCAGCACGCTGACCGCGTAGGTGCCGTAGGGTACGTTCTCGAAATGCACGATGCACTGCTTTCCGGCAGGAACGCTTTTACCCTTGATTGCGGTGCTGTTTTTATCGGGGAACCCTTTTTTGGTATTGAACAGCGCAATGCCGACCGTTCCGTCGGAGCTGCGGATGTTGTCGATGCAGACCTCGATGGTGCCTGCGGAAGCCGGTGCCTGTTCGGCACTCGCCGGCGCCGTGAGCGCTGAAAGCAGCAAAAAGACCGGAAGCGTTTTTTTCATCGTTCGGAATCGGAAAGTTGGTGGATCTGGATTTCTCAGGAGTACAACAGTCAGGCAGGCTTTGAAGTTTACCTGCTTCAGATGGAAATTGCCCTGCATCCGTTCTCTTCTGTACATTGACAAGAAACGGTTTTGTGTTGAACTTTTCCCAATGAAAAAAAGGAGATGTGATGTCGATTGAATCAACCCTTCAGCTTGCCGCCGATGCTATCGAGGACGCCCGCAAACGCCTCGAACGGGCCAGGGCCGATGCGGACGACGATTACGAAATCCGCCAGGCGCTCAACCATCTCGAAGATGCGTCCGGTTACGTTAAAAGAGCCGTGAAGGAGATCAAACAGGGCTGAGCGAGATGACCGGATAGTGCCGGGTGTTTTCGACCTTTTCCTTCTCGATGCTTTCCCGTGTCAGATGATTCAGGGGATAATAATATTTCAGAAAAGCGTAAGAACGTTGAAATTTGCCGTGCAAAGATTTTCCGGATTGTCGTCTGAGGCGATGTTCCGGGCCGCTTTCTCCGATGAGCGTCCGGCGGGAATTTTTATTTCCTTTGTTGAGTCTCTATTTTCTTCAACGCGTTTATTGCGTTTTTTCATTTGCTCAACGATAAACAACCTTACCCATGCAGAGCGGTGCGCCTTTCGATTTTCAGAACGATGTTATTGAACGCAGCAAATCCATTCCGGTGCTGGTTGATTTCTGGGCGCCCTGGTGCGGGCCCTGCCGAATCCTTGCGCCGGTGCTTGAAAGCCTTGCAGAACGGCATGCGGGCAAGTGGTTGCTCGTCAAGGTCAATACCGAGGAGTTTCCGGAAGTGGCAGCACGGTATGGCGTCAGAGGCATTCCCAATGTGAAGCTTTTTTCTCATGGCGAGGTGATCGACGAGTTTACCGGCGCGCTTTCCGAATACCAGATCGAGCAGTGGCTCAGGACGGCGCTGCCGAGTCCCTGGGCGGAGCAGGTTCAGCGTGCTTCCGCCGAGATTGCGGATGGCAACGCGGCTGCGGCGGTAACGTTGCTCGAAGAGGTGCTTGCCAGCGAGCCAGGCAACACCAAGGCTGCCTCCATGCTGATTCGCCTGATCCTGTTTTCGCGTCCCGAAGAGGCGATGCGGCTTGCCGAGCCGCTTGAAGGGGAGCCGGAGTATGCCGACCTGAGCGATGCGGTGCGAACGCTGGGGTCGCTGCTGGCGCGTCCGGCAGCGGCGTTGCCGGAGGGTGCGTCCAGAGAGCCTTACGGCCTTGCCGTCGAAAGCCTGAGAGCGGGAGACCTCGACCGCGCGCTCGACCGTTTCATCGGCGTACTCCGGGAGGATCGTTACTACGACGATGACGGTTCGCGCAAGGCCTGCATCGCCATTTTCCGGCTGCTTGGCGAAGAGCACGAAATCACCATGAAGTACCGCCGTACCTTCGACCGCGCGTTCTGAACGAGGTGATGCCGTCATTGCAGGGGCGACCGGCTGGTCGCCTCCAGGCTGCAAGGCGCAAGTCCGCTCTCTGTGGCAGCCCTGTTCTTCCATGAGTTCTCTAGCTCCTTTAATCATAAAGCGTTAGCCCATGTCAGAGCAACGAACTGTCGTCATCGGAGTTGATCTCGACGGCGTGTGCGCCGATTTTTACGGACGTATGCGCCAGATTGCCGCCGAGTGGTTCGAGCGGCCGGTTGACGAACTTCCTGCCGAAGTGTCCTACGGCTTGTCGGAGTGGGGCATTCGCAACAGGAGCGACTACGACAGCCTCCACCGTTTTGCCGTGACGCAGCGCAAGCTGTTCAGCAGCATGGAGGTGATTCCCGGCGCGCGCAAATATCTTCGTCTGCTTTCCGATGATGGTTGCCGCATCCGCATTATCACGCACCGCCTGTTCATCCACTACTTCCACGCGACAGCCGTCCAGCAAACGGTCAACTGGCTTGACAGTCACGGCATTCCCTATTGGGACCTTTGCTTTATGAAAGAAAAGACACAGGTGGGCGCGGACATCTACGTCGAGGATGCCCCCGATAACGTCGAGAGCCTACGGATGAAGGGGTTGTACACGATCTGTTTTGGTAACAGCACCAACCGGCACATCGGAGAGCCGAGAGCGGAGTCGTGGCCGGAGGTGTACGAGCAGGTGCGCGCCTTCAGGGGATCATGAATTGACGTAAAAAAAAGCAGCATGACGTACCCCTATACATCATGCTGCACATGTAAACCATGTTAATCAACGGGCGTTGATTATATAGTTTACTCGTCTATAATATAGGTCATGAAAGGCGATTCACAAAACTGAATCGTTGATTTTTTGGTGAGCCCTTCAACTTTCTCGAAAAGAGTGACGTAGTTTATCGTCTATCGAGAGGGCGATTGCTCAAAATCATGACGTTTTGATGTAAAAAGAGACGTGATCTTCGGCAATGCCCTGTTGCCGTCCGCAAGAACGTTTGCGGACGGAGTCTATAATTCGTATAGCTGAGCGGCCTGCTTACAGGTTCGTCACGTAGAAGCAGGCGAACTTGAGGTAGCTGGTTTCGGGCATCGAGAGCAGCACCGGGTAGTCCGGCGGCTGTGCGTTGCGGCTGATGAGTCGCAGATGCTTGCCTGCCTGCATGGCTCCGAGATGAACGGCCGAGAGGAAATCCTCTTCGGAAACGTGGTGCGAGCAGGAGGCCGTGGCCAGAAATCCCTCGTTTTTGACCAGCTGAAGTCCGAGGCGATTGAGTTTGGTGTAGGCTTTCAGGGCGGTATGAACGGTTTTGCGGCTCTTGGTGAAGCTGGGCGGATCGAGAATCACCAGGTCAAAGGCGCGGTTTTCCTGTCTGAGCTGCCCGAGGGCTGCGAAGGCGTCTGAGGCGATGATCGAGAAGTTCTCCAGACCGTTCATTCGTGCGTTCTGTTCGGCACGCTGCAATGCATCCTGCGACAGATCGACCATCGTGGTCGAGCGGGCTCCGGCGCGCATGGCGTTGAGCGCAAAGCCACCGTCGTTGGTATAGACGTCAAGCACGTCGGCGCCCGAGGCGTATTTTCTGATGTGCCGACGGTTTTCGCGCTGATCGAGGAAAAATCCCGTTTTCTGGCCTTCGATGATGTTGACCCGGTAGCTGAGGCCGCCATCGCTGATGACCTGCCAGGCATCGTTTTCGTCGCCGAGAACCATTTCTTTGTAGAGCGGCAGCCCTTCGAGCTCCCGGAGCGGAGATTCGTTGCGCAGCACGATCGCTTTGGGGTCGAACAGTTCCCGGAGCACTTCGGTGATGATGGGCAGATGGCGCTCCATGCCGGCTGAGAATGACTGGAGCACGAGGGCCCGGTCGAAGCGGTCGATGACCAGGCCCGGCAGGCCGTCCGATTCGCCGTGCACCAGACGCCATGCGTTGGTTTCGCTTGCGGGGTAGAGCTTTTCGCGGAGTTTGAGCGCTTCACGGATTTTGTTGCGGAAAAAATCGCGGTCGGGCTGCGTTTCATCCCTTGTCAGCAGCCGGAAGGCGATCAGCGAGTGGGGATTGAAAAATCCGGCGCCGAGCAGACGTCCGTCATGAGTGAAAAGCTGCACGGTTTCTCCGGCAGTGATGTCATGCGGCACCTCTTTAAGCTCGTTGCTGAAAACCTACAGGTGACCACTGAGCAGCCGCCGGTGCTCTTTCGGTTTGAGGTAAAGTGCATGCATGGATCGAAAACTCCCGGGAACGTGTTTTGAATAAGACAGGATTTGGAGTAAAATAACATTTCATGACAATCCGCCTCATCCGGGGCTCATATTCCCGGAAAACGGGTTTTCTGCAGGAATGAAGATGAAACGATGAAGACGATGCGGATGAAAAATGTGATTCGGATTCTCAGTGTCCTGATACTGCTGATTGCGGCTGGTTGCTCCCAGATGCGAACCGCTTCACGGTTGCCGTCGGTTTCCGGCGAATCGCTCACCCTGACGCCGGAGCTTGAGGAGCTGTATCGTGAGGTCGCTTTGCGCACCGGCAAGGTCGAGGCGCTTGACGGCTATGCCGATCTCTATGTCACGACGCCAAAACGAAAGGCCAAAGCCTACTGCAATGTGCAGCTCCGCAAATCGCAGGACGCACGGCTTATTGTGACCGCCGGTATTCTCGGCTGGCCCGTGGCCGATCTCTGGATTCGTCCCGATTCGCTGTTCGTCAACGACATGCTCAACAACCGGATGCTGGTTGGCCGCAACAGCGGCGAGAACCTCGGCAAGATTATCGGCATCAGCTCCGGGTTTGGCTCGATCACCGAAACGCTTTTCGGCATTGCCGATATGACCGAGCCGGTCAGCGCAATCGAATCGGTCAGGCAGACCGGCGGGCTTGTCAGCTACCGGGTTAGGTCAGAGGGCGGTGCGAAAGAGTTTTTTGTCGATGCCTTGTCCAAGAAGCTGGTGGGCGTCACCTATTTCGATTTTTACGGCCGCCGGACCGCCGAGTTCCGGTTTGACGATTACCAGGTGCAGCAGCATGGTTCAACGGAGCTGATGGTGCCCCGAGAGATTGACATGACCCTGTTTCGAGGTGATGATCCGGCTGGTTCGCGGAGCCTGAAGGTGGTCTATGACGAACGGATCATCAACCCTGACGGGTTTACCATCAGGTTCAGAAAACCCTCCAGGGTTCGCACGGTCAACCTCGACGAAGTGGAGCAGTTGCCGTGGCTGTGAGTGGCGTTTTGCTGGTTGCGCCTTTTGCATCATAGGGGGACTATAAGTCTTATACGATGAAGATTGCGGAACGGTGAGGCTTGCCAAAAAATGAAAGGCCCCCTTTCGGAGGCCTTTGCCGGGAAGTTTTTCAGTCGTGTGAATTACTTCGCGGCCATGTAGTTTTTGTTGACGAAATCCCAGTTGATGAGGTTTTCGATGACGGCGGCTACGTGGTCGGGGCGGCGGTTCTGGTAGTCGAGGTAGTAGGCGTGCTCCCAGACGTCGATGCAGCAGAGGGGAGTCTGGCCGGAGGTCATGGGGGTCTGGGCGTTGCCGGTCTTGACAACTTTCAGCGTCCCGTTGTCGAGCACGAGCCATGCCCAGCCGCTGCCGAACTGGGTTGCGGCGGCGTTTTTCAGCTCCTCCTTGAACTTTTCGACGCTGCCGAAATCCTCGACGATCTTTGCAGCCACTTCGCCGGTCGGTTCGCCACCGCCGTTCGGGGTCAGGCAGTTCCAGTAGAAGGTGTGGTTCCACGCCTGTGCGCCATTGTTGAAGACGCCAACCTTCGAAGCGTCATCGGCTGTCTTGAGGATAACTTCTTCAAGACTCATGGAATCCAGTGGCGTACCCTCTACCAGGCCATTATAGTTTTTGACGTAGGCTGCATGGTGTTTGCCATAGTGAAAACCGATGGTGTTTGCCGAAATATGCGGTTCGAGAGCATTGTCGGCGTAAGGGAGTGGTGGTTGCTGATAAGCCATGGTGGAATTTGATTTTTTTTGTTGAGCAGACTACGTTAAGAAGTAACCCAATAACCGGCCTTCTGATCTTGTTAGTTTCAGCAGGCGGAAAATAATTCGATGCAGTTGAACAGGATTTTTTTGTCGATAACGCGCCTGCTGCCGGCTTTTTTCAGGCCGTTGCCGGTTATTCTCTCCCTGCTGCTTGTGCTTGGCGGTTGCGGATTGCAGCAGGAGGCAAGGCTCGATGCTGACGATCTTCGCTTCGCCGCTTTTTACGGCGACTATCTATCCCGTTCCGGCGTAACGCCCAACGGCAATGCGGCGCCTTACACCGATCTCACCCTGGCGGAGCTCGATACGCTGTTTGCACGGCACGGGCTTGATCAGAAGACCTTCGATGCAAAGCTTCGGGCCTATTCACAGAACCCGGAACTCTGGCGCGCGGTGCTCGAGCGGGTGCGGAAAGACCTTCGCAACAGGGAGTAGCCGGGCATGGAGCGTTTACCACTGCTTGTCGGGGTCACCGGCGGTATCGGCAGCGGCAAGAGCACGGTGTGCTCGATGCTTGCCGGACTGGGCTGCGAACTTTTCGAGGCCGACCGTGTCGCAAAAGAGCTTCAGCTTCACGATCCGGAGGTGATTGCGGGTATCGAAAAGCTGTTCGGCAGCGGGGTGTATCATCGCGATGCTTCGGGCGCGCTTTCGATCGACCGCAAGGCCATTGCCGCCGTTGTTTTTTCAGACCGGGAAAAGCTCGATGCTTTGAACCGTCTTGTCCATCCTAAAGTGCGGGAGGCCTTCCACAGTGAAATTTTACGCTGCGCACGTGAAGGGAAAAGAATCCTGTGCAAGGAGGCGGCCATTCTTTTCGAGTCAGGCATGGATAAGGAGCTTGACCGCATCATCGTGGTGGCGGCAAGCGACGGGCTTCGTCTGGAGCGCGCCGTGGCGCGGGGCATGGGGACTCGCGATGAGGTCAGGCGGCGCATGAAAGCGCAGTGGCCGCAGGAAGAGCTCATCGGGCGGGCGCACTACGTTATCTTCAACGATGGCACGCTTGAGGAGCTGCGCATGCAGGTGGAAAAGGTGTACCGGAGTCTCGAAAGTCTTCTTTCGTCAGCCTGAAATCGCTTCTGCGAGCAGCGGCAGCGAAACGCGGTATCGGTAGGAGGTGTCGGTGTGGGTGTCGGCGAACTCTTCGTAGCGGTGCGCGATGCCAAGCCCGGCGGCCCGTTCGGTGAAGCGCCGGTGGCCGAACTGGAGGTTGTACTCGTCAAGCGACCCGCAGTCCAGATAGAGCATCCGCAGCGATCCGAGCGCTTCCTGATAGCGTGGCTCTTCGAGCAGCGTGAGCGGATCGAAGCTTTTCCAGCGCTCCCATCGCTCCTCGATGAGCCGGCAGGTGCGCGGCTCGAACGGCAGGCGCATGTTGGCCGGTGCGGGTTTCGACGGGTCGGGATCGTAGGCGGCAGCCATCGCCATCACGTCGAGCAGGGCGAACTCGCCCTTCGGCTTTTTGTCGAGCGACTCCCAGCACTCGAAGAACGCCGCGACGCTGCCACCGTGCCGTTCGAGAATGCGCGCGGCATTCGGGAAGTTCGGGCGGTAGCAGAGGTCGAAATCCATGTCGCCGCTGTGGCAGGCCACGGCTGCAAAGCGGTCGGGATGCCTCATGCCGAGCCTCAGCGCCCCGAACCCGCCCGACGATTTGCCAGCCACGGCGCGGTGCCGGGCTTCCGGCAGGGTCTGAAACGTCCGGTCGATGTGGTCGATCAGTTCGCTGGTCAGGTAGGTTTCGTACGCTCCCGTTGCCGCGGAATCGACGTATTGCGAACCTCCGTATCGGGTCATGCAGTCCGGCATCACCACGATCACTTCCGGCATCGCCCCTTCCCGGATCAGCCTGTCGATCATCTCGGGCACGGTCTTCCGTCCGAAGCTGTAGTTCAGAAAGCTCATGCCGGTCGAGGCGAATCCAGCCAGCAGATACATGACCGGGAAGCGCCTGACGCCGTCGTAGGAGGGCGGCAGAAAGACCGGTACGGAACGCCGGGCGGGATCGCCGAGAGGGTTGCCCCGCAGCACTGCGCTTTCGACGGCCTCGAACACCACCGTCGGTCGGCTCTCGTCGGATCGAATCATGCGTGCGCCTGTTGCATCTGCTTTTTGTTCCGCTTCTTCTGCACGGCTCCGGAAATATAGATGCTCAGCTCGTAGAGCAGAAGCATCGGCACGGCGATGACCGCCTGCGTCACCATGTCGGTCGATGGGGTGACGATGGCTGCAAGCACCAGCATCGTGACGACCGCGTGGCGGCGGTAGAAGCGCATGAAAGCCGGTGTCAGCAGGCCGGTTTTCGACAGCACGTAGGAGATGAAGGGCAGCTCGAACACCAGCCCGGTCGTCAAGAGCGTGCCCATGAAGAAGCTGATGTAATCCTGGACGGCGATGTTGTTGGTGATGAGCGAAGAGCCGAATCCGGCGAAGAACTTCAGCGAGATCGGCAGGAACACGAAGTAGCCGAAAGCGATGCCGGAAAAGAAACAGATCGAGATGAAGAAAATGATGAACCGGCTGGCCGCCTTTTCAGTGTCGTGCAGGCCGGGTTCTACAAACTTCCATATCTGCCATGCGATGAAGGGAAAGGCCAGCACGAAAGCCGTGAAAAAGACAACCTGCAGGTAGAGCGAAATCTGGCCGTAGGGAACCAGGTTCTGCAAGCGAATATCGGGGCCGCTGGTGGTCAATGGCCTGATCAGCACTTCGTTGACAAGGAAGTCGGAATAGAATGCGCTGCCGATGGCCGCCACGATCAGGGCGATGACTCCGCGAATGAGCCGCCAGCGAAGCTCGTCGAGATGATCGAGAAAGCCCATGCCTCCCGGCTCCGGCTCCTGACCGATCTCCTTGTTCTGGGCTGGTTGTAAAGGCTCCGCCTCATTGGTTGTCAGGGCTGCCACCGCCGCTTCGGCAGCCTCGAAGGTTTCAAGTTCCGATTGCTCTCCAGGCGTCTCCCGACTCTCAATGACTGGTTCGTTTTTGCTGACAGGGAGCAGCTCATGGACGTTTTTGTCATCGGCTCCCTTGCCGTCCGCTGGCGATATGGTCGGTTCGCTGTCGTTACTCATTTCAGGTCGGGGAGCTGTGCGGTCTTGAAAATTCTTTCAGGGTTACGGAAAAGTCCGGAATGACTGCCGGGCCGCGCACGACGCATCGTGACGCGAAAGCCCGCAATCCGTTTCATAGTAACAAAGATATGGTGAAATATCCAAGACGATTATTGGAGAGGATGATTTGCGCATGATGAGGCGTCGGCAAGTTTACATGAGCGTTTTGATGCCAGCGGCAATTAGCACAATCGACAAGAGAACTTGTATCCACCTGCCCGATACTTTTTTAGCCAGAATGCTTCCGGTAATGATTGCAGGTACAGAGCCTAAAAGCATGCTGACCAGCATATTGCCGTCAACCAGTCCTGCAAGGAGATAGCCTGTGCCAGCAACGATTGCCAACGGAATCGCGTGTACCAGATCGGTCGCTACGAGACGGTGCGGATTCATGCGCAGCGGGTAGAGATAGAGCAGCATGACGCTGCCAAGCGCGCCGGCTCCGATAGAGGTCAGGGCCACCAGAATTCCGAGGATTGCACCTGCCACAACGGTCAGGGCCGGCTGAAATGCTTTGAATTTTAGTGGATTGTCCAGTCGTTTTGTCCGGGCGAGAGCAAAGAGTCGGGGAGCGACAAACAAGCCGAGCGCCGTGATGATGACCACAATGCCGATGGCTTTGTTCAGCCACGGAATCTTGCCGATCTGCGTACCCATACTGATTATAAGCACCACGAGAAGAGCCATGGGAAGGCTTCCTGTCCAGAGTCGTCGGACAACCTGCCAGTCAACCTTTCCGGCTCGATGATGAATGCTGGCTCCGGCGATTTTTGTGATTGCTGCAAACCAGAGGTCGGTAGCGATTGCCGTGGTTGGAGAGACTCCGAAGAAAAGAATGAGGAGCGGCGTCATCAGAGCGCCGCCTCCAACGCCGGTCAATCCAATGAAAAGACCGGTGAACATACCGGCGATCGTGTACGAAAAGTCAATGGTCATGGAAACGTTGAAATTATGGGCACATCAAAAAATTTCATGAGCGGTGTTCTTGCATGACCGATGGAGGGCAGGAGCTGAACTGTACCGGTGGTAAGTCAGGATTTCGAGCACTATCCATCGAAGCCATAGAACCGCGCAAGAAGTTATTGGGGTTGTCTTTCTGTTAGTTTGAACCAAAAGCACCCGCTCAATATACTAATGGTCAGGAATCCTTTTTGCAAAGGTTAAATCGATTTTGATTTATCATGGGACGTTGGATGGTGCTCGAAAGGAAATCAGGCGCAGGAGCGAAGGCCTCCAGACTACCCGGAACGGCTTGCGTTGCGCTGCGATTTGCTCAATCATGGAAATATCGATAACTTCACCCGGATTTGATGCAAGCCAAATCAGGCCAGCCAATCGAGCGCACACCATAGAGTAAAGAGGTCCTGTGAATATCAATGAGGTTACCTCTTCCGTTGAGGAAGAGCTGAAATTGTTCCAGGAGCGGTACAAAACCGTTCTGCACTCCAGCAACAGTCTGGTTGACAAGGTCACCCGCTACGTGCTTCGGCAGCAGGGCAAGCAGATCAGGCCGACGCTGGTGATTCTCGGCGCCAAGGCGTGCGGCGGCGTGTGCGATGTCACCTACCGCGGAGCGATCATGGTCGAGCTGCTGCATTCGGCTACGCTCATCCACGACGACGTGGTGGATGGCGCCGAGATGCGGCGCGGAATTCCATCGATCAACGCGCTCTGGAAAAACAAGATTTCCGTGCTGATTGGCGACTACCTGCTTTCCAAAGGATTGCTCTATTCGCTTGAAAACAGCGATTATCGCTCGTTGCATCTGGTCTCGGAGGCGGTCAGGCGAATGAGCGAGGGGGAGATTCTCCAGATCCAGAAGACCCGCAGTCTCGACATCACCGAGGAGGATTACCTGAGCGTCATTGCCGACAAGACCGGCTCGCTGATTGCCACCTCGTGCGCTATCGGCGCGGCCAGCGCCACCGATTCAGAGGATCAGATCGCCCGCCTGAAAAGTTACGGCGAGTATCTCGGCCTTGCTTTCCAGATCAGGGACGACCTGCTCGACTACACCGGCGATTCCAAAAAAACCGGTAAGCAGCTCGGCATCGACATCAAGGATCGCAAGATCACCCTGCCGCTCATCCATGCGCTTCGCCAGTCCGACAAGGCGGAGCAGAACAGGATCAAATCGATTCTGAAAAGCTCCCGCAAGCGCTCGGTCAGAAGCGGAGAGGTGATTGAGTTCGTGACCCGGAAAGGGGGCCTCGATTACGCGGCGACCGTGGCCGAGGGGTTTGCCGACAAGGCGCTTGAATCGATCTCCGCCTTTCCCGAAAGCCCGGCGCGGCGCTCTCTCGAACTGCTCGTGGATTTCGTCATGAAACGGCAGCACTGAGGCTTTGGCCGTTCGTCACGTATCAACACTCCAGCCCTACCGATGAAGAAAGTACTGATCTACATTGTTCTGTTTTTCGTGGCGATTGTCGCCATCGACAAGCTTCTGCTTCCCTACTACACCGAAAGCGGCAAAGAGACCGTCGTGCCGGATGTGCGGAACATGACTTACGACAATGCCGTCCGGACATTGCGGAGTGCAGGGCTGAAGGCCATGAAAAGCTACAATGTGCGTTACCTGCCCAACGTGCCGCCCGATCAGGTGATCGATCAGGTTCCGGCTCCCTCCTCGCTGGTCAAGCCTGGCCGCAGCGTCTATCTTGTGCTGAACCGCCAGGACAAGCCAAGCTACGCGATGCCCGATTTGGCGGGCCGTACCGAAAATGAAGCCCGGCAGGAGCTTGAGCGGCTCGGCATGGTGATTTCCGGCGTGCAGACGCAGGCTGTTTCGGATCCTGATCAGGACGGCCGTGTGCTGAGCCAGTCGGTACCGCCTGAAGTGGTGATCAAGTCTGGCAGCCAGGTCTCTTTCATTGTCGGCATGCTCGAACAGGAACCCACCGGCATGATGCGGGTGATTGTGTCCGACGTGCTCGGCATGTCGCTCGATCAGGCCCGGGGCGTGCTCGTGCGCAACGGACTGTCGATCGGAAGAATCAGCTACGAGCGCTCGACGCTGCTGGTGCCCGATACCGTTATCAGCCAGGAGCCTTCAGCCAACGCGATGGTGCAGAGCGGCGAGCCGGTCGATCTTTCGGTTGCTGCCGACGACGGCAGTCGTTCAGAGTATTGACAGCATTTCAACGCTCTTTTGACCGGCCTGCCGGTTTCTGATGATGAGGCTGTCCCGAAAGCGGGGAGCAAGTTGTTTTGTTCTGTCCGGTTTGTTTTCACGCTCATTCCGTGACCGGTCCGGCCGGGAGAAGAATCCGGGATCTCTTGTAAAGTATTTTGATTCAGCTGTTTACCTGGTTTTTCGGGAACGCCGGATTCATCACTTCGTTCAGCATGACAAAGCTGCCAAACCAGGCAGAACTCGCCGATACAAGATTTCCGGGACAGCCTCTCCGCCATGATCGGGCTCCGGAAATTTTCTCTCCATTCTTTGCTGCCTACCTTCCCGCAAAATGATACGCTTCCCCCGGTTTGTTCGAGGTTGTTACCGTTTCTTTCACTACAATTAAACGAGAGCGATTCCGCTTTTGTAGTACCCTTTACAGTTCATCAGCACGATGTGTTGTGCGTTGTTCGGTGAATTTTCATTCATTCAGACAAAGGAGGGTGTGCTATGTATGCTTTGTACAAAAAGATCGAACTGCCCGACTCCAGTGAAATTGTGGCAACCGGCTGGCTGCCGCCGATGCCGGACATGCGGGACTATTTTCCCGATCATCCGGAAATCAAAGTCTTCTCCAAACTGCTCGGATTGAAAGAAAAGGCCCCGGCCCTGCCTGAATCGGTCGATCTGAGGAAATGGTGCTCACCGATCGAGAACCAGATGAATCTTGGCTCATGCACTGCCCATGCCGGCATGGGGCTTGTGGAATATTTCGAAAGCAAGGTTCACGGAAAGTACATCAACGGTTCACGTCTTTTTCTCTACAAGGCCACGCGCAACCTGATGCACGTGACGGGTGACACCGGAGCATGGTTGCGCAATACCATGGCTGCCCTTGTGCTTTTTGGCGTGCCTGACGAAAACCATTGGCCCTACACCGATAAAGAGGGGGCCGATCCTGATGGATTTGACCGTGAACCACCGGCCTGGGTCTATGCCGTGGCCGATAACTACGAAGCGATCAAATATTTCTGCCACGATCCGCAGGGTAAAAACATCGCTCCCGCCAAGGTTCTCGAATCGGTCAAAACCTATCTTGCCGCCGGCATTCCCTCGATGTTCGGTTTCTATGGATTCGATTCGTTCAATTATGCCGATGTTCCCGGCGGAATTCCCTATCCGTGCCCTGGCGAGCAGGCAAGGTGGGGGCATGCCATCGACGCTGTGGGTTACGACGACAGCAAGGTCATCAAGAACACCAAATGCAACAGCAAGACGAAAGGCGCATTGCTGATTCGCAATTCATGGGGCAAAGGCTGGGGTGAAAATGGCTATGGCTGGTTGCCTTACGATTACGTTCTCAACAGGCTTGCCATGGACTTCTGGTCGCTTTTGCAGATGGAATGGGTTGACAGCAAGCAGTTTGGTCTTTAGATTGAAGTATGGACGCTTTTCCGGAAAACCTGCATCGGGGTGGAGCTTCGCGCCAGCCCTGATGCAGGCCGAACAGCGCCAGACTGCAACAATCAGAGGTACCCTGAATTTTTTGAGCTGGTGCCCTGATTTGAAATCAGGCTTTTGATGATGAATGATTACGTCCTTCTCTTTTCAGGTATTGCATGCGCCGCATTCGGCGGTGAGCTGTTTGTTCGAGGCACGGTCGGTATTGCCTCGGTGCTGCGTATCGCGCCCTCGATTATTGCGGTGACGGTTGCCGCATTTGCCACATCCAGTCCGGAGCTCTCCGTGGCGATCAACTCCGGACTGGCCGGAAAGTCTCAGCTCTCCCTCGGAGACGCGCTCGGCAGCAATATCGTCAACATCTCGCTCGTCCTGGGCGTAACGCTGCTCATTTCAGGCATTCCGGTGAGCCCGGCGGTCCTGAGGCGGGATGCTCCCGTTGCCATTCTGGTCCCTTTCCTTACCGCGATTTTTCTCATCGACAACATGATCGACCGCCTTGAAGGAGTGTTCATGTTTCTCTGCTTCGGGGCCTGGATGGCCACGACGATCAAGCAGGCCCTCAAAGAGAGAGAGCCTTCAAATGGCCAGGTGAAAGTAGCCGGCAAGCTTCTCCCCTGGATTCAGGGTGGGGCAGGCCTGTTTTTGCTGGTTGCTGCCGGACGCCTGATTGTCCTTTCCACAACCGGCATCGCCCGGGATTTCGGCATCGACGACTTCATCATCGGCGCGACGCTGGTGGCGTTCGGCACCTCCGTACCGGAACTGGCATCGACGGTGCTGGCCAAAATCAAGGGTCACGATGAAATCGGCGTCGGCACGGTTCTGGGCAGCAACATCTTCAACAGTCTTTTCATCGTCGCCGTCGCAGCCATCATCCGTCCCATCCGCGTGCCGTTCACCGAGGTGATGCCGGCGCTGTTTTTCGGCGTCCTGTCGCTCCTGATCGCGCTTCCCCGGCGCAGCACCGGCATGGTGCGCCGCAGGCAGGGCGTACTCTTGGTGATCATGTACTCCGTCTATGTGATGAGCCTGTTCTTCGCCAGCCGGTGATGGGGCGGGGAAGCGTTACCGATCGGGGAAATACTTATCCAGCCCTATGAAAGTCGCCGCATTTTCTGAAAGTGCGCGAGAAAGAGTGCATAGAACGAAATGCTTGGTCTAGCACGATTATAGTTCGGTATAATTGCGGATTAAATCATTTTATTTTACTCATGTGTGTTTATTATGATGGGATTATGTTGTAAATTCACTTGTTGTGTTTTTTTATGGAGTGACTGTGATGTAATATTTTTAGGCAATACTTATTTGACCGAATGGTACCTCTAAAAAGTGTGATGAGTGATCAAAGCGCAAGGTGGGCGGAGCGGAGAAGCTGGAGTGTACACGCAGCAGGTGAGAACTTCGAGCACTGACTAACGCAGCTATTGGGGCTCTTAGTATTTTTTGAGAAGTGTCTTTATTAGTAAATCATAAAACCAATCTGGAGATTATGTTAAAAGGGATTAAGCTGCTTATGCCTTGCGTAATTATCGCGGGGTCTATGTTTGGTAGTGGTTGTAGCGCGTCACACCATGCCAAGGAAACCCAAAGCGCGCTGCAAGGAGATCGGGTGACTGTTGGAACGGTGCAGAAGGAGATCCGAAAAGGCATGTCAGGAGCTGAGGTTTCGATGGCTTTAGGTTCTCCAAATATTGTATCAACTGACGAAGCAGGTCGGGAGGTATGGATCTATGACAAGATATCATCAAACGTAGTGTATTCCACTGGTGGGTTCTTCATCAATACTGGATCGAAAAGCACTAGCCAACAGACGTTGACCATAGTCATTAAGTTCGACGAATTGAAGAAGGTTCGAGATTTCGCATATCATACATCACGATTCTGAACAGGAGTTCCACATGAGAAAAACTATACCCATGTTCATATTGTCGATGGCGCTGCTGGGCGGATGTCAATCAACAATTCCCAAGAATGCCTTGGTATTAAGCAAAGAGTCTTTGCAAACGAAACAGTTGCAAACAAGGCGTTATGATACGACCGATGAAACCAAGGTACTTTCTGCAGTTGCCGGTGTACTCCAAGATATGGGCTTCAATCTTAATGAGAGTGAGGCGGAGCTCGGTGTTCTCACTGCTTCGAAGAGGCGAAGTGCTGTCAATGCAGGACAGCAGGCATTGGCTGTCGTAGCTGCGCTTTTCGGAACTAATACTCCGACAGATAAGGAGCAGGTAATGCAGGCTTCGGTTGTGACTTATCCATTCGGGAAAGAGACCGCTGTTAGGGTTACCTTCCAACGAGTAGTCTGGAATACCAATAATGAAGTTACCACAGCAGAAGCTCTGCAGGACCCAGAGATGTATCAAGGGTTCTTTGAGAAACTTTCCAAATCAATTTTCCTGGAGGCGCATCAGATATGAAAAAGATCATCCATTCGCTCATTATGACCATCGTATTAACTGGAATTGTTGGATGCGCCAGCACCAGCGAGCGCCTGCTCGACTCCGATGTCAATCAAGTACATATCCGCAGCATCCAGACAAGGGCATTCGATACCAGCGACAAGGAAAAGACGCTTCGTACGATCATAGCAACTTTGCAGGATCTCGGCTTTGTTATCGACAAAGCTGACTTGGTACTCGGTTCGGTAAGCGGCACCAAGCTTGATAATTATTCGCTGAAGATGACAGTGACTGTCCGGCCAAGAGGAGAAAAACAGCTTCTAATCCGAGCTAATGCTCAGTATAATGTAGAGCCGGTGGTAGAAGCGGCTCCATATCAGAACTTCTTTACTGCGCTTGAAAAATCTATGTTCCTCACTGCGCAGCAAGTTGACTGACAGGGATTACTGTCGCATCTGAAAAAAGGTAGATATTAAAAACTTTAGAGGATGCGACAGTTTTTTATTGGCTAATACGTGCCTTTAAAAAAAGTGTTGTGAGCAGCTCAAAGGCAAGCATAGTTTGCTTTGATCAGTGTGTTTTATGAAAAGACAGCGGAACGTGCCTGAATACCGTAATAGTACTTACCGGTAGTTGGCTTTTTTGTACTCCTCGCGCATGTCCTTGATGCCGGTGGTGCGGTCGTTGCCGTCGCTGATGATGCCGAAGTATTCGAGGATAATTCTGATGACGAGCCAAAGTCCGGCGAAAAGGAGCCGGATGCTTTCGGCAAAGGTGTTGAAGAGCTTCATGTGTGCGAAAAAATGGGGCGCTGACGCCTGCGGTGTAATGAAGATAACCTGAATATAAAAAAGCCATTCAATGAATGGCTTTTTTCATTGTCAGAGTCAAGAACGTGATTAGCCCTTAATCTGTTTCTCGGCTTCACACCAATCGTCTTCGTGACAACCATGGGTCATGCCGCGATCAACCCAGCGGTAATAAGCGGCGACGCGGATATGCTCTTCCGAGATTTCAACAGCCGGTTCCGGTGCGGCAGGAGCTGTTTTGCGGGGCTTGGCTGTTTTGGCCGGTTTGGGTTCGGCTGCTGCTGTTTTTTTTGTGGTTGACGGTTTTGTGGTTTTGGTGTCATCCGATTTCTTCGCGGCTTTCGGCTTGGGCTCAGCTTTTGCGGCGGCTTTTTTTACCGTTTTCTTTTCTTGCGTTTCAGGGGTATCGGCGGTAGTTGTTTTTTTAGGCATGGTATTCGGGTCTGGTATTCTGATCTTTTTTTTGGTAATGAACTGCGCTGAAAGAGAGCACTGAGATGCAAGACGCTTTAAAAGCCGGGTGCATCAATTCAAATTACAAGATAAACAATTCAATGCCTGACAATAAAGCGATACCGCATTTTTTTCACCGATGCGTAACTGACAGAGCCGGGTAACGGTTGCTGTTCCGAAGCGCCTTGCCGCCTTTGGTCAACAAGCGCAGGGAGCGCTTCCCGAATCTCCCTGACGGCAGCCGTGCTCAGCCGGTTGTTTCTTGTTTGTCTCTGTTTTCCTTCAGCTTTGTTTTGAAAAGCGCTGGGAAGGCGATGATCGAGAGAATGGCTATGGCTTGCACCATCATGAAGATGTCTTTGGGAACCATCGTGTTGACAGCCAGTCCTCCGTAGTCGAGCCAGGCGAAAAGAAGCGCGGAAACGATGATCCAGAGCGGGTTCGCGCCGGCCAGGAGCGCGACGGCGATACCGATGAATCCGACTCCAGATGTCAGCCCTGCTTCATACCAGTGCTTGTAGCCGAGCACGAGGTTCGATGCGCCGAGTCCGGCGAGCGCCCCGCCCAGCGCCATGGCGCCGAGGATGTGCCGATCAGTTGCGATGCCTGCATGGCGGGCGGCGTCAGGGTTGAGGCCGGAGGCGATCATCGCAAAACCGTAGCGCGAGCGGTAGAGCAGCATGGCCGCGCCGGCTGTGACGCCGAGCGCGATGAAGAGCGACAGGTTGGCCGGTGAATGCCAGTCGAGCCCGAAGAGCTGGTCGAAGCCGGGCAGCACGCCGCCGGGAATGATCTCCGGGGTGTGCACGGTTGACGGCACGGCGAAGTGGTTGGTGAGCAGGTAGCCGACCAGGCCGAGGGCGATGAAGTTGAGCATGATGGTCGAGATCACCTCGTTGACCCCGTAGCCGACCTTGAGCCATCCGGCGATAAGGCCCCAGCCCCCGCCAGCGGCCATCGCTGCGAGCATCAGCACCGGCACGGCGACGAGGGCAGGCGTGCCCGCCGGAAGCGCGATGCCCGAGAGCGCGGCGGCCAGCGCACCCATGAGGAGCTGCCCTTCGCCGCCAATGTTGAAAAGCCGCACCTTGAAGGGCAACGCCACCGACAGGCCGGTGAAGATCAGGGTCGTGGCCCGGAACAGCACCTGCCCGCTGCCGTAGCCTGAGGAGAAGGTCGAGCGCAGCATCTTCTGCCAGACGGCGAGCGGATCGCTTCCCGTGGCCGCGATGATGAGGCTGCCCGCCACGAGGGCGAAAAGAAGCGACAGGAGCGGGATGAACGGTTCGAGGCGTTTGCGCGACATAGGTGGTCTGGTGCCGGTTCAGGTTTCAGGTGATGTGCAGGCCGATCTCTTGTTCAAAACCGGACTCATGCTCGCGTCCTTTCCGCACCTCCGATTCGCTGAACTCGTGCCGTATCGCGCCTTTGTAGAGGCAGCCGATGCGGGTTGACAGGGCGATCAGCTCTTCGAGTTCCGACGAGATGAGCAGAATGGCGAGGCCTTTCTGGCGGGCGTCGATGATGCGCTTGTGAATCTGTTCGATTGCGCCGATATCGACGCCGCGCGTGGGCTGGGCGAGCACGAGCAGCTTGAGGCCGGGGCGCTCCATTTCGCGCGCCACCACCACCTTCTGCTGGTTGCCGCCCGAGAGTGAGCCGACGGGCGGATTCGCGCCGGGCGCGCTGCTCCGGATGTCATAGCGCCCGGTCATGGCGGCGGCATTATCCCGTAACACCTGACGGTCAAAGCCGATGCCACGATGAAACGCTGGCTCGCGGTGCCGCCCGAAGATCAGATTCTCCGCGATGCCGTATTCAGCCACTATGGCCGATCTGAGCCGGTCTTCGGGAATCATCGACACGCCGAGCGCGGCAATCTTCGCCGGGTTCAGGCCGAGCGCCGGTTTGCCGTCGATCCGTATCGATCCGGAGGTTTTGCCGTCGCGCTCGTACGTTCCCCACAAGAGCGAGAGCAGCTCGCTCTGGCCGTTGCCCTCCACGCCCGCGATGCCGTAAATTTCACCCGCCTGCACCGTCAGGCTGAGGCTCCGGAGCTTTTCGACGCCCTGCGGCGAAACGTAGCCGAGCTTGTCGATGGTGAGCACCGCCTCTCCTGTTTTCTGCTCCGGATTTTCCGTTCTGAGCAGCACGTCGCGCCCCACCATCATCCGGGCCAGCTCCTCCTTGGTGGCCGCCGCGGTCGAAATGGTGCCAACCAGCCGGCCTTTGCGCATGACGCTCACGGCGTCGGAAACCGCGAGCACTTCGTCGAGCTTGTGGGTGATGAGCAGAATCGTGCGTCCTTCGGCCGCCAGCGAGCGGAGCGTCACGAACAGGCGCCCGGTTTCGGAAGGGGAGAGCACGGCGGTCGGTTCGTCGAGAATCAGGATTTTCGACTGCCGGTAGAGCAGTTTGAGGATTTCGACCCGCTGCTGCTCTCCGACGGAGAGCGACGAAACCGTCGCGCCGGGGTCGATTTCCAGCCCATGCTGCTTGCCGAGCTTTTCGATTGCTTCGCCGAGGCGCTTGCCTGGCAGCACGAAGCGGCTCTGCTCCTTGCCGAGCATGATGTTTTCAGCCGCCGTGAGCGTCGGCACGAGCATGAAGTGCTGATGCACCATGCCGATGCCCGCATCGATGGCCTGGCGCGTCGAGCTGAAGCTGCGTCGCTTTCCGTCAATCTCGATGGTGCCGGAGTCGGGCCGGAGCAGGCCGTAGATCATGTTCGACAGCGTGCTTTTGCCGGCGCCGTTTTCGCCCACCAGCGCGTGGATGGTGCCAGCCTCGATCGTCAGGCTGACGCCGTCGTTGGCCTTGAGCGCGCCGAACTGTTTGGTGATGCCGGAAAGCCTGATCGCCTCAGCCATGAAGCCTCCGGTCTAAATCCAGCTCAGCACCGTCTTGATCGCCTCCTTGCTGTCGAGGGCGATCCGGTAGGCCAGTTCATACTGGCTGACCGGAAAGACGTTGGTGAAGAACTTTTCGGTATCGAGCACCTCCTGTTCAAGCAGCGCCTGGGCCTCTTCGAGATGCCGCCGGTTGGTGACGCTGGAGCAGACGATGACCGGCTCCTTGTGCTGGATGAGCCGGTAGTCGTAACCGAGCACCTCGTAGCTGCCCATGAGCAGCGTTACGGAGCGCGGTTTCATGAGGCGCATCGATTTCTCGATCATCAGAATCCTGCCGGTGGTCTCGATGACCAGATCGTAACGGTCGTTGAAGTCCGTGGTGAAATCGGCGATGTCGATGGCGATGTTTTCGGCATGGGAAAGCTGGCCGCGAAGCGGGAACACCTCAAGCGCATCGACATGCCTGATGCCCCGGTAGTAGAGATACTCCGATACCATCAGCCCCACCGAGCCGAGGCCGAGGATGAGCACGCGCATCGACGGGTCGAAGCTGATCTTCTCCATTGCGCTGAGCACGTAGGCGACCAGGCCGATCAGCAGGTCGCGGTGCATCGGCTCGCGGCCAAGGGGCAGCACGTTCTCTTCGGAGGTTGGAATGACTTCGGCGTGGCAGCCGTAATACGGGTCGATGCCGATCCACCGGTCGCCCTTGAAGGCATAGACGAAATCACCCTCTTTCACTCCGGTTACTCCGGGATTGACGTTCAGCACCTGTCCGATGGTTTCGCTGCCCGTCATCACCGGGTAGTTCAGCACCTTGTTCGAGACCGGCTTGTTGGTCAGGAGCAGCCGGTCGAGCCCTGGCGTGATGGTGCTGGCGATGGTCCTGACCAGAATATCCTGAGGCTGGTCGGCATCATATCGGACGGACTGGAGCTTGAGCTTGTTGGCTTTGAGGAGGACGATGGCCTGTGCTTCTCCCTGCATGGTCGGTCGGTTGCGGGTGCCTCTAAAAACTTGTTGCACTCAGGTCGCTCATGACCGTTTTTAGAGGCACCCTTGGTTTTATTCAGATGTTCAGAACGGCGCTCATGAGCCAGGCTACCAGGCTGATGCAGAGCGAGCCGAGCATGGCCCACCAGAAGCTCTGCACGGCAAAGCCGTCAACCAGCCAGGCTGCGAGCATCAGCATCAGGGCGTTGATGACCAGCATGAACAGCCCGAGCGTGAGCAGCAGTGCCGGAATCGAAAAAAAGACGAGTACCGGTTTGATGAGTGCGTTAATCAGCCCCAGCACCAGCGCCACAATCAGCGCGGCGCCGAAACTGCGGATCGAAATGCCCGAAAGCATGTTGGCGGTTACATACACCGCCGTCGCATTGATGAGCCAGTAAATCAGCAGCCTGAACATGATGATGTCGTTCCTGAACGGTTAAGATCGTTAGGGCGCCTCTAAAAACTTATTGCGCGTCACGATTGCTGCGTCGGGTGGTGCTCGAAATCTTCACGTACTCCGTGTACGCTCCGGTTTCTGCGCTCCAGCCGCCTTGCACTCGGGCCGCTCATGACACTT
>JAFGER010000064.1 GCA_016931495.1 Chlorobiaceae bacterium | reverse complement strand
GTGTCATGAGCGGCCCGAGTGCAAGGCGGCTGGAGCGCAGACACCGGAGCGTACACGGAGTACGTGAGGATTTCGAGCACCACCCAACGCTGCAATCGTGACGCGCAATAAGTTTTTAGAGGTGCCCATTTTTGAAGCGGCCGATCGTCCGACGCTGCAATCGACCGTAGCATCCGGCCTCTTTTACCCTGCCAAACGAATTTTCAAGCCGGCTGACCGGTTAACATTCCTGCAACCGGTTTCAGGGCAAACCAACCACTCCAGCCATGAGAAACATCGTGTTCACCGGCAAGGGCGGCGTCGGCAAAACCTCCATCGCAGCGGCCACCGCCGTCCGGGCTGCGGCGCTTGGCTACAAAACGCTCATCATCTCCACCGATCCCGCCCACAGCCTCGGCGACTCCTTCGACATCGAACTCGGCCCGTCGCCGGTGAAGGTGGCCGAAAACCTCTGGGGCCAGGAGGTGAGCGTCTATGGCGACCTGTCGCTCAACTGGGAGGTGGTGCGCGAGCACTTCGCCCATTTGATGGAGGTGCAGGGCATCGAGGGAATTTACGTCGAGGAGATGGGCGTCCTGCCGGGCATGGAGGAGCTGTTTTCGCTCTCCTACATCAAGCGCTACAACGAGTCCAACGAGTACGACCTGCTCGTGGTGGACTGCGCCCCGACCGGCGAAACCCTGCGCCTGCTCTCCATTCCCGAGACCTTCGGCTGGATGCTCAAGCTGATGCGCAACATGGAAAAATACGTCGTCAAACCGGTCATCCGCCCGCTCTCCAAACGCATCAGCCGCCTGCACGATTTCGTGCCCGACACCGACGTCTATGACCAGGTCGATCATCTCTTTTCGTCGGTCGAAGGGATCATCGAACTGCTTTCGGACGACTCGAAAACCACCGTGCGGCTCGTCATGAACCCGGAAAAAATGGTCGTCAAGGAGTCGATGCGCGCGCTCACCTACCTCAATCTCTACGGCATCACGGTCGATCAGATCGTCATCAACCGCGTCTATATGGAGGAGGTTGACGGCAAGTACTTCGAGGGGTGGAAGGAGATTCAGAAAAAATACATCGAGCAGATCGAATCCTCGTTCGCGCCGATTCCCATCACCAAAGTGCCGCTTTTCCGCGCGGAGGTGCTGGGACTCGACATGCTCAAAAAGGTGGGCGAAACGGTTTACGGAAGCCGCAACCCGCTCGATATTTTCTATCACGAGGAACACACGGAAATCGAAAAGCTCGGTGAAGGCCATTACGTGATGAAGCTCCGCCTGCCCTTCGTCTTCGACAACCGCATGGAGGCCAACGTCGTCCAGGTCGGCGACTCGCTCACCGTGCGCATCGGCAACTACCAGAAAGGCGTCGTGCTGCCGACCTTCCTGGCCGGCATGAAAGTCGCCCACGCCGGCTACGAGGAGAAGTGGCTGGCGATCGAGTTCAAAAAGAAGGAGATGGCGGGGGCTGCGGGATGAATGGCCTTTACTCAGGCGCAATGATTCTGACTGTCGGAAAATATTTTTGATACCGGTTTTTATCTCGTGTAATCAAATCGAGTCCGGAGACTGCGGCATGTGCTCCGATGAAATAGTCAGGCAACGGGGAGCACTTTTCACCTTTATGCTTTCGATAGTTGAGAAAAACTTTTCCGGCAAGAAACAGGGCCTCCTTGGGAATATCCAGCATCCGCAATCCACTTTTCGATAACGCTGCCTCCAGCTCCTCGATCTTGTTAAAGCCGATGGAAATTTCGGAATAGATGACTGGATTGATGAACAACGGGGTGCGGACAGCATAGTCGGAAAGAGCCGCCTCCGACCAGTCGGCCCAGACAGGATCATCGAGAAAAAGATCGAGGATGATATTGGAATCGACAAGCAGTCCGTTCATGTCTCTCTGGTAAGCGCCATGATTTCGTCGGTAGTCATTTTGACCGTCGCAACCCCTCTGAGCTTTTTAAACTTACGACTTGCGGGCGCTGCGTTTTCCCGTTTCACCAGAATAACGCGATCCCCCTCCTGCACGAAATCCACTTCTGTATCTGGAGTTATCCCCAGCTTTTCTCTTATGGTAACAGGTATCGTCACCTGCCCTTTGGTTGTCACTTTCATGTTGCTCCCAGGTATTACGTATTACCGGCAAGAATACCACATCGGTCAAGACTAAGCAAACGTTGGCCAGCAGCAAGTGAGTGATGGAAGCAGCGCATCCCGATTCCCCCTACGAACGCTTCGCGAAGCGCCCCTGCAATGGTTTGGGATTCGTCCTCAAATCCTTTCAGATTATCAGAACCCAGAGTATCAGATATCCAATTTTGGACTGGGGCGAACAACTCGAAAACCGACGCCGTTGTTCCTGCCGTCCGGAACGTTGACGACCCGGGCCGAACAGCGCAGATACTCAGGGGCGTCGTCCCACGAACCGCCGCGCAACGCTTTGTATTCAGAGCGCTCGTCGTACCAGTTCTCCATCCACTCCCAGACGTTGCCCGCCATGTCATACACCCCTTCAGGAGTCGCGCCGTCAGGGTAACGACCGACCGGCGTGGTCGCACCTTCATTGCTGTTGTAATTGGCGTGGTTCGGCGTCGGTTCGGGTTTGTCACCCCACGGGTACGCTTTGGCCTTCAGCACCTCGCGCGGCTCTTCGCGGCGGCCTCCGCCAGCCCACTCCCACTCCTTTTCGGTCGGTAATCGGAACTCTTCACCTGCAAGCATCGACAGCCAGAGACAATAGGCCCGTGCACCAAACCAGCTCATCCCAACGACTGGTTGCTCGTCCTTGTTGAATTTTCTGTCGTCATCCAGCCCCGATCTGAACCTTTCGGCAAGGTCTTGCTCATCCTTCAGGAATGCGTCGAAGCCTATTATCGCCTTGTCTCCAGACCTGGCCAGCTCATGCAGGGCCTCGGTGTAGGCTTTCTGTGAGAGACGATTCACGGCCTCCGACGACTTCCCGGCAAGAAAATCGACAAACGAGCGGTACTGCCTGTTCGTGACAGGATATTTGGCAAACCAGAGGCCCGGTATTGAAACCTCTTTTTCTGTTTGGGAGTAAATGTATCTTCCGCCTGGAATCCGGATGTACTGGGCGTCGAATTCGTAGGGATTGATGAACACATTTCTATTTACTGCCGCTCCGGCTTTTTCAAGCGCCTTCCGGAACGACACGCTAAGGAGAGCTGATAAAGTAAAGTCAACTTCTTCAGCTCTGTTTTCAACCTCTTTGTCGCGAGCAAGACCTTTCATCTGAAAATCAAGCACCGCTTGCAGGGCGTCCTGTTTATTGATCGCCTTCAAACAATCGAGGATATATCTCTGACGATTGGCCGTTGTCTCTGACGATTGGCCGTTGTCTCCGGCACAAGCAGTTTCCGGCAAAGAGCTTCCGTCGTCTTTTGCGGCGCTTCGGCAATCACGGTCTGCAACAGCGTCTGCTGCTTCTGGGAGAACTCCGCGCTGACCTCGGAGTCGAAGAGCACTTCCATGAACTTGTCGAACACTTCGGCATCGGCCTGGGCCATGAAAAAGGTGAGCGGTTCGCTCCACCAGTCCTCGCCGAAGTGCTCCACCAGCGGCGCGATCAGCCCCGAGTTGCGCTTGATGGTTTCGGTGAGTTGGCCGCCCGCCAGATACTCACGGAAGGTTTTGTGGCGGAACAGATACTCCTTTCGCTCCTCGCCCAGCTCGACCAGCAACCCCGCCCGGTCAATCAGGTTTTTGCAGAAGGCCTCGGCAGAGGGGGGATGGTCGAGCGTGCCAAGCACCTTCGCCATCTCTTCGTGCATGGCGGAGCGCTCGGCTTCGTCGGCCTCAAGCTCCTGTTGCATCCACAGCGCCACCGGCGAGAGCACCAGCCGCGCCTTGTCGGCGGGCAAGAGCGGCGGAATCTTGCGGCGCTCGTCGCGAAACTCCAGCAGATAGTCGAGCGCGGCGCGGTAGAGCTTCGTCCGGTTGCCCGGCAAGTACTCCCGCTCTTTCCACAGAATCGCCATGATCTGCACCATCATCGGCACGGCGGCCAGCTCACGCAAGCCACGGTTTTCCTCTTTGGCGAGATACTCGACGATGGTCTTCGTGCGCTCCGCGGCCTCGCGCGTCTTCCGTTCGAGCCACTCCTCCGGGTTCACTCCGGGCGGGCACAGCTCGCGGCAGTAGGCCGCCTTGAACCACTTCGAAAGAAACTCCGCCTGCTGCTCCGGCGTGAAGTCCATCACATCGGCGCGAATGTGGTCTGCCGACAGCTCCACCCCCTCGGTTTTGCGGTAGCCGGTCATGCGGGAGGTGACGACGAAGTACGTTTCGCTGAAGCCGCTGTGCTGGCGGTCGATCCACGAGCAGGCCGCCTTGCGCCGCTCCAGATCGCTGATCTCGTCCAGCCCGTCGAAGAGCATGAGGGAATTCGCGCCATCCGCATTGCGCAGCCACCCGTCGAACACCGCCGGATCGATGGCGTTCGAGCGAGCCTGCGACCACAACGAAAGCTGCTCCGGCAACGGAAGAAACTGCCCGGCTTCGTCGCGCTTCAGCTCCCGCAACGGCAGAAAAAAGACCCGCACCGAACCCGCGTCATCGCCAAACAGCCGCGCCTGCTGTTGCTGCAAGCAGCACAACGCATAATACTTCATCAGCGTCGTCTTGCCCGACCCCGGATCGCCGATCACCAAAAGCAGCCGATACTCCGGGAACACCCGCCGCATCAGCTCATCCGGAGAGTGCGGCTTCATCTCCTCATGCATCTCCTTCGGCATTGCCGCCTTCCGCTTCCGACGCGAGTAACGATCATCGGTTTTCCACGTATGCGAAATACGCAACGGCACAAACGTATCATCGAGCCGCACCTGTACGCTGTCGATGTCCGGCGAACCGAGCATCTTGAGCTTGCCGAGTTCTTCGGTCAACATCGCCCGGTAGCGCCGGTCGAGGTCGGAAAAGTCTGGTTTTGACGAAACAGCGACACGTTTTGAACCCTCGCAAAACTCACGTTTGAGCAGAAGTTCGAGATCCGCTTTCAGTTTGATTTCAAAGTCACGATGATCCTCATAAGACTTTGGATTTCCTCGTTTCTCTGCCCAAAGCTTTTCCTTCCAATCCTCCAGCGCATTCAACTGTTTGCGGTCAGTGCTCGACATGGAAAATTTAACCTCTGAAAAATAGAGCAATACAGGCTTATTCGCTGCCAACATCCGCTCAAGCTCTTCTACCGAGCCGCCTTCCGCGTTATCAGTCGGTGTCCCGATACGTTTCCAGAAGATGCAAACCGCGCACGCGCTGTCATCGACCAGCCACTCGTTGATAATATCCTGTGCCGGTTTTCCCATCAACGCTGGAACATCGGTTTCCCAACGATATGATTTGGGGCGAATCGTGATGCTTGTTTTTGGGCAGGGAATCTCTAAGCCATTGATGATTTTCTCGGCAATCTCTCGCTCCGCCGCAACGTCGGAGGGTGAAGCAATGAGAATGCGGACGGTTTTCGCTTGGTGAGTATCCTGCATGGGGGTATCGGACTATATCGTGGAGAAGAAATCGCCATTCCTGAAACATACCGAAAACACGGCGATTCCACTACCGGGAGCGCGGTTCGCCGGGAAGAGGGCGGACACGCAGGTTCGCCCCTACAGGCCAACATATCCCTGTTTCGTATAGGCCGGACATCCGGTCATCGTTGATTCCTCAATGTGCCGATTCCGACAAGTCGGAATGGCGCTCCCTGGGTCACTACCGTCCACGCTCGATCTTTTTCCGTCTCGATTTGTTTCAAATTTTTCTGATCTTTATCGATTGACCAAGTTTGAATTTGCAGATGAATCGCAGTCGTTTACTTCTTCTTGGCGCCGAGGCTGTTGCCCAAGGCGCTCTCGATGCCGGGATTTCCGGCGTCTATGCCTACCCCGGCACCCCATCCACCGAAATCACCGAATACATCCAGCGCTCCGCGCTCGCTCGCGAAAGCGGCGTCCGCTCGTCGTGGTCGGCGAACGAAAAGACAGCCTACGAGGCGGCGCTCGGCATGGCGTACGCCGGAAAGCGTAGCCTCGTCTGCATGAAGCACGTCGGGCTGAACGTGGCGGCGGACGCCTTCATCAACTCGGCCATCACCGGCGTGAACGGCGGGCTGGTGCTTGCCGTGGCGGACGATCCGTCGATGCACTCGTCGCAGAACGAGCAGGACAGCCGGGTTTACGGGCGTTTCGCGATGGTGCCAGTGCTCGAACCGGCGTCGCAGCAGGAGCTGTACGACGCCATGTTCCACGCCTTCGATCTCTCCGAATTGGTGAAGCTGCCGGTGATCGTGCGCATGACGACGCGCCTGTCGCACTCCCGCGCGGGCGTCGGGCGTCGGGAGGCGGTGGCGCAGAATCCGCTCCATGCCGAGTACGCGCCGGAGCGCTTCGTGCTCATGCCGCACAACGCCCGCGTGCAGTATCGCCACCTGCTCGACCTTCAGCCGAAGATCGAAGCGCTGTCGGAGTCGTCGTTCCTGAACCGCGCAGTCGAAGGCTCCGGGCCGCTTGGCGTCGTGGCGTTCGGCATCGGCTTCAACTACGTGATGGAGGCGCGGCGGATGCACGGCATCGAGTGCCGCGTGCTCAAGGTGGGGCAGTATCCGCCACCGCGCCGTCAGGTCGACGAGCTGTTCGCCGCCTGCGACGAGGTGCTCGTGGTGGAGGAGGGATATCCGGTGTACGAGGAGTTGTTCCGGGGCTACTTCGGTTCGCCGAAAATCCGGGGACGCATGGACGGCGCTTTGCCGCGTGACGGCGAGCTGACCACCGACCTCGTGGCTTCGGCGCTCGGCGCGACACCCGCAGAAACCACCGCCGTGCCGGAGATCGTGATCAACCGCCCGCCGGAGCTGTGCCGGGGGTGCGGCCACCGCGATCTGTTCGAGGCGATCAATACGGTCATGCGCGAGCAGGTGGAGCATCACGTCTTTTCGGACATCGGCTGTTACACGCTCGGGGCGCTCTCGCCCTTCAGCGCCATCCACACCTGCGTCGATATGGGCGCTTCGATCACCATGGCCAAAGGGGCCGCCGACGCGGGGCTTCGTCCCGCTGTCTGCGTTATCGGCGACTCGACCTTCGCCCACTCCGGCATGACCGGCCTGCTCGACGCGGTGAACGACCGCACGCCAATCACGGTCATCATCGCCGACAACGACACCACCGCCATGACCGGCGGCCAGTGCTCGTCGGCTTCGGGCGAGAAGCTGGAGCGAATTTGCCGGGGCCTCGGCGTCGAGGAGGCGCACATCTGCGTCATCACGCCGCTCAGGCAGCATCTCGATGAAAATATAGCAGTACTTCGGGAGGAGATCGCCTACGACGGCGTGTCGGTGGTGATCGCCCGGCGGGAGTGCATCGAGACCGCCGCAAGAAAGAAGCGCCGCGCGACGGCGAAGGGGGAGTAAGCGGCCATGGAAAAGAACATCATTCTCGCCGGAGTCGGCGGTCAGGGCATCCTCAGCATCGCGGCGGTCATCGACTGGGCGGCGCTCGACGCGGGGTTGAACATCCGGCAGGCCGAGGTGCACGGCATGAGCCAGCGCGGCGGGGCGGTACAGTCGCACCTGCGCATCTCCGATCGTGAGCTTTTCGCCGACCTGATCGCCCACGGCACGGCAGACCTCATCCTCTCGGTCGAACCGCTCGAATCGCTGCGCTACCTGCCGTGGCTCGCGCCGGAGGGCCACGTCGTCACCTCGACCGACCCCTTCGTGAACGTGCAGGGCTATCCGCCGGTGGAGCGAATCATCAAGGCGCTCCGCTCCGCCGTCCAGCCGCTGCTCGTGCCCGCCGAACAGCTTGCCCGCGAGGCGGGAAGCGCGAGGGCCTCGAACATGGTGATGCTCGGCGCGGCGGCACCCTTCACCGGCCTCGAACCGGAGCGCCTCGAAGCGGGCATCGAAGCGCTCTTCGGCTCGAAAGGCGCACAGATCGTCGAAATCAACATCCGGGCATTCCGCAAGGGACTCACTTTATCCAACGCTAACCTAACCACCTCATGATCTGGAACGAGTATCACGAGTGCATGGATCGCCAGCGGCTTACCGAACTGCAAGGCGAGCGCCTGCGTGACATGGTGGAACGCATCTACTTCAACGTACCCTTCTACCGCAACAAACTTCAGGAGATGGGCATCGAGCCGGGCGACATCCGCTCCATCGAAGACCTGAAGAAGCTGCCCTTCACCACCAAGCAGGACCTGCGCGACAACTACCCGTTCGGCCTCTTCGCCGTGCCGCAGCACGACGTGGTGAGGCTGCACGCCTCCAGCGGCACCACCGGCAAATCGACCGTGGTCGGCTACACGCACAACGACATCCTGATGTGGTCGGAGGTGGTGGCCCGCTCGCTCACGATGGCCGGCGTCACGCGCGACGACATCATCCAGGTGGCTTACGGCTACGGCCTCTTCACCGGCGGCCTCGGCCTGCACTACGGCGCGGAGAAGGTCGGCGCGTCGGTCATCCCGATCTCCGGCGGCAACACCAAGAAGCAGCTTCAGCTTCTGGAGGATTTCGGCTCGACCGCCATCGCCTGCACGCCGTCATACGCCGCCTATCTCGGCGAGGCGATTGCCGAGGAGAAGCTCGACCGCTCGAAGATCAAGCTCAAGGCGGGCATCTTCGGCGCGGAGCCGTGGACCGAGGAGATGCGCACGCAGATCGAGCAACTGCTCGGCCTCAAGGCGTTCGACATCTACGGCCTCTCCGAAGTGATCGGCCCCGGCGTCTCGATGGAGTGCGGCTTCCAGCACGGAATGCACGTTTTCGAGGATCACTTCATTCCCGAGATCATCGACCCCGAAACCTGCGAGGTGCTGCCCTACGGCACACTCGGCGAGCTGGTCTTCACCACCGTCACCAAGGAGGCGATGCCGCTCCTGCGCTACCGCACGCGCGACCTCACCCGCCTGCACGTCGAGACCTGCGATTGCGGGCGTACGCTGGTGCGCATGGAGAAGTGCGTGGGGCGTTCGGACGACATGCTCATCATCCGTGGCGTGAACGTCTTCCCGTCGCAGGTCGAATCGGTGCTGCTCGAAATGAGCGAAACGAAACCGCACTACCTGCTCGTGGTGGATCGCGAAAACAACCTCGACACGCTTGAAATCCAGGTCGAGGTCGAGGAGCAGTTCTTCTCCGACGAGGTCAAGGAGCTGGAGGGACTTCGCAAGCGCATCAGCGGCAACCTGACCAGTCTTCTCGGCCTGCACGCCAGCGTGCGACTGGTCGAGCCGGGCACCATCGAGCGCAGCCAGGGCAAGGCGCAGCGGGTGGTTGACAAACGGAAACTCAAATAAAGGGAGGACTCCATGATCATCAGGCAACTCTCGGTGTTTCTCGAAAACCGCGCCGGGCGGCTCACCGAACTGACCGGCATCCTGGCCGACAACGACATCAACATCTCGGCCTTCAGCATCGCCGACACCACCGATTTCGGCATCCTGCGCGTCATCACCGGCAAGCCCGAGCTGGCCGAAAAGGTGCTCAAAGAGCGAGGCTTCGCGGTGAAGATCACTGAGGTCATCGGCATCGTCATGCGCAACAAGCCGGGCGCGCTGCACCACGCCTTGCAGATTCTCACCGACAACGGCATCTCCATCGAATATATGTACGCCTTCGCCAGCGGCGACGACCGAGCCACGGCGGTCATCCGCACCGACACGCCGCAAAAGGCCATCGAGGTTTTGCAACTGCACGAAATGGAGCTGCTCCAGGCGGGTGATGTGTACCAGATTTAGGAGAAAGGAGTTAAGGGACGAAAGGGGCTTAAAGGACGAAAAAGGAACCGGACGATAGCCAAATCGGTGACAATGAATGGTTGAGAATTATCTTGATTCTCTTTCTTCAGTTGCCCCCGGCTTCAGCCGGGGGTTTATGGATAAACTGAAATAAATAAGGGCTTCAGCCCAATCTCTTTGCCGGATGAGCCCTGAAATTTGGGAATTGGGCTGAAGCCCGGAAGATTTTTTATTGCTGCATCCATCCCCCGGACTGAAGTCCGGGGCAATTAGAATGCAAGAGGTCTGAATATCCGGACGGCTGAAGCCATCCTGATGAAAAAGTTCAATCCCGGATAATTCGACAATCTGTAGTTCAGAATAAACAACACCAATGCCACGATTTTCCGCTTCGGTTTCCGCGCTTCGCTCATCGGCCATCAGGGAGTTGATGAGCCTTGCCTCACGGCCTGATATTATCTCGTTCGCCGGAGGGATGCCGGGCAACGAGCTGTTTCCGGTCGATGAGGTTGAGGAGCTGTTTCGCGGCCTCGACCTGAAATCGAAGCAGGCGGCCTTTCAGTACGGCCCCACGCCCGGCCTGCCGTCGCTGCTCGAATCGCTCTCCGGCTTCCTCGAACGCAAGGGGCTGCCGGTCAAAAGCAACCGCCTCATGATCACCACCGGCTCGCAGCAGGGCCTCAGCATCGTGGCCAAAGCCTTCGTCGATCCCGGCGACCGGGTGCTGACCGAGTACCCGTGCTTCATCGGAGCCATCGCGGCGTTCCGCTCCGCCGGGGCGGAGATCGTCTCCATTCCGGTTGACGAGGAGGGGCTTGACATCGCCATGCTGCGCGAGGAGGCCGCGCGGCCCGACCCGGCGAAGTTCCTCTACATCACGCCCTACTTCCACAACCCGGCGGGGATGCTCTACACCTCGGAGCGCAAGCGGGAGCTGGTCGATGCGTTGCAGGGGCGCGACATTCCGCTCATCGAGGACGACGCTTACGGCGACCTCTGGTTCAGCGAGGAGGATCGCGAGCGGCTGAAACCCATCAAGGCACTCGACCCCGAAGGGATCGACGTCTGCTACATGGGTTCCTTCTCCAAGATTCTCGGCCCCGGCCTGCGCCTCGGCTGGCTGCTCGCCCCGCCCGCGATTTACGAAAAGTGCGAGCTGATCAAGCAGTCCGCCGACGCCTGCTCGCCGAGCTTCTCGCAGGTGATCGCCGACGCCTTCATCCGCTCCGGCAAGATCGACGGCTACATTGCGAACGTGCGCGAAGAGTACAAACGCCGCGCCGCCTTCATGGCCGATGCGCTCCGCCAGCACCTGCCGGAGTACGTCCGCTGGAACGAACCGCGCGGCGGCTTCTACATCTGGCTCACGCTTCCCGCTGGCGCGGACGCCACCGCGATCCTCAAACGCGCCATCGACGGCGGCGCAGTCTTCGTCACCGGCAGCACCTTCGACCCCGCAGGCACCCGCAACGACACCATGCGCCTCTCCTACTGCAACAACACGCCAGGCGAAATCGAACGCGGCATCCCGATTATCGCTGCGGCGATCCGCGAGGCGTGCGGGTAAAAGCATCTCGCCGGGTACGAGGGGAAGCGGGGACGATCGGATTCAGAAAGAATGTGGCTGCAAGACCGGGATAATCAAGGTAGTGGGGATCAATCATATCCGATATTCAGGAAATGCTCACGAAAGGCGCTTTATCTCAGCTTTGATCTCGCCGATGACTTCGGGATTGCAAATCTCTTTTTTCTCCCCGGTTTTAGCGGAATAGACATAGAACACCTTTCCGCCAAATTTTTCGCTGAACGCCTTGTGCGTCTCTTCGTGAATCGACTTTTCCTTGAAAATCTCCGGCAACTGTGGCGCGCCGCTGCCAAAGGTGACCGGCTTGATCTGCAAACCAATACAATGCTGGTTGACGCGGATGAAAAAATCGACGTTGTACAGCCGATCCCACTCATCCGGCGCTGACTCGATTTTCACGCCGAGCAGGTGCTGTAACTGGCCGTAAACGGTCTGGATTTCAGTCATGTAGCCATCGAACGTCCTGTCGATGACCAGCTGCTTCATGTACTGAATACAATCCTCTTCCGTAACCTCGGCCACTTCGGACTGAATCACTTCCGTGATTTTTACATAGAGCCGTTTGCCAAGCTCGACGATATGCTCCTCAGGTCTGACATGCGCGTAATAGTAATCGCGCCACTGTTCGAGGTTTTTTGGCGAACATTTTCTGATCGATTCAGAAGTCGGCCCAACGTTCTTCTTGAAGTTGAGCTGAAAGCGGTTCATCGCGCTGTTGAGAATCCACTCTTTAGCCATCGATTTGAGCGGTTAGCGTTGAAAATTTATCTCTGTATTTATACTCGTAGCTTTCGTCAACCTCGACAAAACCGCTTTTGATGAGATGGGCGTTGACGAAGGTTTTGTTTTCGAGGTAGAGGTAGCAAAGCAGATTACGCTGTTCGTCGTGTTTCATGGTGTCGTATTTCATGAAAACCTTTTTGCCCCTCACCTTCTCGGCAAGAAAACGCATGGCCTGTTCTTTTTTCTCAGCTTCAGTTTTCACGCCGATCAGCCTCACCAGCAGACCGTTTGAGAGGCGAATCCGTTCGGGAGTCAGAATATCGCTGACCGTGAAGAACTCCTCGCGCTGCGCTCCGTTCCGGTGATCGATTTTCGAGCCGAAGGTCAACTTGCGCGGATCGACCTTTTTGTCGAGCTTGTGCGGGTCTTCGTAAAGGTAGGGCAAGGTGTCGAGCATGTTGGCGATGTTGCCTTTCAGATGATCTTCGCGGAAGTGAAACTCCGTACCGGCCAGATCCTGCTGCTGCGCGTTGAGCTTGACTTTGGCGATGTCGATGAACTCGGCGTTGATTTCGTAGCCAACCGAGTTGCGTCCGAGATTTTTCGCCGCGAGCGAGGTCGTGCCGCTGCCCATGAAGGGGTCGAGCACCGTGTCGCCCGAGAAGGCGAACATCTTGATGAGCCGAGACGGCAACTCTTCGGGAAACATGGCGATATGGCCGTCCTGCTTCGCGCCCGCGAAATTCCAGTGCCCCGCGAAATAGGCGTTCCACTCCTCCTTGGTCATGGCGGAGCGCTCTTTCTGTTCGGGCGTTGGCTTCGGCGCTGTTCCCTGCTTTTTGAAGATGAGGATGAACTCGTAATCGAGCTTGAGAATGCCGTTGCGCGGGTAGGGAAAGCTGCCCATGATGGTCGCGCCACCAGTCGTGTTCGTGGTGGTGACCTTCTGCCAGATGACCGCGCCCATGTAGTCGAAGCCGATGGTTTCGCAGAAGCGGATGATCTCCGTTCTGATGGGGATGACTTTGTAACGCCCGTAGTAGACCGAACGGGCGAACTGGTCGCCGATGTTGATGCAGAGGCGGCAACCCGGATGCAACACCCGGTCGCACTCGCGCCAGACGAGGTTCAGGTTGTTGATGTAACTTTCATAGCTGTCGTGAAAGCCGATCTGGCGCTCGGTGCCGTAATCCTTGAGCTGCCAGTAGGGCGGAGAGGTGATGACCAGATGCACGGATCGATCCGGCAGGAGGTTCATCTGGCGGCTGTCGCCATGAATGATGGTGTGCGTCGTCTTCAATGGTTCACATTTTTTTCTCGCTGGGTGTTCTCTCACGAAGGTAAAAAGAAAATGGAGCGCTTGTATGATGAAAATCAACCTGCCGGACAACGAAACCGCATCGTGGAGCGAAACGGAGCCGAAGCTGCTCTCGGCCTCGCCGAACGCCTGACGCTGGATCGGCCTCGCCGACGGATGCCGCCGCCTGCCCATCGAGCTGCTCGACGACCCGGCAAACAAATAACAATCGGCTCCGCCATCCCCCCGACGAGTCGGAGTCGCCCTTCCCGTCCAAAAAAAACAAAAAGGGCATCCCGACTAATCGGGATGCCCCTACGAAGACAACGCTGGTTTTGATTCATTACGGAACACAGGCGCACGCCATGCGCCCCGGCAAATCCTCAATCTTTTTTGTCCCGTCCCCTCACTTTCCGGCAGGACTTCGCGGACTCGTCTTTGCACCACAGCTTCACCCCACGGCTCCACGCTTCGCGCCCGATGATGTGGGCGGCGACCGGGGCCGTCAGAAAGAGGAAGATGATAATGGCGGCGGCGCGGAAGGTGATGGCGGCGTCCTGCCAGAAGAGCACCGTGCCGGTGAGCACCAGGCCGATGCCGAGCGTCGAGGCTTTGGTGGTAGCGGACATGCGGGTGTAGAGGTCGGGCATCCGGATGATGCCGAGCGCGGAGAGCAGGATGAAAATCGTGCCCGCAAGAATGAAAATGCCGCTGAAGATTTCGGTCATGGCCTCCTCCTTCGTTCGAGATAGTACGCAAACGCCACCGTGCCGAGAAAGGCGAGCAGCGCCAGAATGATGCCGACATCGAGAAAGGCCGTGTTCGCGTTCAGGATCGAATAGACCGCGATGAAGGCGATGGTGTTGGCCGAGAGCAGATCGAGCGCGACGATGCGATCCTCAATCTCCGGGCCGATCAAGAGCCGCAGGAAAATCAGCAGAATGGAGAGGCCGATGATCGACAGGGCGATCGTGGCCGAGAGTTCGATAAAGCTCATCGCATCACCTCGATCAGTCGTTTTTCCAAGCCATCTTTCAGCTCGCGCATGAAGTGCTCTTCGTCTTGCAGGTACATCACGTGGACATAAAGGGTTTTACGGTCGTCCGAAACGTCGAGGCTCAGCGTGCCGGGTGTCAGGGTGACCAGATTGGCGAAAAGCGTAATTTCGAGGTCGGTTTCGACATCGAGCGGCACCTCGACGATGCCCGGTTCGAGGTAGTTTTTCGGCGTCAGAATGTCGAACGCAACGCGGAGATTGGCCAGAATCAGCTCCTTGAGGAAGTAAAGCACAAAGCCCGTAACCTGCCGTATCTTCGAGAAATAGGTCTCCTTACCGAACGCCGAGCGCGACATCCAGAGAATCAGGTAGCCGACCACCATGCCGGAGATGAAGCTTGGCGCGCTGCTCTCGCCGGTGAGCAGCATCCACGCAAAGGCGAGCAGAATGTTGAAAAGGAACTGACTCACAGGCCACCTCCCAGCACCGCGTTCCGGTAGCTTTCGACATCAAGCAACTGCCCCGCCGCGCGGGCGGAGAGCTCATAGACCGGCTCAAAGGAGAGACCGAAAAAGACAATCACCCCGCAGAGCATCACGACCGGCAGGTAGAGCAGCGCCGTGCGTCCGTTGCCGTGCGCCTCGTCCGTCGAGGATACGACGCCGGGGTCGTCCTTCCAGAACGCTTCGTTCCAGATTTTGGTCATCGAAAAGAGGGTCAACAGGCTCACCGCGAGCGCCGCAGCGGTCACGAAATAGTGCCCGCTTTCAAGGCCCGCGCGAATCACCATGAGCTTGGCCCAGAAGCCCGACAGCGGCGGAATACCCGCGAGGGCGAGCGCCGAGACGAGGAAGAGCGCGGCGAGGAGCGGTTCCGTGCTGTACAGCCCGCCGATCTTCTTGAGCTGGAACGCGCCGCTCTTGTGCCGGACGATGCCGCTGATGTAGAAGAGGCTGGTCTTGGCGACGATGTTGTGCACGATGTAGAACAGCCCGCCCGCGATGGCCAGCGGCGACTGGATCGCGATGGCGAAAAGCATGTAGCCAATCTGGCTGACGATGTGAAACGAGAGCAGCTTGCGCAAGTCGTACTGCGCCGCCGCGCCGAGCACGCCCACCACCATCGTCAGCGGCGCGATCCAGAGCAGGATGCGGAAAATCGCCTCCGACTCGGGGCCGGTGAACACCGTCGTGAAGACGCGCATGATCGCATAGACCCCGACCTTGGTGAGCAGTCCGGCGAATATGGCCGACACGGCGACCGGCGGCGTGTGGTACGAGGCCGGTAGCCAGAAGAAGAGCGGGAAAATCGCCGCCTTGACGCCGAAGGTGACGAGCAGCAACACCGCCACCACCGAGAGCAGATCGCGCTGCTCGATCATGGGAAGCCGCGCCGAGAGGTCGGCCATGTTCAGCGTGCCCGCCACGCCGTACAGGATGCCGACCGCCGAGAGGAAGATCGCCGAGGAAAGCAGATTGATCGTCACGTACTTGACCGACCCTTCAAGCTGGCGCGGCGATCCGCCGAGCGCAAGCAGCACGAAGGAGCTGATAAGCATCACCTCGAACCAGACGTAAAGATTGAACAGGTCGCCGGTCAGGAACGCGCCGTTGATGCCGACCAGCAACAGTTGCATGAGCGGATGGAAGAAAAAGCGCTCCTGCTCGCGGTCGATGCTGCCGAGCGAATAGATCGAGGTGGTTAGGCCGATAAGCGCCGTGGCGGCGACCATCACCGCCGAGAGCAGATCGGCCACGAGCGTGATGCCGAACGGAGCCGCCCAGCCGCCAGCCTGAAGCGTGAGGATGCCGCCCGCATACACCCGCGAGAGCAACGCCACCGCCACCGCCGCCTGCGCGAGCGACGCGCCAAGCCCCAGACCGCGCTGCACGCCAGGGCGCTCCCGGAACGGCAGCATGACGAGCGCCGTCACGAGCGGCAGCAGAATGGGAAGAGCGACGAGAAGGTTCACGACTCACCTCCATCGATGCGGTCAGTCGTGCGCATGGCGTCAACGTCGTCCGTGCCAAGCTCCTCAAAGCTCCGGCGGAAGAGCACGATGGCGAACGCCTGCAAGCCGAAGCCGATCACGATGGCCGTCAGAATCAGCGCCTGTGGCAGCGGGTCGGCGAACGGCTCGACGAGCGCCTGCGCACCTTCGGGCACGAAGGCCGGAGCGCCCTTGGTCAGCCGCCCGGTGCTGAAGATCAGCATGTTGGCCGCGTGGCCGAGGAACATGATGCCGAAAATCACCTTCACCAGACTGCGGCGCAGGAGCAGATAGATCCCGGCGGCGTAAAACAGGCCGGTGATGAGCGCGAGCAGAAGCGTCATGGTTCATCCTCCCCGGCCAGCGAAAAGACGATTTTCAGGGTGATGCCGAGCACCAGCAGATAGACCCCGACGTCGAAAAGCAGCGGCGTGCCGACCTTGCCGATCACCGGAATGCCGGTGTTGCCCCAGACACTCTGCATGAACTCCATGCCGCCCAGAATCGACGGCAGCGTGCTCGCAAGCGCCACGCCGAGGCCCGCGACCACCACCGTGAGCGGCTCGAAGCGGAACACGCGCCGCGCCTCCTCAACGCCGTTGGCGATGAAGTAGAGCGCGTAAGCCGCCGCCGCAACCAGCCCGCCCGCAAAACCGCCGCCCGGCTCGTTGTGCCCGCGCAAGAGCAGGAACACCGAAAAGAGCTGCAACAGCACCAGCAGGTAGCGGGAGGATGTCGAAAGAATCAGGGAGTGCATGATTATTGTCTGATATCTGCGACCGTAAGTCGCTTAAAAATATTTTGATAGTTGGTTGTGACTTTATCAGGATCGTCAGGAACGGAAATGAGAATTGAGTTTCAGCCCAACTTCTTTCTCCTGCAACTGTTGAGCCCGATGAACCACCGAGTTGCTTTCCTCAATTGCCCCGGACTTTAGTCCGGGGTTAACGGAAAACAAAAAATTCCGGGCTTCAGCCCAACCTCTTTCCCCTGTCACTCTTGCGGATGACGACTCGCCGGGACGTTCTTTTCAGTTGACCCCGACTTGAATCATCCCGTTCAATCCGTTTTTCCGGTTCTGAGTTTGAGCAGGGCGAACACGCCGATGGCCGCAATCGCCAGCACTGTAATTTCGCCCAGCGTGTCGAGCGCCCTGAAATCCACGAGAATGACATTCACCACATTCCGCCCATGCCCGTCAGGCAGACTGGCATTCCCGAAGTACTCCTTGAGCCGGGATGACAGATCAGTGGAGGTGACCTGAAGCACGGTCAGGGTCATGAACACACCCGCCGATGCGGCGATCAGGCCGTCGCGAAGCCGCCCGGTGGCGCGTGATCGCGAGGTGAACTTCGGCAGATGGGCCAGCACCAGCACGAAAAGGATGACGTTCAACGTCTCGATGGCGAAGGTGGTCAGCGCCACGTCGGGCGCGCCGTAGATGATGAAGATGATGCCGACGCCAAAGCCGAGCACGCCCATCGACACAATCGCCTTCAGACGCGAATCGCTCATCAGCAAGAGCCCGGTCGCCAGCACGATAATCACCGCAAGCGCAACTTCATACGGCGTGACCGAAAGATCGGCGGGCAGCGTCACCGAAAAACCGCCTGCGCCCCCCGAGCTGAAAAGCATCAGACCAGCCGGGATCAGCGCCGAGAGGATGATGACTGCCAGGTAGCGCCGCAAATCTCCGTTCTGCAACGCCGAGGTGAGCCAGGCGGCAAAGCGCAGCATTCCCGACAGCGCCTCTTCGTACCAGATCGAGGGCTTGACGAGTCCCGGCAGGTGAAGCCCTTCCATGCGGGAAAGGATATGCGGCCTGAGCAGGTAGAGGCCGACGCCCGCAAGCAGCGTAACGAAGCTCAGGAGCAGCACCAGATTGAAGCCGTGCCAGAGCTCGATTTCGATGCCGAGCCGTTGCGAGATGATGCTGACGGCGGAGGCTTCGAGCAGATGACCGACGAAAAAGTCCGGAAACAGTCCAAGCAGCAGCCCCGAAAGCGCAAGCACAAGCGGGCCGACGAGCATCGCCACCGGCGCTTCGTGCACCTTCTGGAAGTCGGGACGCGGCTTGCCGAGGAACGGGCGGAAACCGACGAGGAGGGTCACCACCACGAGAAACGCGCTCGCCGCCACCGCGAGCACGATGAGCGCCTGGCCCCACGGCTGCACTTCGAGCACCGCCTTGTAAAGCGTCTCCTTGCCGATGAAGCCGATCAGCGGAATCACCCCCATCATCGAAAACGACGCGAGCGCCGCCGTCACCGCCGTCACCGGCATCGCCTTCCACAGCCCGCCAAGCTTCGAGACATCGCGGGTGCCGGTCTCGTGATCGAGCGTTCCGGCCACCAGAAAAAGCGTCCCCTTGTAGAGCGAGTGCGCGATCAGGTAGATGAAAAAGGCCTTGATCGCCAGCTTCGAGCCGATGCCGAGCAGCATCACGAGCGTGCCAAGCACAGACACCGTCGAGTAGGCGAGCAGCCGCTTCAGGTCGCTCTGGCGGTAGGAGAGCAGTCCGGCGAAGATCATGGTCGCCGCGCCTGCGACGAGAATCGTGTCCTGCCAGAGCGCGGTGCCGCCGATTTTGTGGTTGAAGCGCGCAATGAGATAGATGCCAGCCTTGACCATCGTGGCGGAGTGCAGGTAGGCGCTCACCGGCGAAGGGGCGGCCATGGCGTCGGGCAGCCAGAAGTGGAACGGAAACTGCGCCGACTTGGTGAACGCGCCGACGAGAATCAGCGCAACGATAGCGGGATAGAGACGGTGCGAGGTGATGAGATCGTTCATCGCATAGAACGAGGAAATCTCGAAACTGCCGGTCACGCTCCCCAGCAGCAGCATTCCCGCCAGCAGCGCAAGCCCGCCCGCGCCAGTTACGAGCAGCGCCTTGAGCGCCGAACTCCGCGACGAAGCCTGATGGTGGTTGAAGCCGATCAGGAGGAACGAGCTGATGCTGGTCAGCTCCCAGAACAGAAACAGCAGCAGCATGTTGTCCGACAGCACCACGCCGAGCATCGAGGTCATGAACATGCCGATGAAGCCGAAAAAGCGGTCGGCCTCCTCGTAGTGGCGCAAATAGACCGAAGCGTACAGGAACACCGCCGCGCCGATGAGCGTCACCAGCATCGCGAAGGTCAGGCTCAGCCCGTCGAGCATGAAGCTCAGATCGAGACCGAGCGACGGCACCCAGCTCCAGCGTTCGCGCACCGGCACGCCGGAAGCCACCTGCGGATAGCGGAGCATAAAGGTGGCGAAAAGCGCCAGCGGAAAGGCTGCGCCAAACCAGACGAACCGCTCCTTCAGCAGCCGATAGAGGTATGGGGCAATGGCCGAAATGGCAAAACCGGTGATGATCAGGGCAAGCAAAGGCGGCTCCCTTATAAACAATCGAAGGCCCTGTCACAGGCCTTCGACTTTTTTAATAAGGGCACCTCTAAAAACTTATTGCGCGTCACGATTGCTGCGTTGGGTGGTGCTCGAAATCCTCACGTACTCCGTGTACGCTCCG
>JAFGER010000063.1 GCA_016931495.1 Chlorobiaceae bacterium | reverse complement strand
CGGAGCGTACACGGAGTACGTGAGGATTTCGAGCACCACCCAACGCAGCAATCGTGACGCGCAATAAGTTTTTAGAGGTGCCCTTCAAACGATAAACGGTCAACTCATTACAGCCTTGCGCCACCGGAAATTTCGAGAATCTGGCCGGTGATGAAGGCGGCATCATCGGAAACGAAAAAAAGCGCAGCTTTGGCCACGTCATCCGGCGTGGCGATGCGTCCGAGAGGATAGCGCTCGGCGGAGGCTTTCGCGAGCGCCTGCCAGCGCTCCTCTCCGAGCGCACGCGTGAACGCCTCGACCTCGACGAGTGCAGGCGCAAGCGCGTTGGCCGTGATGTTGAACGCCCCGAGCGCCAGAGCCAGGGAGCGGGTAAACGAGAAAATACCGCCTTTCGAGGCCGAGTAGCTGAACTGCCCCGGACTTCCGCGATAGACGAGCGAGCTCATGTTCACGATCCGGCCATACGACTGCGGTTTCATGATCTTGGCCGCTTCCCGGCAACAGAGCATGCACGATTTCAGGTTCATATCGAGATTCCGCATGGCCCGCTCCATGTCAATCGTCTCAACGGATGCCGCCGGTTCGCAGTCCCCGCCCGCGATGTTGACCAGAATATCGAGGCGTCCGTAATCACGGCGAATATTGGAAAACAGCTCGACAACCTGCTTTTCGGAGGTCAGATCGACGCCCGAACACGAAGCCTTTCCGACATTTTGCGCAATGTCATCACACACCCGGCTGCACGCGTCCAGATCGATGTCCACCAGAATGACTACCGCCCCCTCGCGAGCGAAACAACGCGCCGTCGCGCTGCCGATGCCCCCCGCCGCCCCGGTGACGAGCGCAATTTTGTTCTGCAATCTCATGTTCGCACAGGTTTGGATTGTCGAAAGTCAATGCCGGATCGACGCCTCACTGCACCGGAATCACCCGCTTTTCATCCGCCGAACCGGCGAACAGCCTGAAGCCCATGAGGCTGGTCATCGACTGCACCGCCGAATTGAAGCGGCCGATGAACAGATCGAGATCGTTGACCTGGAAATGCTCATCGCGCGCCACCTCCTCCATGAAGGCGAGAAACTGCTCGTGACGCATCTCCCCGATCCGCGACGACCAGGAGAGGTTGGAGATCCGGAAAGCGCAGAGCGGCTCGTCGATCATCCAGAGGTTGCCGAGCCGCAGAAGCTGCATCCAGAAATCGAGGTCGATGGTATAGGGAATGCGGGCGCTGTAGCCGCTGGCCGAGGCGAGCAGGCGGGCGGGATAGAGTCCGCACGCCGGTTCACCGATGATGTTGGTGCCGAGGCGCACCATTTTCCTGACGATTTCGGCGGGAGCTTTCAGGCCGCCATCGATGAAGTTGACCTTCTTGATGAGCACCTTGCCCTCCGGGTCGATGATGGTTCGTTGTGACGAAACGAGACTCACCCCGTCACGTTCCGCCTGCCCGAAAGCCGCACACTGCTTTTCGAGGCACTCCGGAAACAGCAGATCGTCCGCGCAGAGCAGCTTGACGTACCGGCCCCGCACCTGGCTGACGGCGCGATTCCAGTTCGCCTCCGGCCCGAGGTTCTTTTCGCTGGTGAAAATGCTTATGCGCGAATCATCGAAGGAGCGGGCTATCTCCAGCGAGCGGTCGGATGAGTGATCGTCATAGACGAGAAGCTCAAAATCGGGCATCGTCTGCGCAAGCACCGAACCGATGGTTTCAGCGATATAACGCTCATTGTTGTACATCGGTATGGTGACCGTAACCAGCGGCGTTCCATTTCGTGCCATAAAACCTCCTCCTTCTGCAAAACATCGCTACCTCGCTGGCAACGGTTCATCGGTGAATCGGGCGCCATGCTCGTTTGCCCACGCTCTTGTGGCCCTCTTTCCGTTATCGAGCACCGTTTCGGAAGAGACGATTGCGCCGTCGAACTGCGCCCTGCCGGTATTGGCCAGCCAGAGATTCGCGCCACGGAGATCGGCCTGCCGGAAATCGGCCTGCTCAAGATTGGCCGAACGCAGATCGGCGCTGCCGAGGTCAGCTCCCCGAAAATCGGCCTCGTCCAGATCGGTGCGCCTGAACGACGCTTTCCGGAGATCGGCCCCGCGCAGATCCGCAAAGGCGAGCACCCGGTTGGCCAGCGGCGCTTCACTGAGCCGGACGCTCATGCCGGGATTCTCTTTTCTTGTTTGGTTCCATTTCGTGACGTTGGATTTGAGCAGCTCGTACTGGTCACCATCGTACGCCACCGATGCCGGAGCCGGACGCCATGCGCGGAGCGGCTTGAGCGTTGAGGCCAGCGGCGGCGCAGGAGCAATGGCAGGCTTGGCGTCCGGGGCCGGAGCCGCTTCGGGCTGTCCGGCGGATTGCGGTGACGACGCCGTGAGCGGAGCTCCGTCATCGCTCCTTGATGGAGCTGCGAGCGGCGGTGGAGCCGCTTCCCTCGGCGGCGCGGGCAGCTTGGCGACCGGGCTGAACACGGCCCCGTGCTCCGAGGCCCACTTGGCCGAACCCGGCTTGCCGTTCGGCAGCACGGTCTCATCCGAAACCAGCGCCCCGGCGAAGCTGGCTTCTCCGGTACTCGCCAGCCAGAGATTGGCCGCGCGGAGATCGGCACGGCCCAGATCGGCGTGCTCCAGACCGGCCTGCCGGAGATCCGCGCCGCGAAGGTCCGTGCCCCCGAAACGCGCCCCGGTCAGCTCGGCTCGGCGCAGCACGCACGAAGCCATCTTCGCCCGGCTGAAATCGGCATTCGCCGCCGAAACCCCGGCAAGAGACGCGCCGGAAAGGTCGGCTCCCGCCAACCGGCACTTGCCCAGAAACGCCGCATCGAGCTTCGCGCCATGCAGGTCGGCCTCAAGAAAACCGGAACCGCCGAAATCGGACTGGCTCAGATCGGCTCCGGCCAGGTTGGCCCGGCTGAAATCGGCGTCGCGCAAACGGCGCCCCTTCAGCTTCGCTCCCGAAAGATCGACCGGCGCCGAGGGATTGCGCAGGCGCATTCCGTTCCACTCGTCACTGCCCTTGCGCAGCACGGCCTCCAGCCCCGCATCGGCGGCGCGAGCCGGCAACGGATTACCGCCAAGCGCAAAAACAGCGCAGGCAGCCAGAGCAACGGGTCGGTAACGTGACGGATTCATCGGAAGTTATCGGTTATCACCGGTCTCGAAAACCGGATCGTGAAAGAGGTTGCGCAACGCATACAGCGCCGCGAAGGCATAGACGACACCGGCAAATCCAAGCGCGAGGTCGGTGCCGGTAAAGAAGCTCACGATAATCACGGTGCCGGAAACCAGCATGAGCGCAAGCTGCACGAACGCGCGGTTCATCGTATGCTCGTCGAGCAGTTGCTCCAGCGCGTTGCCCGAGTGCAGCAGTTCGAGCGAGCCGAGCTTCTGGATCGCCGGAAGCACGATGTAGATCATGCCGGTGAACGAGAGCGTAATCCAGCCAAGCAGCGCCGAGTGGGTGTGCGAGTGGTAAATCCACATCTTGTCGCCCCGGATGGGCGGATAGCTGCCGAACAGGATGCCCTTGGCGTAATAGATGTTCAGAATGCCGAACGCGCTGGTGGCGAACAGAAACGCCAGTCCGCCAAGCAGAAAGGCCAGCGCCGGATGGGCGAAGTTGTTGCGGAAATAGTTCTTCAGGAACACGGCGAAGGTGTAGAGCAGCGCCATCACGCCAAAGGTCAGGATGTGGCTGATGAGCATCATGCCGAGGTAGTCGCCCAAAAGGATCACGATCAGAAAGTAGAGCACGCCGCCGACAAAGAGGTAGAACCAGAGGCTGAAGAGCTGCCGGGCCAGCTCCTTTTTCGGCGAGCGCCGCCAGGCGTAGGTGTAAAGAAAGCCCATCACGCTGATGCTCAGGGGGAACGACGAACCGAGGAAGTAGGTCGATTGCGTCACGAAGAACGGAATGATGCCAAAGTCCGGAAAAGCCTCCTTCAGGCCAAGCGTGAAAAGACCGAGGTTGGCGTTCAAAAGGAACACCACGTCGAAAATGTAGTAGCGCACCGACACCTCTTTCCAGATTTTCGACACGGAAAGCGTGGTCAGAATCTCGTAGAGCGGCACCACCACCACGCCCATCAGCATCAGCCCCGCCGCGGCCTTCAAAAGCGGCAGCTCGAACGCCACCGCAAGGATGACCATCACGAGCGCCAGCAGCACCAGCCCGATGAACATCCGCTGACGCGCCGGGTCAATGTGCAGTTCGGGATAGATCGCCGCCGTCAGGTAACGGTTGAACAGCAGAATGGCAAGGTTACCGAAGCCGACAAAAAAGATATAGGGATGCACCTTGAGCAGGAACGCATTTTCGGTCAGCACGCCGGTGCCACCGGTAATGGCCGCGACCGAAATGACGATAACCGAAACAGCAAGAAAGGTTCTGGATATTCCGCGCAGCGTAGTATCTGAAGTAACAGGAGTCATGGATCGTTGTTTCATTGATTGCTTGACGAAGCCTTGCCCATCTCCAGCCAGCCGATGATCGAGAGGGCGATCACCGTCACGTTAAGCGTCACCGGATTGAATGCTTCGACCAGAAGGTGCGGTTCATGCAGGGCAACAAAGCCAAAAAGGCTCAGCATGGCCGCGATGTTCAACAGAAACGGCCAGCGCCAGGGCGTCAGCAGCATAAGCAGCCCGAACGCCATCTCGCCGTACCCCATCACCGAGCACATAAAACCGTACAGCGGCCCGAGGTGCGAAAGCAGCCCCAGCTCGACCGGACTCTGGCAAACCAGCTTCGGCACCGCCCCCTGATAAATCCACACAAAAGCAAGAGCAATCCGGCTTGCAAGCAGCGCCGGAGACTGCGAGGCGAAAAGATTCATCATGATAAAAATTCTCGAATTCAGATTGAAAGATAACGACTTGCAGGCAAAATACACCCACCCCCAACGCAATTGGCACGTTGAAAGTGCGAAGCGGGTAAGTATTGAGGATGAAGGTGGACGGTTGACGGAACAGGCGAAAAAGCATCAAGGACTGAAAACCTTTTCACTATGAGTGAGTGCCGATCTATTGACCAAAGGATTGGGCTTTTCCCTGTCGGAAAAAAGGCTTTGGGCTGTCTCCGGAGCCTTTTTGCTTTTATGGAAATCTTTCCGTTCCGGGCCGTCAGCTCCCCCGCTGCTCACTTGACCCACGTGTTGCAAAATCTTCACGCCGCCCATGAGTCGCCCAGCGATTCGGCTTGCGCGAGGACAAGCTGGATCGCTTCGTCCTGCTTCGTTGGCGGATACTTGTATTTGCGGAGAATGCGTTTGACCAGCAGGCGGAGACGGGCGCGGACGCTTTCGCGTTTTGACCAGTCAACGGTAAGGCTTTTACGGAGGTTTTCGGCGAGTTCGTGGGCGATGATCTTGAGAAGGTCGTCGCCCATCTGAAGAAGTGCCTCTTCGTTGTTGGCGAGAGCGTCGTAAAAGGCGAGTTCGTCTGAATTGAGGCCGAGGTTTTCGCCTCGCTTGACGGCTTCCTGAAATTTTTTTGCCATTGCCACCAGTTCTTCGATGACCTGGGCGGTTTCGATGGCGCGGTTCTGGTAGCGCCTGACGACGCTGTCGAGCAGGTCGGAGAATTTCTTCTGCTGAACGATGTTCGACGAGAACCGGGAATGCACCTCACCGGCGAGCAGGCGCTGAAGGAGTTCGACGGCGAGGTTGCGTTCTGGCAGGTTGCGCACCTCTTCGAGGAATGCGTCGTCGAGAATACCGATATTCGGCTTGTCGAGTCCGACAGATTCGAAAATATCGACAACGTCTTCGGAGACGAGCGCATTGCCGATGATCTGGCGAATGGCCAGCTCCTTCTCTTCCTCAGTGCGCCTCTTTTCGGTGCTCTCCCGTTTGGTAAGAATAACCTTCACCGCCTGAAAGAAGGCGACCTCTTCGCGAACGTCTTTGGCTTCGTCAAGCGTGCAAGAGAGGCTGAAAGCTCTCGACATGGCGAGCGCCGTGTCGCTGAACCGTTTCTTTCCTTCGTCGAGGCCGAGGATGTGGTTCGCCGCCCGCGCCATGAGGCGATGGCCACCGGTGAGGAAGCCGCTGTAATCAAAGCCGTGCATCATGCCGCGCAGGATGTCGAGCTGTTCGAGCATGAGGGCGAGCGCCTCCCGAGAATCGATGGTCGGTTTTCCCCTGCCCTTGCTCGATGTATAATCCCTGATCGCTTTTTTCAGATCGTTGGCGATGCCGATGTAATCGACCACGAGGCCGCCCTGCTTGTCCCGAAAGACGCGGTTGACGCGGGCGATAGCCTGCATCAGGTTGTGGCCCTTCATCGGCTTGTCAACGTACATGGTGTGCACGCTCGGAGCGTCGAAGCCGGTGAGCCACATGTCGCGGACGATAACGAGCCGGAGCGGGTCTTCGGGGTCTTTGAAGCGCTTTTCGAGGCGCTTTCTGGTTTGGGCGGAGTATATGTGCGGGCGAAGCAGCGGCTTGTCGCTGGCCGATCCGGTCATGATGACCTTGATCGCCCCTTTTTCGGGGTCGTCGCTGTGCCACCCTGGCCGGAGCGCTGTGATGGCGTCGTAGAGGTGGACGCAGATTTCCCGGCTCATGGCGACAATCATCCCTTTTCCGGCCATAGCATTGCAGCGCTCCTCGAAGTGGGTGACGAGGTCGTCGGCCACCTGCCTGATGCGCGGTTCGGAACCAACCACCTTTTCGAGCGCCGCCCACCGGCTTTTCTGGCGATTCCGTTCGTTCTCCTCCTCGTCTTCGGTCAGCTCCTCGACCTCGTCGTCGATCTCCGGCAACAGCTCTTCGTTGAGGCTGAGTTTTGCAAGGCGCGACTCGAAGTAGATCGGCACGGTCGCGCCATCCTCCTTTGCCTGCTGGATGTCGTAGATGTGGATGTAGTCGCCGAACACGGCGCGGGTGTCGCGGTCTTGGCTTGAAACCGGCGTGCCGGTGAAGGCGACAAAGGTGGCGTTCGGCAGGGCATCGCGCAGGTGCTGGGCGTAGCCGACCTGATAGCCTTTGGCGTCGCCTTTGAACTTCGCCTCGAAGCCGTACTGCGTGCGGTGCGCTTCGTCGGCAATCACCACGATGTTGCGCCGGTCGGAGAGGGTGGGAAAGCGCTCTTCCTCCTCTGTCGGCATGAACTTCTGGATGGTGGTGAAGATGATGCCGCCCGATGGCCGGTTTTCGAGTTTTGAGCGGAGGTCGTTGCGGCTCTCCACCTGCACGGGCTGTTCGCGCAAGAGATCCTGCGAGAGCGAAAAGACGCCGAAGAGCTGGCCGTCGAGGTCGTTGCGGTCGGTGATGACGACGATGGTCGGGTTCTGCATGGCGGTTTCGCGCATGACGCGGGCGGCGAAGCAGACCATCGTGATGCTTTTGCCGGAGCCCTGGGTGTGCCACACCACGCCGCCCTTGTGGTCGCCTTGGCTCTCCGATGCCGCGATGACCCGTTCGATAGCCGTGCGCACGGCGAAGTACTGGTGATACCCGGCGATCTTCTTGATGAGTTCGCCTTCGTCCTCGAAGAGGATGAAAAAGCGGAGATAGTCCAAAAGCCGCACCGGCTCGAAGATGCCGCGAATCATGGTTTCCAGCTCGTTGAAACGCCCGAGCGGGTCGAGTGTTTCGCCGTCGATGCTGCGCCACGCCATGAAGCGTTCGATGCTGGCGGAGAGCGAGCCCATGCGGGCTTCGGTGCCGTCGGAGATGACGAGGATTTCGTTGTAGCGGAACAGGTCGGAAATCTGCTCCCTGTAGGTCTGGAGCTGGTCGAAAGCTTTCCCGATGCTGGCGTTCTCGTCGGCGGGATTCTTCAGCTCGATCACCACCAGCGGCAGGCCGTTGATGAACAGGATGATGTCCGGGCGGCGGTCGCGCTGCGGCCCCTTGACGGTGAACTGGTTGACCGCCAGCCAGTCGTTTTTTGACGGATTTCCGAAATCGATCAGCCGCACCAAGTCGCCGCGCGTTTCGCCGCCCTGCTGATATTCGACCGGCACGCCGTTGACGAGCAGGCGATGGAAGGCGCGGTTGGCGGCGAGCTGGACGGGATGGTCGAGCCTGAGCACCTGTTGCACGGCATCTTCGCGGGAGGCGGCGGGAATCTGCGGATTGAGCCGGGCGATGGCCTCCTGTAATCGTCCGACGAGCACCACGTCGCGGTAGCTCCCGCGTTCGGGCGCGTCTCCGTCCGGCGCAATGTCTGGGCCGAAGCGGTGCTGGTAGCCAATTTCCCGGAGCCACTCAAGGGCTTCCTGTTCAAGCTGCTCTTCCGTCATAAATAGGGGGACGGTTTCAATGGTTTACACGTTCGGTATTCTGGACGAACCTTTCAGTCCTGATCAAGCTCTTCGGAGCGCAAGGCTCGATGGCCTTCAAAAACAGTGAGAATAACAATTTGCACTGGGGTGGTTCTGTAAACGATCCGGTAATTCCCGACAAGTACCTCACGGATGTCAGACCGGGAAAGTTCAGGAACGACTCTTCCCATTTCGGGAAATGAAGCAATCGAATCGCCTTTTTCAAGAAGTCGATCAATAAAAGCGTCAGCCTTCCGGTGATTATCCTGAGGAGTCTGTAAGATAAAGTGTGTAAACGGTCATAGTTTCCTATCATGTAAAAAGGAGAACAGCTATGGCCAGAAAGAAAGAGAAGATT
>JAFGER010000062.1 GCA_016931495.1 Chlorobiaceae bacterium | reverse complement strand
CTGATTCGCGAGCGGAGCACCGGTTTGCCGAACCGTTCGAGCCGGGCGAGAAGCGGCGCGGCTTTGGCGTCGTCGGTGATTTTGCCGAGGATGATGAGCCCGGCGCGGCGCAGTCCGTCGAGCGGTTCGCGCAGTCGTCCGGCGGGCAGCATCGCCTCCAGCTCTCTTGGCGCGCTGGCGTTGATGACGACGATGTCGAGGTCGCGTGCGATTTTGCGGTGCTGGAAAGCGTCGTCGAGCACGATGACGCCCGGCAGGCGTCCGGCGAATTCACGCATGAGGAAGCGCACTCCGTCGGCGCGATTTTCGGCCACGACGACGATCGTGCCGGGGTTTCGCGCGGCGAGCATCGCGGTTTCGTCTCCGGCGTCGCGGCTGCCGAGCACCATCCGTTTGCCGTCCGAGACGAGCTGCACGCCCTTCGTCCGGCGCCCGTAGCCGCGCGACACGATGGCGGTCGCAATTCCGGAAGCTTCGTAAAATTTGACGATCCAGTCCACCAGCGGCGTCTTTCCGGTGCCGCCGGTGGTGATGTTGCCGACCGAAACTACCGGAATCGGCGAGCGCCAGCTTTTGAAGGTGCCCCGGTCGTAGAGGTGGTTGCGCAGGCTCATCGCCATGCCGTAGATCGCGCCGAGTGGCCGGAGGAGGGCGGCGCTACTCATCGTCCAGTCCATCAGAAAGCTTGTCCGCCCAGGCGCGGAACTCCTCCTCGGATGGAAATTCCGGTACGCGCACGACGTGCAGCGTGACCTTCACGCGGCTGAACGGAAGCGGGATTTCAAATTTGTCCCAGCTTTTCAGATTGCGCGCTTTCTCATAACGGATGTCGGCAAACACCAGGGGCGCTTGGTGCAGCGCGGCGAGCCGGAGGGTGCCGTACTTGAAGCGGTGATGCGGGCCGCGCGGGCCGTCGGGCGTGACGGCCACCACGCCGCGACTCGTCAGGGCGACGCCGATGTTGCGCCGCACCACCTCCTTGCCCCTCGAACTCGATCCGCGAATCAGGCGGAAGCCGAGCCGGTCGAGCGCGTCCGACAGAATCTGTCCATCTTCCGAGAGGCTGACGACCGCCGCAATCTCGCGTTCGGGAAACAGCCGCCGCGCCAGAAGCCATCCGGCGATCATCTTGCCGTGCCAGAAGGCGAACATCACGCCGCGTCCGCCGCCGTCTGGCAACGGCTCGCCAGCGTGCCCGATGTCGATCTTCAGCGTCGCGAAGAGCAGCTTCAGAACGTGGGGGAGCAGGCGGGTTCCGCTATCGAGCAGGATCTGGTTGACGTTGGGCATGTGGGAGGCGCGGTGAGGCCGGAATTTTTTTATTGTTTTTGTGATGCATGATACATTATATACATCCGGGCGCGAGTGCTTCGCCGATGGTGACGCAGCGACGTGCCGCGCGGCCGTTCAGTTTGGACGGTTTCAATTTAACAATCCACGCCGACAAACCACAGGGTGATTTGAGGCCATCGTTTTCTACGCAAACATGAACGTTCTGATCATCGGAAGCGGCGCCAGGGAACATGCCATGGCTTGGGCCGTCGCGCGCAGCAGCAAGGTTTCAACCGTTTTCGTGGCCCCCGGCAACGGCGGCACAGCCACGATGGGCGGCAAGGTGCGCAACGTCTCCATCAAGGCGACTGACATCGACGCGCTGCTCGACCTCGTCGCCAGGGAGTCGATCGGCCTGACGGTGGTCGGCCCGGAGCAACCACTCGAAGCGGGCATCGTCAACCGGTTCCGCGAGGCGGGGCTGAAGGTGGTCGGCCCGACCGCCGAGGCGGCGCAGTTGGAAACGAGCAAGGTGTTCGCCAAGGAGTTCATGAAGCGCCACGGCATTCCGACCGCCGGATACGAGGTGTTTAATAGCTTGGCCTCTGCGAATAACCATGTGGAAACGCTTTCTACCTGTTCAACTAATGTGGAAAGCTTGCCCATTCCCTCTTGGCCACAAGTAATCAAGGCAAGCGGAATCTGTGCGGGAAAAGGGGTGATTATCGCTGCAAATAAAGATGAGGCGCTTTCCGCAAATACTGCGATGTTTGAATCGCGTATTTTTGGCGATGCAGCAAATGAAGTCGTTTACGAAGATTTTCTCACTGGACAGGAGGCGAGCGTTTTCGCGCTGACCGATGGCGAGAACTATCGGCTTTTCCTCTCCGCGCAGGATCATAAGCGCATTGGCGAAGGCGATACCGGTAAGAACACGGGCGGCATGGGAGCCTATGCGCCAGCGCCGATTGTGACGCCCGAAGTCATGAAAAAAGTTGAGGAGCAGATTATTCGTCCTACACTTAAGGGAATGGCTGATGAAGGCCATTCATACACCGGATTTCTCTACGTCGGGCTGATGATCGATAATGGCCAGCCCTCGGTGGTCGAGTTCAACGCCCGCCTCGGCGATCCCGAGACGCAGGTGGTGCTGCCGATGCTCAAGAGCGACCTGTTCGACGCGCTGCTTGCGAGTGTCGATGGCGGTCTCGAAGCGGTGCCGTTCGAGATGCAGGCGGGCGCCGCCGCGACGGTGGTCATGGCCTCGGCGGGCTATCCCGACAGCTACGAAACCGGCAGGGAGATCACCATCGATCCGGCGGTGAACGATCTGGAGGGCGTGCTTGTTTTCCATGCCGGTACGCGCCGCGAGGGCGATACGCTGGTGACTTCGGGTGGCCGCGTGCTTTCGGTGACGGCATCCGCTCCGTCGCTGAGGGAGGCGCTCGACCGGGCCTATCGCGCGGTGGACGCCATCGGATTCGAGGGCGCATATTTCCGCCGTGACATCGGCGCCAAGGCGCTTTGACGTATCAGGTATCCTATTCTCGCAGTGGTCAGTAATGAAATTACCTCGTCGCAAGTTTGAAATCATACAGGAGCACGCCATCAGGGATCTTCCCTACGAATGCTGCGGGCTGCTCGTCGGAAGAAAAGTGGTCGATCACCGGGGCAACATCGACAACATCGTGCATGAAATCGCCCCGTGCCGCAACACGCTCTATTTCGGGCGGGAGAACGGCTTTGAAATTTCCTACAGCGAATATCTCGAAGTGGAGCGCGAAGCCAGCTCTCTCGGTCTGGTGATTGTCGGCTCGTACCACTCGCATATCAACTCGACGGCCGTGCCATCGCGCAACGACATCGATTTCGCCAGTCCCGGTCACTCGATGGTGATTATCTCGCTTTATTCCGGCGTCCCGAGAGAGGTCACCTCATGGCTCCGGCGCGATTCCGGAGGATTTCACCAGGAGCAGATCAAGGTGCTGGCGTGAGAGTTTTAAAATCCTATAAGTCCTATAGGTCGTATAGGTCTTATAGGAGAAAGCCGGGGAAAATCGCCTGGGTGACAGTGCGCCTTTGAGCCTGCCGGGTCACTCGGAACACCGGAAAATTTTGTACATTACGCAACGAAAGATTTACCACAAGACTTAAAGCGGAAAACACGTGCCAAAACGCGAGGATATCAAGTCCATACTGGTGATTGGAGCCGGTCCCATCGTTATCGGACAGGCCTGTGAATTCGACTATTCCGGCACACAGGCGTGCCGTGCTCTCAAGGAGGATGGCTACCGCGTCATCCTCGTTAACAGCAACCCGGCCACCATCATGACCGACATCGAGCTGGCCGATGCAACCTATATCGAGCCGATCACTCCGGACTATGTCCGCAAGATCATCGAGAAGGAAAAGCTGGATGCGCTGCTTCCGACCATGGGCGGACAGACTGCGCTCAACACGGCGGTCAAGCTGGCCGAGTCGGGCGTTCTGGAACGCCACGGCGTCGAGCTGATCGGCGCCAAGCTCCGCGCTATCCGCAAGGCCGAAAACCGCGAGTTCTTCGGCGACGCTATGCGAAAGCTCGGCCTCGAAATGGCCAAGGGCTTCTTCGTGCGCAACGAGAAGGAGGCCAAGGAGGCGCTCGATGAAATCGGCCTTCCCATCGTCATTCGCCCATCCTTCACGCTCGGCGGCACGGGCGGCGGGTTCGCCGAGACCAAGGCCGACTACTACGACGTGGTGCGCCGTGGTTTGGCCGAGAGTCCGATTGGCGAGGTGCTGGTCGAGGAGAGCCTGATCGGCTGGAAAGAGTACGAGCTTGAGGTGATTCGCGATCTGGCCGACAACGTCATCATCGTCTGCTCCATCGAGAACGTCGATCCGATGGGCGTGCACACCGGCGACAGCATCACGGTCGCGCCGGCACAGACCCTCACCGATCGCCAGTACCAGGAATTGCGCGACGCCTCCATCAAGATCATCCGCGAAATCGGCGTCGAGACCGGCGGCAGCAACATCCAGTTCTCGATCAATCCGAAGGATGGCCGCATCGTGGTCATCGAGATGAACCCGCGCGTGTCGCGCAGTTCTGCGCTTGCCTCGAAGGCGACCGGTTTCCCTATCGCGAAAGTTGCCGCCAAGCTCGCCGTGGGTTACACGCTCGACGAGATCACCAACGACATCACCAAGACGACGCCCGCAAGCTTCGAGCCTTCGATTGACTACACCGTCGTGAAGGTGCCTCGTTGGGACTTCGAAAAGTTCAAGAACGTCGATGCGCGTCTCGGCGTGCAGATGAAGTCGGTCGGCGAGGTGATGGCCTTCGGGCGCAACTTCCGCGAGGCGTTGCAAAAATCGCTGCGCGGGCTGGAAATCGGGCGCGCCGGTCTTGGCTGCGACGGCAAGGACATCATGAATGTCATTGACATGACCCAGCAGCAGCGCAAGTTCGCCAAGGAAGACCTGCTCGAAAAGATCAAAATCCCCAAGGCCGACCGTATGTTCTACCTGCGTTACGCCTTCCAGGCCGGGGCGACTGTCGAAGAAATCCATCAGTCCACCGGCATCGATCCGTGGTTCCTCGACAACATCCGCCAGATCGTCGAGTTCGAGGACGAGCTTCGCAAGATGGCAGCTGAAAGCGAGGCATGACCTATCTCACCCGGATTCTCGAAACCAAGTCGGGAGAGGTTGCCGAACTGAAAAAGCAGGAGCCGGAGCGCCGTTACCGCGAAGTGTGCGGCGACCTTCCGGCTCCGCGCGATTTCCGTTCGGCCATCACGAAACGTGACGGCGGCATCAACCTCATCGCTGAGGTCAAGAAAGCTTCGCCATCGCGCGGCGTGCTCGTCGAAGATTTCCGCCCGCTCGACATCGCCGCCCGCTACGCGGAGATCGGCGCATCGGCCTTTTCCGTGCTGACCGACCGCTGCTACTTCCAGGGCTCGCCCGACTACCTGAAGGCGATCACGCAAAAGTTTTCCACTCCCGTGCTCCGCAAGGAGTTCATCATCGACGAGAGCCAGATTTACGAAACGCGCCTCATGGGCGCCGATGCGGCGCTCCTGATCGTGGCGGCGCTCGAACCGTCGCAGCTCGGCGACTACCTCCAGCTTTTCGCCGAACTCGGCCTGCACGCGCTGGTCGAGACGCACGACGAGCGTGAACTCGACATCGCCCTCGAACAGGGTTCGACCATCGTCGGGGTGAACAACCGCGACCTGAAAACGTTTACCGTTGACCTGATGATTTCCGTGCGCCTCAAGCGGCTGATGCCCGCCGGAATCGTCTCGGTAGCTGAAAGCGGCATGAAGCGCCGCGACGACGTGCTGCTCATGCAGCAAGCCGGCTTCGACGCCGTGCTGATCGGCGAGGGGCTGCTTGTCAGCGAAGAGCTGCGGAAGTTCGCGTGGGGGTAGCGGTGGACTTTGTGGACTTTGTGGACAAAGCCTGGCGGCAAGCGTAGTTTTTCCTTTCTTCTTTCCTATAAGACTTATAGGCCCTCTGAGACCTATAAGTCTTATTCTTTTTCTTACTCCAGACCTTTCAGCTTTTTCGCTGCTGCTACCGGGTCGGCGGCGCGGAAGAAAGCCGTACCGGCGATCAGGGCGTCAGCTCCGGCTTCCACCACCATGGCGGCGTTCTCTTCGGTGATGCCGCCATCGACGGCGATGACCATCTCCGGGTTCATCTCCATGCGCATGGCGTCGAGGTTGGCAATTTTGGCGACCGAGGCCGGGATGAACTTCTGTCCGCCGAAGCCGGGGTTGACCGACATCAGGAGCACCAGGTCGAGATCGGCCAGCACCGGTTCGAGCAGTGAAACCGGAGTGGCGGGGTTGATCGAGACGCCGGCTTTCACGCCGAGGCTCTTGATGAACTGGATCGTGCGGTGCAGGTGCGGGCAGGCTTCGAGGTGCACGGTGATCTGGTCGGAACCGGCCTTGGCGAACTCTTCGATATACTTGTCGGGATCGACAATCATCAGGTGGGTGTCGATGACCATGCTGGTGCACTTTTTGATTGCCTGCACAATGAACGGGCCGAAGGTGATGTTGGGCACGAAGACGCCGTCCATGACATCGCAGTGCATCCAGTCAGCTCCAGCTTTTTCAGCCAGCTCAACCGAGGCTTTCAGGTTCGTGAAGTCCGCAGAGAGAATCGACGGGGCCAGCAGGGTGGTTTTTCCGGGCATAGTTTCAAGAAGGTTAGGCGTGAATGAATAGTCGGTTAAAAGGCTTCTCCGATTCCGAAGTTGAAGGTGAAATCACTCAGTTTGTTGTGTGTAATTCTCCATCGTCTCGGGTTTGCCGGATCATGGATTTTCCAGGCGAAGTCGAACCTGAAGGGGCCGATAGGCGAGCCGAGCCGCACTCCCGCTCCCAGGTCCCAGGCGAAATCCCGGCCAAGCGATTTGAGGCTGAGCGCGTACGGGCCGCTCCTGTCCCAGATGTTGCCGATGTCGCTGAACAGGGTGACGCCCGAAGGCTGTCCGAAAAGCTTGAAGAGCTTCATGCGGTATTCGAGGCCAAGTTCGGCCCTGATGTCCGCACCGAAATTCGAGGAGGCGTCGCTTGCGCAATTGCCCGGGCCGAGCTGGCCGAAAAGCCAGCCGCGCATGCTGTTCGACCCTCCGGCGTAGAACCGGTGCTCTTCGGGAGTGGATTCAGCCTTGCCGTAGGGGCCCATCCAGCCGAGGGCAAGCCGCGCGGCAATCTGCCGGTCTGGCGACAGATCCTTGGTGATGGCAACCTGCGTATCGAGCTTGAGGTACTGGTTGTAGCCGGTGCCGAAAATCTGCGGATCGGCGTCGGTGAAGCCCGCTCGATTGCTGGTATCGATGTACTTGTCGATCAGCCACAGCAGCCCGCCCGACTCTTCGGCGATCACCGAAACATTCCAGGTCGCCGATCTGCGAAAAAGGGCGTTGTGGCGGTTCGAGAAGTTGTACTGAAGCCTGAAGGTCTGGTTCAGCCGCGTCTGAAGCAGGCTGTCGAGAGCACGATTTACCGCCTTATCGGTGGTCGGATCGATGTTGATGTTTTCAGCCAGATCGTTTGTGAAGAGCTGCTTGAAGCCGCGAAGCGAATCCCTGCTGACGACCTCGAGTTCAAAGAAGTCGAAATTGAGACGCGAATTTCTTGTCGGCTGGCTGCTGTAGGTTCCCCTGATAATCTCTCTCCGGCTTTTGAGCAGTATCGGAAGTTGCGCTTGCGAATATTCGAGCGTGCCGGTATAGGACGAGCCCTGCCTGCCGATTTTGGGAATCACCAGGTTCGCCTTGACATTGAACTCGTAGGGTATGGCTTTTTCATACTGATCGGGCGAGAGGCTGGAGAGGTAGTTTGTGGATGCCGAGGTCTGCGAGCCGTAGTTGGTCGAAATCCTGAATTGCTGACCGGCGCCGAACAGGTTCCTGTTTTCGTACGCGATCGCGCCGCCGATGAACAGCGCGCCGTAGCGATTGTCCACGAGCAGCTTTGGTTCGATCAGGTGTTTCGGGGCCGGTTCGAGCCGGACGGTCATGGGGATGGCGCCGGCCTGCACGGAGTCCCGCTCCATGGCAATGGAGGAGAACAGGTTGGTGGTGCCGAAATTTTCCAGTGTGCGCTGCTCGACGCTCTGGCTGGTCAGCCCGCCCTCTTTCCACGCGATGGCTGACGGGAAGATGTCGGGAGAGAATTTCTGGTCTCCGTAAATGGTTACCGACACGTTGTCCCTGACGAAGGTGCGGCTTTTCGGGGGCCGTTCGTTTCTGAGCGGATCGTTGACGATAACCCTGGTTGGGCCGTAAACATGCCGTTCCGGGAGGTTCATCATGAAGTGGATGCCCGCTTTCAGCCCGAGGGTATCGACCGTGATGTTGATGCTGTCGGGGCTGAAAAAGGTGTAGCCGTAATTCCTGAAAAAGTCGAGCGAGCGGTCGCGCTCCTCGATGAGCGTTTCAACCGAGAAGATTCTTTCCGGTTTCAGGCGGCTTCTTCTGAAATAGCGCTTGCGGAGCTCTTCGGGAACGGAGTTGAGGCCTGAATAGCGAATCGAATCGATGCGGGTCGGCTGGTTCTCGCGGATGCGGATGTCGATGCGCACATTGCCCTTTTTGTCGCGGACGACGGTCGTATCGACATCCGCGAAAAAGTATCCCTTGAAGGTGTAGAGCTTTTTGATGAGGGTGATGTCCTTTTCGAACTCCTCGGTCTTGAATGGCCGGGGAGCGCCGCTGAACAGTCCCGTGCCGAGGAAGGAGTCACGGGTCCAGGTGGACATGATCTCCCTGATCTCTTCGGTCGTGAGCGCCTTGTTGCCTTTGATGCTGATGCTTTTGACGGCGGGAAGGGAGGCGAGCCGCTCATCTTCGGATGCCGGGCCGTTCCGGGCGAGCAGCACTCCCGGCAGGGCGAGCATGAGGAGGAGCAGTACGGGCAGCCCTGCTTTCAGACGGGGTATGATAAGCTTAAAAAAAAAAACATCGCTCCTCTCGGCTTCTTTAGTTTAAGGGCTCTTCGTCGCTGTATCCGAAATCTTCATCCGTAGGGTAATCGGGCCAGATCTCTTCGAGGCTTTCGTACAGTTCATCGCTATCGGGCAGATCCTCAAGATTTTCGATGACCTGCTGCGGTGCGCCGGTTCTGTTGGCGTAATCGATCAGTTCGTCTTTGGTGACCGGCCATGGAGCATCGGCAATATATCGGGCAAGATCGAGATTCCAGTACATACTGTCGGTAAGGGGTTGATTCGGTGACGAGGTTAAAAATTAGCGGGTTTACGGTTTTCCGGGAACGCCAGGGGGAGGGTTCGGAATGTGCTCATGATCCGGGAGCGGACATTGCTGAGCGGCGCGGCCTCATCGCCTTTGGCAAGGGTGCAGTCCTTTGACGTCCAGGGCATTCGGTGCGCGGTTGATTGCCGTAAAACCGGGTGGTTCCGATTAAGCTCACCAAATATAAAAAAAAGATTGTTGTAATCATCAAGGCCTAATGGGCCTCCAGCCAGTTTTTTCCGGCACCGGTTTCCACCTCCACCGGGACGTTGCGCACGCCGCATTTCGAGGCCGCATCCACCATGCACTCCTCCACCAGCTTCGTCAGCTCCGACTGTTCATCGGCAGGCGTTTCGAACAGCAGCTCGTCGTGCACCTGCAAGAGCATCACCGAGCGGAAATTCTCTTCGCTCAGGCGTCTGCTGATCGAGCACATGGCGTATTTGATGATGTCCGCCGCCGTGCCCTGGATGGGCGTGTTCATGGTGACGCGCTCGGCGGCCTTGCGGATGTTGGCGTTCGGGCTCCGCAGGTCGGGCACGTAGCGGCGGCGGCCCATGAGCGTCGTGACGTATCCTTTTTGCTTCGCCTCTTCGATGATTGTCTGGAGCGACGAGAACATGCCGGGATATTTCGACATGTAGGTGTCGATGATCTCCCTGGCCTCTTTCTGCGGAATGCCGAGGCGCTGCGACAGGCCGAAGGGCTGGATGCCGTAGAGCACGCCGAAGTTCACCTCTTTGGCCTTGCGCCGCATGTCGGCCGTCACCTCGTCCGTATCGAAGATCACCCGCGCCGTGGCGGCGTGGATGTCCTCGCGGTTACGGAACGCTTCGATGAGCATCGGATCGCCCGAAAGCTCGGCGGCGATGCGCAGCTCGATCTGCGAGTAGTCCGCCGAGAGCAGCAGGTTGCTGGGATTCGACGGAATGAAGGCGCGGCGAATCTCCTTGCCGAGTTCCGTGCGGATCGGGATGTTCTGCAAATTCGGGTTCGATGACGAGAGCCGCCCGGTGGCCGTGATCGACTGGTTGAACGAGGTGTGCAGCCTGCCGGTGACGGGGTTGAGCATCTTCGGCAGCGCCTCGATGTAGGTGCTTTTGAGCTTCTGCAGGCTCCGGTATTCGAGCAGGTCGGTTGCAACGGGGTGCAGCAGGGCAAGCTCTTCGAGCACCTGCACGTTGGTGGAGTAGCCGGTTTTGGTGGCCTTTTTCGCGGGCAGCTTGAGCACCTCGAACAGGATGTGGGCGAGCTGCTTCGGCGAGTCGATGTTGAAGGTTTCGCCAGCCGACGCATAAATTTTTTCGGTCAACCCGGCCAGCTCTCCGCTGACCTTGATGGCGAGCTGAGCGAGGTGGGCCGTGTCGATCGAGACCCCCTCGTGCTCCATCCGGGCCAGCACGCTGACCAGCGGAAATTCGAGCTGGCGGCAGACGTCGAGCAGTTCGGGAGTCGCTTCGAGCTTGCCGGAAAGCTCGCGGCGCAGCTTGAGCGCGACGTCGGCGTCCTGGCAGGCGTAGTCCGAAAGCTTCTGCGGTTCGACCTCGAAGATGCCGATGGCCGATTTACCCGTTCCGACCAGCTCCGTGTACTTGACGGTCTGGCGTCCGAGATGCAGCGCGGCCATGTCGTCGAGGTTGTGGCGCGCCTCGGGGTCGAGCACGTAGCTGGCCAGCATGGTGTCGAACTCCACGGGCTGAAGTTCCACCCCGTACTTTTTCAGCACGAGGATGTCGTATTTCAGGTTCTGGCCGGTCTTGCCGATGGCCGGGTTTTCAAGCAGCGGCTTCAGCTTTGCGATGGTCGCTTTGGCGTCGAGACCTGGCTGGCCGAAATAGACGAAAAACGCCTCGCCCGGTTCAATCGAGAATGAGATGCCCGCCAGCTCCGCCTCGAAAGTGTCGAGGCTCGTGGTTTCGGTATCGACCGCAAAGCCGCCGGAATGTTCAAGCAGTGTCAGGAGCTTGTCGAACTCCTCTTCGCTGTCGATCAGGTGGTACGCCGATCCCTCGCCTGCGGGCACGAGCTCCGGTTCGCCGGGGTTTTCCTGCATGGCCGCATCGCTCCCGGCTTCGCCAGGCGTCGCCATTGCCGGCGGCGGTGCGATCTTCAGCGCGGTCTGAACCCGCGCGGCGATGCTCTTCAGCTCAAGCCGCGACAGCAGCGTGAAGAGCGCTTCGGCATCGGGCTTGCCGCTGTGCAGATCGTCAAGCGTGAGCGGCACGTCGAGGTCGGTGCGGATCGTCACCAGCTCGCGAACCAGCGGCATCATCTCGCGGAAAGTTTCGAGGCTCTGGCGCGTCTTTGGCGTCAGTGCGCCGAGATTGGCGTAAATGCCTTCGAGCGAGCCGTACTTTTCGAGCAGGCTGGAGGCGGTCTTGGGGCCGATTCCCTTCGCGCCGGGAATGTTGTCCGAGGTGTCGCCGGTCAGCGTCAGCAGGTCGATGAACTGCTCCGGCGGCGCACCGAACTGTTCCGATACCTCGGCGCTGCCGACCAGCTCGAACTCGTTCTGCTTCTTGCCGGGCTTGAGGATGCGCACGCCGTCGTGCACGAGTTGCGCCATATCTTTATCCGGCGTGACGATGAAGACCCGGCAGCGCTCCTCGAACTTTCGCGCCGCCGTGCCGATGAGGTCGTCCGCTTCGAAGCCGGGCATGATGACCAGCGGAATGCCCAGCGCCCTGATCAGCTCCCGGATTTCCGGAAGCTGGCTGACGAGATCCTCCGGCGGCGCGGGCCGGTTGGCTTTGTAGGCTTCGTACTTTTCGTGGCGGAAGGTTTTCTCCGGGCTGTCGAACGCCACGGCGAGGTACTCGGGCCGGTGCTCCTCGATGATGCGCAGCAGGCTGGAGGCGAAGCCGAACACCGCGCCGGTCGGCTGGCCGTCGCGCGTGCTCATCCGCGCCTGCTGCAGCGCGTAGAAGGCGCGATAGACCAGCGCCATGCCGTCGAGCAGGTAGAGGGCGGGCTTATCGTTCCCGGTTTTCGCCGTACTTTTTTGCGTTGCTTCCGCCGGTTCTGCCGGGCCGGAAGCCAAAGCGCCGAACAGGTCGATCTGGTTCTCCGCAATCATGGATTCACCACTCCGTAGCTGCCGAGCACCTTGAGCATCGGGGCGAATTCCCGGAGGTTGTCGAGCGCCCGCTGGATGAGCGGGTCGTCGCGGTGGCCGATGAAGTCGGCATAGAAGAGGTACTCGAAGGCCTTCTTGCGCGACGGGCGCGACTCGATCTTGGTCAGGTCGATGCCCCGGTGCGCCAGCGTGGCCAGCGCCTTGTAGAGTGAGCCCTGCTCGTTGCGCAGCGAAAAGACGATCGAGGTTTTCGGGTTTGCCGTGTCGGGCTGGTTCAGCAGTCCGGAGAGTCCGGCGGCGTTGTCCTCGCGGGCGATGCAGAAGAAGCGGGTGATGTTCCACTCCTCATCGGCAAGATTTTCACGGAGAATGTCGAGTCCGTAAAGCTCGCCCGCCCGCTTCGAGGCGATGGCCAGCGCTGTCGGGTCTCCCTGTTCGGCCACCATCTTGGCGCTTCCCGCCGTATCGTAGGCCGCCTCGGCTCTGATGTTCGGATGCGTGGCGAAAAAGTTGTGGCACTGGGCAAGCGCCTGCGGGTGCGACATCGCTTTGGCGGCTTGCTGGACCGAGCTGCCGGGCAGGCCGAGCAGGCAGTGTTCGACCTTCACGAAGGTTTCGGCCAGAATGAGTACCGGGCAGCGGAGCAAGAGGTCGTAGTTCTGATGAATGCTCCCGCCGAGCGAGTTTTCGATGGGGATGGCCGCGTAGTCAGCCGCCCCGCCGGTTACGGCTGCGAAGACATCATCGAAGCTTTCGCAGGGTTTGGGCTCTCCGAATTTGAGAGCTGCAATTTCGCTGTATGCGCCCGGTTCACCCTGATAAGCGATCAACCTGTTTGCCATTCTTTGTTCTTGTGCTTAATTTAAGGGCGCCTCCGAAACCATCCTGTTTCCGCAAAACGGAATTACGGCACTTTTCAGAGGTGCTTTTCTTTTGACTATTGACCCCGCAGGATTTGCTTTTCCTAAAGTAAAACAAATCTTTTCATAACCGCGTCATTTCCGGAATACTCAATCATCGGATAGTAATCTATGTCAGGACACAGTAAATGGGCGACCATCAAGCGTAAAAAGGCCGCCACCGACCAGAAGAGAGGAAACCTGTTCACCAAGCTCGTCAAGGAGATCACCATCGCGGCCAGAATGGGCGGCGGCGACCCGTCGGGCAACCCGCGTCTGCGGCTGGCCATCGATACGGCAAGGGCCAATTCGATGCCGATGGACAACATCCAGCGCGCCATCAAGAAGGGTACCGGTGAACTCGAAGGCGCGACTTATGAAGAGATCACCTACGAAGGCTATGGCCCCGGCGGCATCGCGCTCATCATCGAGACCGCGACCGACAACCGCAACCGCACCGTGGCCGACATCCGCCACCTCATGAGCCGTAACGGCGGTTCGCTCGGCGAGAACGGCAGCGTTGCCTGGATGTTCAGCCGCAAAGGTTCCATCGACGTGCCCAAATCGGCGGCGAGCGAGGATCAGCTCATGGAGCTGCTGCTCGAAGCTGGCCTCGAAGAGCTGGAGTCGGACGACGAGCAGTTCTTCACCGTGCTGACCGACGTCAAGGACCTCGAAGCGGCCAAGAAAGCGCTCGAAGATGCGTCCATTCCCTTCGAGAACGCCAAGATGGATCTGCTGCCGGACAACTACATCGAACTCGATGGCGAGGATGCCATGAAGGCGATGAAGCTGATCGACGCACTCGAAAGCAACGACGACACGCAGGTGGTTTACAGCAACATGGAGATCAGCGAGAACGCCATGGACAGCTTTGAAGATTGACGCATGATTGTGCTTGGCATCGATCCGGGCAGCCGCAAGACCGGCTATGGTGTCATTGCCGGAGCGAGGGGGAGTTTCTCCGTGCTGGGCTGCGGACTTGTGCGCCCCGCCGCGTCGGGCACGCTGCATGAGCGGATCGGCGAGCTGTGCGCTGGCCTCGATGAGGTGATCGGGCGCATGAAGCCCGATGCGGTGGCGCTCGAAACGGCCTTCGTGGGGCGCAACGTCCGGAGCGCCCTGATTCTGGGCCAGGTCAGGGGCGCGGTGCTTGCAACGGTGATAAGGCACGGCTTGCCCGTGCGCGAGTATGCTCCGAGGGAGATCAAGCTTGCGGTCACCGGAAGCGGCTCGGCGCGCAAGGAGCAGGTGTCGGCGATGCTTTCACGATTGCTGAATCTCGAAGAGCAGCCGAAGCCGCTCGACGTCACCGACGCGCTCGGTATCGCGTACTGCGATCTTGCGCGGGGCGCCTCTCTGTTTGGCCACGGCGGCATGACGGGGCGCGGAAAAAGCCGGAGCAAGGGGTGGGCGGCCTTCGTGGACGAACATCCCGAACTGGTGGCCTGACCCGGAATCGTAAGGTGGCGGGCGGCTCAGTGCCGGCTCTGCCGTCGATCCGGCTGTGAATTTCGTACAATCAAGCTCGGGATGACCTTCGGGTCAGTTCCGGAACCAAACAGGAATAATTGTGCAGGGCCATATCTTCAATCTTCCAAATTCGTTGAGCTTCCTGAGGATTCTGCTGATTCCCTGGTTCATCTACTACCTCGACGCAGGCGAGACGACCATTGCCGTCATCATCATGTTCGTGGCCCTGCTCAGCGACTGGTTCGACGGCCAGACGGCGCGCTGGACCAACGAGGTCTCCGACATGGGCAAGATTCTCGACCCGCTGGCCGACAAGCTCTGCCTGGCCAGTGTCGCGCTCTACTACCTCTGGAAAGGGGAGCTTCCGGTCTGGTTCGTCGCGTTCGTGGTGTTCCGCGATCTGGTGATTTTTCTCGGCGCGGCCTGGATACGTCACCGCCACAACGTGCTGACCACCTCGCTCTGGCCCGGCAAGTGGGCGGTCGGCTTCGTGTCCATGATGTTCATCACGATGGTCTGGCCCCTTCCGATTTTCCGCCAGTGGCCACTCAAGGAGTTCTTCATGTATCTTTCGGCGGCGATGCTGCTGTACTCGTTCATTGAATATTGCGTCCGTTTCTACCGCATCCAGAAAGGGCTCGACTTCAAAGGCTGAGCCCGTCTGCCGAAATATCCCGTCTTCCGGATCGCCCGATCTCCTTGTCTGTAAAGGTTATCCACGGATTAACACTCTGAATATGGATAAATGGAGCAAGAAGATAGTGGTGTTTCTTTATATGGCTAGACAAGTGATTATTTTATAATGTCTTGGCTGACATTATTGTGCTGGCTCCAGGGGTGTCGGGAGTGTTGATAACTTGTTGGCAACCTGTTGGAAAGGGTGTTGGCAAGGTGTGGATGCATGTGGATAACGTTGCCCTGATGACGTATTTTTACAGCTCCGCCTACGGAGCGTCCTGACTGAGAAGGGTTTCGGGGCGATTCTTTTTTTTCGCCCCCGGAAAAAAAAGAAAAGGCTGTCCTGGAGTTTCGTTTCCAGGACAGCCTTTCGTTTATTCGGGCAAACGCGGGGCGTTTCTCACTTCTTCTTTTCCATGACGGTCGCCATCAGCGAAGCCTCGCAGACCAGCTCGCCGCGCACGTAGGCTTTGGCGTCGAACTGGCAGACCGAGCGGCGCTTGTTGGTCATCACCGCTTCGATAACGAGCGTGTCGCCCGGCAGCACCGGCTTGCGGAAGCGGGCCTTGTCGATGCCCATGAAAAAGACAACCGATTCCTGGATGTTCTCGTTGCCGTTGAGCATGATGATGCCGCCGGTCTGCGCCATCGCCTCGATGATGAGCACGCCGGGCATGACCGGATTGCCGGGGAAGTGGCCCTGGAAAAATGGCTCGTTCATCGTGACGTTCTTGATGGCGACGATCTTTTCGTCGAGCTTGAACTCGACGATCTTGTCGATGAGCAGGAACGGGTAGCGATGCGGCAGGATCTTCATGATCGCGTTGATGTCGAAGATCACTCCTGCCTTCTTCTCGTGCTGGAACTGGCGGGCCAGCTTGTTGCGGTCGGCGTACTTCTTGAGCTGCTTGACGAACTCCACGTTCGATGCGTGGCCCGGACGCGCGGCGAGAATCTGGGCTTTCACCGGCATTCCGAGCAGGGCCAGGTCGCCGAGCAGGTCGAGCAGCTTGTGGCGGGCCGGTTCGTTGGTGAAGCGCAATTCGCGGTTGTTCAAAATGCCGTTCTGGCCGAGCACCAGGTGCGAAGCGTCCACGCCAACCTTGCCGGCGAGCGTCTGCACCTCGGTTTCATCGAGCTGCTTGTCAACGATCACTATAGCGTTGTCGATATCAGCGCCCTTGATGATGCCCTGATTGGCCATCGCTTCGACTTCGGAGAGAAAACAGAAGGTGCGGCACGGTGAGAACTCGCGCAGAAACTCCTTGTCGAGATCGAACAGACCGGAGTGCTGCGAGCCGAGTGCCGGGTTTTTGTAATCGACCATCACCGTTGCGCGAAAGCCGTCGAGCGGCAACGCCACGATGTCCACGCCCTTTTCGGGATTGTGAAACTCGATAGTTTCGTCGATGACGAGGTAGTTTTTCGGTTCATCCTGCTCGGCGATGCCTGCCGAAAGCAGCGCTTCGGCGAACGGGTGGGCGCTGCCGTCAAGCACCGGCGGTTCGGGGCCGCTCAGCTCGATGCGGCAGTTGTCGATCTGCAGGCCGTACAGGGCGGCGAGCACGTGCTCGGTGGTGTGCACTTTTGCCTCGCCGATGCCGATGGTGGTGCCACGGAGCACATCGACGACGTGATCGATCAGCGCCGGAATCTCCGGGCAGTCATCGATGTCGTTCCTGACGAAAATGTAACCGGTGTTGACCGGAGCGGGTTTGAACGTGATGGTGCACTCCCGGCCGGTATGAAGCCCGATTCCCGTGAGCGAAACTTCGCCCTGGATGGTACGCTGATGAATGAGCATGAATGGCTGAAACTTGCGATGGAAAATTTCAAAGATACGAAAGCGTTGCAAACTGTTCAAATCAGGCGCTTGCCGGGTGGTCAGACGCCGAAATGCCTCTGCGCTTTTTCCAGCAGCAGCGCGTGCGTGAGCGGGCTTCCGGCAAGGATGCTCGTATGGCCGAACACGTCATCCGAGCCGCTGAAGCCGGTCACGACGCCGCCCGCCTCGCGCACCAGCAGCACGCCCGCCGCGAAGTCCCAGGGGAACAGCCGGTACTCGAAGAAGCCGTCGAAGCGCCCGGCGGCGGTGTAGGCCAGGTCGATCGAGGCCGAACCGGCGCGCCGGATGCCCGCCGAGTCGTGGATGACATCTTTCAGCAAGCCGATGTAGCCGTCCATGTAGTGGTTGTAGTCCCTGAAGGGCAGGCCGGTGGCGAAGAGGTAACTCCCTTGTTCATCGCGCGTTGAAACGCCGATGCGCTCGCCGTTCAGGAACGCACCCTTGCCCTTCGCGGCGGTGAACAGCTCGTCGAGCACCGGCACGTAAACCACGCCGACCGCGAGTTCGCCCGAGGCGTCCCGCATGGCGATGCTGATGCCGAATACCGGAAACGAGTGGATGAAGTTCAGCGTGCCGTCGAGCGGATCGACGATCCAGGTGCGCCCCGACGCGCCCTTGCCGCTCGTTCCCTCCTCGCAGAGCAAACCGTCTTCCGGAAACGCCTCGTTGATCGTTGACGAAATGACCGCTTCGCACTGCTTGTCAACTTCGGTGACGAAATCCTTGAACTCCTTGGCGACGATTTCCCTGTGCGAAAGTTCGCCGAATCGTGAAAGGGTAATGGCGCCCGCCGCTTTGGCCGCCTTGACGGCCGTCTGAAGTTCGAGATTCATGCTCTGCATGGTGTCTGGTGAATGAAGGGCACCTCTAAAAACTTATTGCGCGTCACGATTGCTGCGTTGGGTGGTGCTCGAAATCCTCACGTACTCCGTGTACGCTCCG
>JAFGER010000061.1 GCA_016931495.1 Chlorobiaceae bacterium | reverse complement strand
CGGAGCGTACACGGAGTACGTGAGGATTTCGAGCACCACCCAACGCAGCAATCGTGACGCGCAATAAGTTTTTAGAGGTGCCCTTGAGTTATTGCCTTTTACAATCACTTCATCAATTCCGGCAGTCGCGTTTTCCACTCGGGGAAGAGCACGAGGTCGCATTCGACGGTTGGGCCGCTCTGGTGCACGAGTTCGAGTTCGCCGATGCGCTGGCGGGGTTCTTCGGCGAAGGCGGTGGTCATGAGTTTCAGCACGGCTTTTTTGTACTCGGTGTCGTCATTGCCCGCAAGATGGTTCCCTTTCATTTCGAGCACGACGAGTTTGCTCTTGCTTTCGGCTTGCTGCATGGCGAAGATGAAGTCGGGATAGACCTTTTCGCGCCGCCACCCCTGCACGGCGTAGTGGCTTCGGGCGACGTTGCGGTGCCACCAGGTGAGCGCTTTTTGTTCGTCGAGATAGATGGCGACATCGCGTTCGTCCTTGCTTGAAAAGTCGCCTTTGTAGATCGGCGAGAAGAGGCTCTTTTCGAGTGGGCCGCCGTTCGCGCCGTTGAGCTGATCGGCTCCCTCCGGCTCGAAGGTCTGCGCTGTTTCGGGGAGTTGCCAGTTGCGCCCGTCGGCTCGCAGCCGGAACTGGATGCGCCCTTCGGCGACTTCGTGGCGGAACAGCGCTTCGGCCCGATCCGTCCGCACCTCTTCGAGCCCCTTGCGCAGTTCTTCGACGATGAGGCCGGAAATACGCCCGAGCGCCGCGTCATCAAACCCGAGATTTTTCAGCGCTGCAAGCAAATCTCCGACGATGTCGCTCGCCCACCAGGCGTTCGGCACGATGTCCGAAATCATGCGCACGGCGTAGGCGGTGTCGAACACGAGCCGCTCCTGCGACGCGCCGACCGCTTCGGAGACGATGCGTTCACCGCCGGAATCGACGAGGCGGATGCGCTGCATCTGCTGTTCGGCGGCGCTGGCGTTGTCCGGAATTTTCGCGGCGAGCGGCAAAATGTCGAGGTGCTGCCAGTCGATGGCTGAAAGGATGTCCTCTTCGTAGCGTAGCGGTCGCGTTTCGTCGTCTTCGACGCGGAGTACCAGCGGCAGGTAGATGTTCGTGCTGGCGAATTTCGGGCGGCGGTGCACGGTGCGCGGTCCGGATGGCGCGGAGCTGTGGGTGAGGGCTATCATTTCATAATCTTCAGCAAGCGTGTTATCCATTCCGGGAAGAAGATGAACGCCTATTCGATGATGGCTTTAAGCTTTATTTTGCTTTTGCAGTACCAGACTTGTGAATTCAGAGATACTCATGAGCCAGCGTTGCTGTTGCGAGGTGTACGTTTCGTGAATACTGCGGGGCAAAACGAGTTGCACATTCCATGCAGCCATCTCATCAGTCTGGTTACTTGAGATGGACGCTTCGATAGTAAGAAGGTGTTTTTGCTCAATGCGTCGTGCTTCCGCAAGCACCTGTCGCCAGCGGTCTTTGCAGGTGGTAGCGCAATTTCCTATAATTTGTTAACAGAATTTGCACTTATGAGTAGCAAAATCAGCTTTTGAGCGCTCAACCCCTCAACCCAGGAATTATGAATCGGTCATGGTACAGCGCAAGCATAGACCTTTTTCTACAGACACCCGATGAGCAAGTTATTGGAGAACTCGCGTTGAACAGTACCTTTGCCGATCTTCCAACTCAAAAAAATGCGTGGTTCAAAGAAATCACGATGCTTCGTCAAGCCTTGAGAGAGCAACGCGGCTGGTTGCATCTCGAATTTAATATACCTCGTATGGGCCGACGAATCGATGCAGTTTTACTGCTCAACGGCATTATTATAGCTATTGAATTCAAGATCGATGCAACTCAATATCTCAGTGCAGATATTGACCAATCGTATGATTATGCACTCGATCTGAAATATTTTCACGAAGCCAGCCACAATGCAACGGTTATCCCTGTATTAGTTGCAACAAAGGCCCCCGCTATTCCTTTGGTATTGTGTCCACATCGAAGGGTTCATGATCTATATGAACCTGTTTGCACTAATGCAAGCGTTTTCACAACTACTCTCAAAGAGATTGTACGGCATTTTCCAGAAATACCATTTGATCCACAAGCCTGGTCTGAGGCCGCGTATCGACCAACACCGACTATTATTGAGGCTGCCAGAGCACTTTATGCAGGTCATGGTGTTGCCGAAATATCGAGGAACGATGCCGGAGCAATTAACCTTACGAAAACCTCAGAACAGCTTTTTCGAATTATTGACCAAGCAAGAGATCGAAAAGAAAAAGCAATTTGTTTTGTAACCGGCGTACCGGGAGCAGGAAAAACTCTTGTTGGCTTGAACATTGCTACCCGTTACAGCGATGAACAAAGCGAACTGTATAGCGTATTTCTTTCTGGCAACAAACCACTCGTGGATATTCTTCGTGAAGCGCTTGCTCGTGATACTATTCTACGAGAGAAACAGGAACACGGTAAGAGGCTTAAACGATCAGAGGCACAAGCACGAGTCAAGGCATTTATTCAAAATATTCACCACTTTCGTGATGATTGCCAAAAGAACGATCGGCGACCACCTGTTGAGCATGTTGCACTTTTTGATGAAGCACAACGCGCATGGGACAAAGCGCAAACATCATTATTCATGAAACAGGTCAAAGGTGTTTCAAACTTTGATATATCAGAGCCAGAGTACCTCATTTCTTGCATGGACAGAAGAAATGATTGGGCGGTCATTGTTTGTCTTGTTGGTGGCGGTCAAGAAATCAACACTGGAGAATCTGGAATCAGTTCATGGATCGAGGCTGTTCAGGAACAATATCCTGATTGGCACCTCTATATTTCACCGGCATTAACCGATAGCGAGTATGTTGCTGGTGAAATACTTTCTTCCATAAAAAATCGAAAGAACGTCCATTTTGAGCATGACCTCCACCTTGCTACCTCCATGCGCTCTTTTCGAGCTGAAACAGTTTCAAAGTTTGTTAAAAGCGTACTTGATTGTGAAGTCGATGACGCAAGGACGCTGTATCAGCAACTTATAGACCGTTACCCTATCGTTCTCACGCGAAACCTTGAGTCTGCTAAACAATGGGTCAAAACGCAAGCCAGTGGCTCAGAGCGTTATGGCATGGTGGTGTCTTCTCAAGCTGAACGCCTTAAACCTTATGCAATTGATGTTCGATCACCAATGAATCCTATTAAATGGTTTCTCGACGGCAAGGATGATGTTCGATCTTCTTACTATCTCGAAGATGTTGCAACAGAGTTTCGTATTCAAGGTCTCGAACTTGATTGGGTTTTGGTCTCATGGGATGGCGATTTCCGTTACGGAAATCAAGGTTGGGAACATTATTCTTTTCGAGGTAACAAATGGCAAAATATTAAAAGCGAATCGCGTAAAATATATCAGAAAAATGCCTATAGGGTCTTGCTAACTCGCGCTCGCCAAGGAATGGCCATATTTGTGCCAGAAGGAACGCCAGAGGATCCAACAAGAATGCCCGATTATTACAATAACACATACAATTATCTCAAGGGTTTAGGTGTTCAGGAGATCGTTTAAAAATGGACTTGCTGAGTGACTTCTCCCACGGGTCAAATACTGTCCAGCCCTTACGAGAAAAGTTTTCAACATCGGTCACAAACTCACCAATCGAACGAGACTGCAAATCGATATCCTCTTTGGAAGCATCAATGGCTTCAATAGAGTCATATTCATGAAAGCAGTGGTCATCAGCGCTCAAAGAATATTCCTCGTCATTAAATAAAAATACTTCAGGCACCCCGACTTGATCGGCGTTGAAAAGGCATCCCATATCGAAGCTCTTTTCGAATCGTCTGTGAATTTCATCGATTTCCAGACCTTCAGGGTTTTTAAAATCAACAAAATTCCACTTTTTGTAATTGCCGCCGTCACGATAAAGGTAGTTGAAACGAATGAACGGATTCAGGTAGTTTTTTTCCATTGTCATATGATGAGAGTAAATGGTTATTGAAAAGGGGCGATAACAAAAAAAAGAATAAGAAATAGGTATAAAATCACCAAAAAGTCCGAGATTTTCTTGGAGTAATTTAATCGATAATACAAGGCAATGAACAGAGCGGAAAATTTGTCTCCAAGAATCAAACCAAGTAACGATCATCGCAAACACCAATGCAGTTACAGCAACTTCGAAGCGTCCGGAACCAGTGGCCGGTGGGGAACGGCAAGGTGGTGGTTGAAAACGAACTCCTTGCCCTTGAAGCTCAGTTCTGGCATGACACGGTAGATTTTCTGGGGAATTGTGGCCGGACGCGCCGGTCTGTTTTGCCTCAAATATAGGAAAACAATTGCGATACGCGGCCCAATCCTGAAAAGGCTCACCCTTCGGCAACGGCCTTGCAGCCGGCGACTCGCGCCCCCTCGCTTTGTTCGCCGTGACGCATTTATTCCTTACCTTTTCAGATGCAGCATCAGCTTTCCCGGCTTCCCGGCGAGTTGGCCACCATTTCCAGCCCCGGAACAGGCGGCGAACATGCGGAACTCTTTCCGGAGTTTCGCCAGAGCGGTGGTTCGGTCTTGATCAAGAGTACCTCTTTGAACTTATGTCAGAATTCACGGCGCAGTCTGTGCAATACGTTTTGTATTCGCACTACGGAATGTTGGAAAAAGAGGATTTCGAGGCTTGCCGGAACCATGTGCCTCTTGAAAAGCTGCCGGGCGTGGAGCGCCTGAGCAGGCATTTGCGGGGGCTGCGAGAGCTGCTGACGACCCCCGGCTATGAAGGAATGCTGGTGCTGTTCTGCTATGCGAAAGGACTCAGGGATTTTCTGGACGGCCTTGAATCGGCGTCACTGCACCATGATTTGCCTGACAATCATGGGCTTCTTTTTGCCTCCAAAGTTGCTGAATGCCTCACGTCGCAGTTAGCGGAAAACGGTCTTGCCGATCGGGTGAGAATCATTACTCCGGTTGACCTCGCCGTCATTTTCGGCCATGCCGATGCACAGCTCGTCAAAAAGTACAAAATGTACTGTATCGGCCAGACCGATGGCATCCGGTACGATACGCCGAAGATTATCGAGGCCATTATCAGGCTCCGGCTGATTGGTAGTGGCGTGCCTGCTTTCAGGCTCGATTCCGACGTGCTGTTTCGTTTCGACCGTGACCAGGAGGTGCAGGAAAATCTCGGCCTGTTCAAGGCGGTGGCCTGCGCTCTGCGCGCCTACCGTTTGCGCGTGGCCGATCATACGGTGGCGACCTTTCTTTTTTCGGCATCGTACAACACCCGCGACCTCTCCGCAAACCTTCACGGCAAAGACCGGTTCAGGGTGTGGAGCAGAGCCTTCGCAACCCGCGTTCATCCCGCCCTGATCGCGGATCCCGGCGAAGTCAACGCCATCGTGGCAAGGCGTTCCGGCAGCCACAGGAAAGCCTGGGAACGCTACGGCCGGAAAAATCTCGATGAAGCCCTGGCGCGTCGCTTTTTTGGCCTCGGGGAAGATTATGGCCCTCCGGATCCCGATGATCCGCAGGGCATCACCGCCATTGGCGCGCATCCCTATTTTGGCGTCATATCGGGCGCGTTGCTCTGCCTGAGCGAGGGGGCGATTCTCGACCTGCCGCCGTTCAGCAATTTCCGCAACAATGTGATGTGGATCGATGATCATCTCAAGCATTCGCTGCATCGCGCCCTGAAACACTTCACGAGAGGAGAGACGCTCGACCTCGAACCCGGCCTCAGCCACGCCCGGCTCGACGAGGTCGTGGTCATCAAAGAGCGGTCCGCCGTCAGCGATTTGCCCGCCTATGTTTTCGGCAGCTACCTGCCGACGGTTTTGTGGGGCTGCATTATGGATTCATGGATCACCATCGACCCTGTTCTGAAGTTTCGAAGCTCCGGCATGAAGCATTGGCGGAAAAAATGGAGCAGCGCCCACAGCAAAGAGCAGCAAGCGCCGTTGCCGAAAGCGATTCTCGGTGCGCTTCAGCGTGGAGAGTTCGGCGCTGACATGCAGGAGGGCTTGCACCGCGAGCTGACAGGCCACGCCATTCAGCGCATCGAGCAGGTGCGTCAGGCGTGGATGAAGCTCAGCGGCGAAGATGGCCGGAAAACGTTCGCCTGTTACTGGGCCGAGGGGAGCGTGAAGGAGCATTTTGATGAAAAGTGTTTCACGACCTGCAAAAATCATCTCTGGCAAGGCATTGCCGTCGATCGCGATCCATCGGAGCCGATTGCATCGCTGGAAGATCTTACCGCTATCATGGCGGTCAAAGTGACGGAGCTGATTGATGATGCCGTCACGTACGTCAAGTGGGTGCTTGACTGGCCGAAGTTCATACAGATCGTCAGGTCGGTTCCGCAGGGTTCGTTTTGCGGCGACATGAGCTGGCGGTCGCAGGGTGATGTTGGGCGCTGACGCTGCCGTGGGGTTCGGGCGGCAGAAAATTGTTCTGGCCGCGGGCGATTTGCCGGTTTTTGCATAGATTTGGGGCATCGTTTCGTCAACCCGTAAAACCTGTTGTTTCCTATGGCTCTGATGGATCCGGCAAGCTGGCTGTTCGTGCTTGTGGTCAGCATCGTCTGTTCGATTTCGTGCGCTCTCATCTCGTTCAGGAAGGGGTATCGCGGCACTCCGGTGTTCGCCTGGTTCGGGGCGGGATTCTTTTTCAGCATCTTCGCCATGATCGCCATCATTCTGGCGCCACACAGCCATGAGGCGTGAAACCGCTTGCTGTTCTGGCGAGCTTGCCGTTCAGTTCAGGATTATGACCATAAAAAAAGGGAGCCTCCAGAAGCTCCCTTTTTTTGTTTGCTGTTACCTGCGATTCCACTCTTTTCTGTCGCCGTCAGAGTCGCTTCGCTCCCTGTCTTTGCGTTGCTCGTCATCCTGCGTTCTTGTCTTGTCGAAGACCCTCTGCGGTCTCTGGTCAGCTCGTCCCTGAGGCTGAACCTGTGGTTGGGGGCCCTGCTCAGGTCTGCCCTTGAGCTGTGGCTGAGGCCGCTGTTCGGGTCGTCCCTGGGGCTGCGCCTGGGGTTTTGGTTGCGGCATCGGTCTGAAATCGGGCTTGCCGTCCGGTCGGGCGTCGGGTCTGCCATCGGGCCTGAAGTCCGGTCTTCCATCCGGCCGCCCGTCGGGCCTCACATCCGGTCGGGCGTCGGGTCTGCCATCGGGCCTGAAGTCAGGTTTTCCATCCGGCCGTCCGTCTGGCCGCCAGTCGGGCCTCGCATCGGGTCGGGCGTCAGGTCTGCCATCGGGCCTGCCGTCGGGCCTGAAGTCCGGTCTCGCATCCGGTCGTCCGTCCGGTCGTCCATCCGGCCTCCAGTCGGGCCTCGCATCTGGTCTGACGTCGGGTCTTCTGTCCCGTTCTTCACGCCGGTCGCGAATTCTCTGTTCCCTGAAATGCCTGTCCCAATAGGAGCGGTCGTGACGTTTGTATTCGTAGTCGCGGCGGCGCCTGATATCGTTCCAGCTGTGTCGCCTGATCGGGCTTGGCAGGTCGTAATACCTCACCAGCGTCCAGGGGCCGCGGAAGTACGATGAGCGGAACCAGCCGCCATCGCGATAGATGAAGTAAAAATTGCCGTAGCGGACGACATCGTAGTCCCAGCCGTAGGAAACATAAAAACCGTAATCGTCGAGATACATGAAGTTGGGGTAGTCGCTCACGGCAACCATCGTCCCTCGGCAGCCCATGCTGAGAAGCAGTTCCACATCCGCTTTGGCGTCGTTTTGGGGAGCGCCAAGCAGCAGGCCCGCAAGCCCGGTGGTTGCCAGAAAAATTGATTTTTTCATGGTCGGTAGCTTTGGTTGTTTCGCCTGATACAAAGATCGGGCCCTCTCATTCCTGAAGAAAAATTGTCGGACGTTGATCTTCTTTTCTTCTCTATGACGTTTTCGTCAGGCGATTTCTTTCACCTTTATAGAAAAAACATGCAAGGCGAGGAGCCGCATTGAGCGGCCAAACAGGGCGTTGCTCTGGCAAGAGGCTGTATCAGCAGAGGTTGCGGATTTTTTCCATCAGCATTTTGTGCGCTTCAAGATCGGGATCGTTTTCAGAAAATTTGTTGGTTTCAAGGTTCCTGGCCACGAATTCGAGCATTCGCCTGTCCAGATGTTCGGCGATGCCGAGCATGTGCGAGCGGTGGTGCAGCAGTTCGAACAGAATCAGTTTTTCAGCCTGGTTGCGTTTCATCTTTTCCAGAATGCGCGCCATAAGTTCGTCGTCGAGGTGGCGTGAAACTTCGCTGAAGTATTCAAGCGGCAGGTCGTTGGCGTAACTGACCGCCTGGTCAACGCCCATCGTGCGGCAGACGCCCGCCGAAATCTGGGGGCGGATGTGATCGACCATGAGCGGTATGACGATGAAGTGCGGAATGAAGCGCACGATCGAGCCGATGGCCTGGTACAGCTCATCGAAGCCGTCGGTTTTGTTTTTGACCACGGCTTTGACGTAACCGGCAAGCGCCTCCTGCTCTTCCTGCGTGAGGTTTTTGAGCGGCTCCGGCAGTTGGGTTTCGGTCCAGGCGAGCGTTTCTTCAAAAGTAGCCATCGCTTTGGGCAGGGTTGTCCGGAGCCGAAGCGCCGGGATGGTGCCGGTACTCTGACCGGCGAAGTGTTGTCATCAATAATGGTATTCAAAATATCGGTGAAATGAAAAGCATTTACGCCACCGGGCGCGAGCCTGTTTGGCGCATTTGCCCCGCCGTGCCGTTACGAGCTGATTTTCATCTTGCCGGATTTGAAAATATTCGCGATTGTTCAAGGGAGGCGTGCCTTTATGAAAGGCCCGAACGCGCTTTTGTTCCCGGTATTCAGGTTTCATTCACCATATCGAAAGGAGATAAAAGTATGGCGACCATCCGTGCTGATTTCGACGGCTACAAAATCTGGTATTACAGCGGCCATCCCTACGAAGCGCTGATTTATGTTTACAACGGCAACAAGTATGCGGGGCGGATTGTGTTCTTCAAGGATGATGCGGTAATTCCGCCGAATGCGAGCTATCCGGAACCTTCGATTCACTACCCGTTACGCCGTTTCAACGACATTGTCAGTATCCTGCGGGAGGAAAAACCGCTTTACCTGCACCTCAATCTCGACAACAAGATCGGCACGATTGCAACCTCCGATCTTGAGCCGGCGGGTGAGGAAGAGGGGGCATAATTACAGCGTATCAAAACAAAAAAAGCCCCGGAACAGCCGAGGCTTTTTTTGTTGCTCTCGCAGGGTGAACGGGTGCCGTCGTGACAAGGCCGCAATGCACACAGGCTTTATTGCTCAGTTATCAGTCCGGCCATTCAAGGGCACCTCTGAAAACTTCACCCGCTCTGTGTACGCTCCGTTTTTTGCGTTCCAGCCGCCTTGCCCTCGGGTTTTTCATTGCAATTTTCAGAGACGCCTTCGTTCTTGCCGTATTGCGGCAATGATACACAAGTACGGCGGGAGTATTGCGTGACTTGTCAGAAAATCTATCAGAATTACGTTGCTGACGATAGAGAAATCTATAAAAAAGGGATGCTCCGGAATACATTCCTGCTAGCCGCTTGCGGGGGCGAGTTATAGCCGTGGAGTCGGGAAAGGCGGTTTTTGACGAACGTTGATGCGTAACCGGTCAGAGCGCTGCCGGGCGTGGCCAGCGTGTCAGGAAGCCTGTTTCGGATGGTGAGGCTTGCAGGTGATGGGTGGTATGAATGGGGCCCGGGATTTTATAGTCCTGAGGCCCCGTTCATCGTTGCCGTTCGTCAGGCTGCGCTGACTTTCTGAAGCCGGAGAATCGCTGCTTTTTTAGCCTGGATACCTTCATCCCAATCGCTGCCGAACATGGCGGCTTCGCTGATTTTGTCCATAATTGCCTTGATGCTTCTGATTTTGCGGCGGTCTGACCCGCTCACCTCGATTTCCAGAATTGCATTCTGCAGGCACTGGATGGCATCAAGATACTTGTCTTTTTGAATGTGTTCGATGGCAAGTTGTGCTATATGCGTTGTCATAAGTGTACTACATGGTTATGTTGTGTCAGGGTATCAATGCATGGCTGTACCATGACCTGGTCATCAGGAAAATGATTTCAGGAAAACGTTTTTTCTGCGGATAGTTCTGAAAACACCCCCCTCTGCTGCGGGGGGTATGATGCGAATATATGAGATGCGGCTATTATTTGCTAATAGTTTGTTTCAAACGGCCCAATGCACCCCGGGCAATTCTGGTTTTTGTTCTCCTGTTTCGTGAATCATCTGCTTGTGTGACGTCAGCAGGTTTCAGTTTCTTGCGTTCCGCGAGTGAACATTGTTTGCTCTGCCGGTTTTGCCGTTTTATTTGCGTATCGAGTGCTGTGAGTGGCCGATTCATGGAATCAAGTTGGACGCAACGCATTAAAGGGCGAGTTAATTGATTATTTTGAAACGTTTTATAGATTAATATCCGGTTTCCTGCCTGAATGAAGTGACGGCGAACAGAACAGTTGTACAGCGGTGGAGCATATTTTCGATTTTCATAACCTCAGCGCTTATCGGGGCCGCACCCGGGTATTTGACGGATTTGACCTGACCATCCGGAAGGGTGAGAATACGGCAATTCTGGGGCCGAACGGCTCGGGGAAGACGACGCTGATGAAGCTGATTTCGCGGGAGCTTTATCCGGTCTGGTCGGAAGAGAGCCGGATGCTGGTGTATGGCCGCGACCGGTGGAATGTGGAGGAGTTGCGGCATCGGCTGGGCATCGTGTCCGGCGATCTGCAGCAGGAGTACAGCGCTCAGGCGCGCGGAAACGACGTGATTCTTTCCGGCTTCTCTTCGAGCATCGACGTTTGGCCGCACCAGGTGTTCAGCGCCGAAGAGCTGGAGCGGGCGGTGGCGCTGATGCGCGAGCTTGGCATAGAGGAGCTTGCCGGGCGCCCGTTTGGCAAGATGTCCACCGGCCAGCAGCGACGCTTTTTGCTGGGCCGCGCGCTGGTGCATCGTCCGGAGGCGCTGCTGCTCGACGAGCCGACCAGCGGCCTCGATCTTCCGGCGATTTTCCGGTACCTCGATACGGTTCGGGGGCTCATGCGGGCGGGCACGCAGCTCATACTCGTGACCCACCACCTGCACGAGATTCCGCCGGAGATCACCCGCGTGGTGTTCATGCGCGGCGGCCGGGTCGTGGCCGATGGCGGCAAGCAGACCATGCTGGCCTCGGCGCTGGTTTCAGAGCTGTTCGGCTGCAAGATCGAGGTGGTCGAACGCAACGGGTTTTATCAGGCATTGCCGGGAGAGCAGGTCTTATAAGTCGTATAGGTGTTATATGTCTCATACGACTTATAACACCTGTTCTTCTTTTCTTCTGAAGGAACGGAACGCCCTTGCTGCGGGTTACTCAAGCAAGTTCTTTTTCAGCTTCATCGAACCTCAACCCTATCCATTATGGCAACCATCACCCTGAAAGGAAATTCCATTAATACCGCAGGCGAACTTCCGGCTGTCGGCAGTCAGCTTCCGGCGTTCAACCTCGTCAAAAGCGATCTTTCCGAGGTCACGCTGGCCGATTTCGCTGGCAAGAAGGTCGTGCTGAACGTCTTTCCGAGCCTCGATACCGCCGTCTGCGCGGCTTCCGTCCGCCGCTTCAACAAGGAGGCTGGCGAGCGGGGCGACACGGTTGTACTCTGTATCTCCGCCGATCTTCCGTTCGCGCAGGGCCGGTTCTGCACCACCGAAGGGCTTGAAAATGTGGTGTCGCTTTCGGTGTTCCGCTCGCAGGAGTTCGGCGCGGAGTACGGCCTCACCATCACCGACGGCCCGCTGAAGGGACTGCTCTCCCGCGCCGTGATCGTTGCCGATGCTTCCTGCAAGGTGCTCTACACCGAGCAGGTGCCCGAAATCGTGCAGGAGCCGGATTACGACAAGGCGCTCGCCGCGCTCGCCTGATCGCCGCTTCTTTTTCCGTTCCGGAGCCACGTCGTCAGCGTTCGGCGTGGCTTCCGTTGTCCCACCTTTCTTTGCATGGCCGTAACGGTCATCGTCAGTTCCGATCGGCTCTGTTGCGTTTTCCTTTCGTATTTTTCAGTTGGATTGCAGCCGTTTTTTCCCAGTTTCATCAACGCAAATCGTATGCTCATGGCACAGGAATCTTCTTCCGCCGCTTCGCCTGTCGAACGCAGCCTCGCCGAGGTTCACCTCGCTGACCTGACCGCAGGCAAGAGTTATTATCCATCCCCGGCTGCCTGGGATGACGAAGTGCTCTATTTCCTCATGCTCGACCGTTTTTCGGATGGCAGGGAGCACGGCGGTTTCAGTGATGAAAACGGCAATCCCGTCTCCGCAGGCGCTGCCCGAACGACGCCGCTCTTCCGCATCGAAACTGACGCGAACAATGCCGAGTGGCGAAAGTGGTTCGAGGCGGGCCGGGGGTGGTGCGGCGGCACCATCGCGGGCATGCGCGACAAGCTCGGCTACCTGAAGCGGCTTGGCGTGACGGCGATCTGGGTCAGCCCTGTGTTCCGGCAGGTGACCGGCAGCGACTCCTACCACGGCTACGGCATCCAGAACTTTCTCGATATCGATCCCCGCTTCGGCACGCGCCAAGAGCTGCGCGAGTTCGTGGCTGACGCGCACCGGCTCGGCATCCGGGTCATTCTCGACATTATCCTCAATCACGCTGGTGACGTATTTAGCTATCACGACAATCAGCCGTATTTCTATTACGAGGGCTGGCAGTGGCCGGTGAAGGGGTATCGTCTGAATCAGCGTGACTCCGGCTCGATTCCGTTCGGCGGCAACGAGCCTCATCCGGAAATCCCGATGGACGCGGCGGTCTGGCCGGTTGAGCTTCAGAGCGTGAGCACCTGGTCGCGGAAAGGTGAAATTCGCAACTGGGACGCTTTTCCGGAGTTTATCGAGGGTGATTTCTGTTCGTTGAAAGAGATTGATCTGGGCGATGGTCTCCAGGATCCCGCACTGAGCTGGGACCTCCAGCGGCGGATCAGCCTGTTCAGGCCATCGGCGGCGCTCGATCATCTCATCAAAGTCTATCGCTTCTGGATGGCGTATGCGGACATCGACGGCTTCCGGCTCGACACGGTCAAGCACATGGAGCCGGGCGCGGTGCGCTACTTCGTGACCGGGATTCACGAGTTTGCGCAGTCGCTCGGCAAGGAGAACTTCCCGATCATCGGCGAAATCACCGGCGGGCGCTCCTATGCGATGCAGATTCTCGACGTGACGGGCCTCGACGCGGCGCTCGGCATCGGCGACCTGCCCGACAAGCTCGAATTTCTCGCGAAGGGGTGGCGCAGCCCCGGCAACCCGGAGACCGGCGAGCAGGAGGGGTACTTCGACCTCTTCCGCAACAGTCTGCTCGACGGCAAGAACAGCCATCAGTGGTACTCGAAGCACATCGTCACCATGATCGACGACCACGATCAGGTGGGCGAGCAGCGTAAATACCGCTTCTGCGGCGACTCGCCCGAAAGCTGGAAGCTGCTGAAAGCCGCGCTGGGGCTGAACCTCGCCACCGAGGGGATCAGTTGCATCTACTACGGCACCGAGCAGGCGTTCAACGGAGCCGATCCGCGCACGGGCGACAACTCGTGGGGCGACGTCTTCCTGCGCGAGTGCATGTTCGGCGGGCCGTTCGGGTCGCTGCAAAGCACGGGCCGCCATTTCTTCAACGAGGAGCACGAGGTCTATCGCTTCGTCGGCAGGCTGGCGGAGTTCCGTAAAGGCGAAATCGCCCTGCGCCGGGGACGGCAGTACCTGCGGAAGGTTTCGGCGACGGGCAACGAAGGCGACTTTTTCTATCCCCAGCCGGTAAACGGCGTGCTTCATTGGGTGGTGGCCTGGTCGCGCATTTTCGCCGAGACGGAGTGCCTGTGCGCGATCAACACGAGCCTCGAACGCGAGCTGACGGTGTGGGCAGTGGTCGATCACCAGCTCAACCCGCCCGGCAAGCTGATGCGCTGCGTCTTTTCGTCGTCACCGGAGCAGGAGGGCGAGGAGACAGAGGTCGCGCCGGTTTGCGGCTCGGCGGTGAAGATTACCGTGCCGCCCGGAGGCTTCGTCATCTATCGCTGAGCGTTCGGCAGCAGGCAAGGCAATCGCGCAAAAGGCGGGGTCGCGGAGCTTTTCCGGCCCCGCCTTTTTTGTTACTATTGTTGTCAGATTGTCCCGAAAGCCGGGAGCGCCGAGATCGAAATCAATCGCGATCCCGAAGAAGAGGGCAACCGCAAGGGATTGCCCCTACGGATTGTGGGAGGCTGTCTCGGAACTGTTTTTTCACTGGATGATTTTTGATTCTTGCTGTCATTCTGAACGGAGCGAAGCGAAGTGAAGAATCCAGTTGTCTGCGAAAATGTCTGGTAAATGACAAATTTAAAGGTTTTTACGGGCTTCTCTGGATTCTTCGACCGACTGCGTCGGCCTCAGAATGACATGAAGAGACAGGGACTCGACACGAAAAATGACAAAACAATCTATGTTCACAGGCATAGTCAAAGATGTGGGGGCGGTCGAGAGTACCGCGCGGCAGGGGAGCGGGGTGCGGTTGAAGGTTCGTTACACTTCGGCGGCGGAGTTCGCCGACCTCTGTATCGATGAGAGCGTTAGCATCAATGGTGCTTGCCAGACGGCGGTCGCCATCGGGCCGGGGTGGTTCGAGGTCGATACGGTGTCGGAGACGCTCAAGAAGACCACTCTCGGCTCGTTCCGTCCGGGCGCAAAGGTCAATCTCGAACGGGCCGTGCGGCCCATGGATCGGCTTGGCGGCCACTTCGTGCTGGGCCACGTCGATGGCGTCGGGTGCGTGACGCGCATCGAGGAGGTTGGCGGCAGCCGCATGATCTCCGTCTCGTTCGATACGCGCTTCGACCAGTGGATCGTCTCGGCGGGTTCCATCGCCATCGACGGCGTGAGCCTCACGGTGGCTTCGGTCGAGCCGGGGCAGTTCACGGTGGCGATCATTCCATACACCTTCGCCAACACCACCATCACCGGTCTCGCTACCGGCAGCGAGGTGAACCTCGAATTCGACATTCTCGGCAAGTACGTCGCCCGGCAGCAGACGGCCGCCGCGCCGTCCGAGCAACCGAGCCGCATCACCGAATCGTGGCTCAGCGGCCAGGGGTTTGCATGATGCCGGAAGAACACGCGCAATCCGATCTGTTCGGCTACTCCGATCCGGGCCGCTCGACCGGCAAAGGTGGCGCGTTCCAGCCTCTGGCCGAGCGGGTGCGTCCGCGCTCGATAGACGAGCTGTTCGGCCAGGAGCACCTCGTCGGCCCCGGCGGGCCGGTCAGGAGCTACCTCGAACAGGGGCGCATTCCCTCGATGATCTTCTGGGGGCCGCCCGGCTCCGGCAAGACCACGCTCGCCGAAATCTG
>JAFGER010000060.1 GCA_016931495.1 Chlorobiaceae bacterium | reverse complement strand
CGGAGCGTACACGGAGTACGTGAGGATTTCGAGCACCACCCAACGCAGCAATCGTGACGCGCAATAAGTTTTTAGAGGTGCCCTTGATTGGTGAGAACCAGAACTGTTCAAACGCATGAAATACAACAAATCCATCGCCGCCCTGCTCCTGATTGCCGCTTCGCTTGCGGCGAACGAGCCTTTGCAGGCGGCCGCCAACAACGCGGCTCCTCGGCAGTTGACGCTCGACGAGGCGTTGCGCATGACGCGCGAGCACAACCCGAAAGCGCGGCAAGCCTCGGAGGAGGTCACGGCCGCCGACGCCAGAGTCACTGAAAGCCGCAGCGCCTGGTTTCCGCGCATCTCGGGCAGCGCGGGCTACCGGTACATCGATCCGGTCTCGAAAATCGACATGCCGACCGGAACCATGCAGTTCATGCCGAACGACAACTACGACGCGCGATTCACCGCCGAGATGATGCTCTTCGATTTCGGACGCACCGCGAGCACCGTCGATCTGGCGAAGGCCGGGCGCAACTCGGCGACCATCCGGCAGGACATCACGCTGCGCGACCTGTCGCTTGCGACCGTCCAGACCTTCTACTCCGTGCTCTTCCTGCAAGAGGCCGTCAGAGTGCAGGACAAGGAGGTCACGGCGCTGCGAACGAATCTCGACAACATGCAGAAGCGCTACGCAGAGGGAGCCGCGACCCGCTTCGATCTGTTGACCACGCAGGTGCGACTCGCCGCCGCCGGAAACCGCAAGATCGACTACCAGAACAAGCTCCGCAATCAGGAGATCACGCTGCGCCGTCTTTGCGGACTTGAGGAGAACGCGCCGCTGAATCTGAAAGGCTCCTTCGACATCACCGCCGCCGACATGGATAGCGACAAGCTGGCCGCCTCGGCGCTCGATCATCGCCCGGAAATGTTGCTCGCCCGCGAGAACCTCAAGGCGGCATCGTCGAAAAAATCGCTCGCCGTCAGGGAGTTCCTGCCGAAAATCGTGGGCAGCGCCTCGTGGGGCACGGCCAACGGCTACGTGCCGGACATCGAGAAGATGCGCACCAACGTCGCGGCGGGGGTGGAGCTTCAGGTGCCGATCTTCGACGGATTCCGCAAAAGCGCCGCGCTCCGTGAGGCCGCCGCGATGAAGCGCTCCGCGGAGCAGCAGCAGCTCGACGCCGAGCAGATAAGCCGCGCCGAGGTGCAGCAGTCGATCAACGACCTGAAGAGCAGCGCGGAGAAGATCGAGTCAACCCGCTTGCAGGTTTCGCAGGCCGACCTCGCGGCCAAACACGCGCGAATCCGCTACGACAACGGACTCGCGACGACGTTCGACCTGCTCGACGCCGAAGCCGCGCTGGCCGAGGCGGAGCTGGCGCACTTGCAGGCCCGCTATGAATATGTGATGAACGCCTACTCGGTCAGACGCGCCTCGGGCGATCTGATCCGTCAATAACCGGAGGAGACCATGACAACGACACTCGCAAAACCATCGAAAACAATACTTTGCCCGGTTGACTTCTCGCCATCGTCCGAAAGCGCGCTGCTTCATGCCGCCGAGCACTGCGCGGGCGACGCGGAGCTGATCGTGCTGCACGTCGGCAACGCCGGTTCCGGCGACCGGGGAACGCTGCTCAAGGAGCACCTGCACCACTTTTCGAGATATTCGGATATTCTTTCGACCTTCCGTTGCCGGGTGCGCTTCGCCATCGAGTACGGAGCGCCCGCCGCGACCATCATCGACTATGCCGCCAAATGCGGCGCAAACATGGTCGTGCTCGGCTCGCACGGCGCGAGCGGCCTCCGCCGCCTCTTGGTCGGCAGCACCGCCGAGTCGGTGATGCGCCACGCGCCCTGCCCGGTGATGGTGCTCCGCTCGCCGGAAAACGCGACCGCCCCGGAAGTGCGCCACGCAGCGCCCGTCGAAGTTTCAGCAAACATTAACGATTGATTCAGACTCATGGCAGAAACGCAGCAACCCAAACCCGAAGCCTCCTCCAACGGCTCGGACAAGCCAAAAAAAGAGCGTTCGTGGATACGCATGGCCATATTCGGCGTCTTGCTTGTCATTGGCGTCATCTGGGGCGGCTCGAAGCTTCTCCGCTCCTTAAGCTACGAAGAGACCGACAACGCACAGATCGTGGGTGATATTTACCCGGTCATTCCGCGCGTGCCGGGCAAAGTTACCGAGGTGCTCGCCGAGGATAACCAGAGCGTCAAAAAGGGCGACGTGCTCGTCCGCATCGACACTTCGGACTACCAGATCCGGCGCGACATGGCCGAAGCGCAGCTCCTGAGAGCGCGGGCGGCGGTGTCGGCGGCGCAGGCGGAGATCGTGGCCGCGGGCGCGACGCAGACAAAGCTCAATGCCGACCTTCGCCGGAGCCGCAACCTCCAGAAGCAGGATGTGATCTCCCGCGCGGAACTCGACGCTGCCACGGCTGGCGCGACCGCCTCCTCCGCGCAGCACGCCGCCGCCGGAGACAACTACAAAGCCGCGCTCGCCCAGGTAAAGCTTGCCGAAGCCGAGCTGAAAAACGCCGAGCTCCAGCTTTCATGGGCCACCATCACCGCCCCGGCTGATGGCAAAGTGTCGAAAAAGAACGTCCAGACCGGCCAGTATGTGACGCCCGGCCAACAGCTTATCGCCATCGTCGGCAGCAGCGACTTGTGGGTGGTCGCCAACTTCAAGGAGACGCAGCTCGAACACATGCGCCCCGGCCAGAAGGTGATCGTCAGGGTCGATGCCTTCCCCGGCAAGGAGATCGCCGGCCACGTCGATTCGATCTCCGCCGGAACAGGCGCGCAGTTCACGCTGCTCCCGCCCGACAACGCCAGCGGCAACTTCGTGAAGGTAACGCAGCGCGTGCCGGTCAAGATTGTCTTCGACGAAAAACCCAGCCTGCCGCTGGCCGCCGGCATGAACGTGATTGTCGAAGTGAAGGTGAAGTGATTGGGCTAAAGCCCAGAGTGATTTTGTGTTTTGAATGACCCCGGCTTGAAAACCGGGGCAATGAAAATGTAAGAGCGCTGAATGTCCGTCGGGTTAAAACCCTCCTGAATACACGCTCAATCTGTCATCAATAATGATTCGGCATGATCCCTGTTTTTCAATCTCAACGGATTGTTTCGAGTAAATATTCTTGATAATTGCCCCGGACTTTAGTCCGGGGTTCTACAGGCGAACAAAATTTTCGGGCTTTAGCCCAATCTCTTTTTTTGACAACAGTTGCGACGCCTTGTCGCCGGAGTACCAATGTCTGACATCGCACCAGCCGCTCAGGGCGCTCAGGCGACGGAGCACCATTACGAAACCGGAATCAGGAAGTGGATCATCACCGTGACGGTCATCGTGGCCGCCATGCTCGAACTGATCGACACCACCATTGTGAACGTCGCCATCAACCACATCAGCGGCAACCTCGGCGCGAGCATCGAGGATGTCTCGTGGGTGGTGACGAGTTACGCCATCGCCAACGTCATCGTCATCCCGCTCTCGGGTTTTCTCGGCAATCTTTTCGGACGCCGGAACTACTTCATCGGCTCGATCCTGCTCTTCACCGCCGCCTCGCTGCTCTGCGGCATGGCCACCAACATCTGGACGCTGGTGCTTTTTCGCTTCATTCAGGGCATCGGCGGCGGAGCGCTTCTGCCGACCTCGCAGGCGATTCTCTACGAAACCTTCAAGCCCGAGGAGCGCGGCGCCGCGACCGGCATCTTCTCGATGGGCCTCGTGCTCGGCCCGACCATCGGCCCGCTGCTCGGCGGCTGGCTGGTGGATTACTTCGCCTGGGAGTGGTGCTTCTATGTCAACATTCCGGTCGGCCTGCTCGCTGCCTGGGCCGCCCTGACCTACGTCAAGGAGCCACGGGTGAGGCACACCGTCGAAAAGATCGACTGGGCGGGCATCGCGCTGCTCTCAGCCGGCATCGGCTCGCTCCAGTTCATTCTCGAACGCGGCGAGTCGAAAGACTGGTTTGAAACGCCCTACATCACCTGGTTCACCATCATCGCCGTCGTTTCGCTCGTCGCTTTCGTGTGGCACGAGCTGCACACCGAGCATCCGGCGGTCGATCTCTCCGTGCTTGGCCGAAGCAAAAACCTCGCCATCGGCGCGGTACTGACCTTCATCGTCGGCTTCGGTTTGTACGGTTCACTCTTCGTCTTTCCGGTCTTCGTGCAGCGCCTGCTCGGTTTCACGGCGCTGCTGACCGGCCTCGTGCTCTTTCCCAGCGCGATGCTCACCGGCGTCATCTCGATGCCGCTCGGCATCGCCTTGCAGAAAGGCGCTTCGCCGAAGCTGCTCATGGGGGTGGGTATGGTCGCTTTCTTCTGGTTCTGCTGGGAACTTGGTATGCAGACCATGCAGTCCGGCGCGACGAACTTTTTCTGGATACTGATGCTCAGGGGCCTCGCGCTTGGCTTCATTTTTATCCCCGTGACCATGCTCGCCGTCACCGGCCTGCACGGCAAAGACATCGGGCAGGCGACCGGCCTGAACAACATGGTGCGCCAGCTCGGCGGCTCGTTCGGCATCGCCATCACCAACACCTACGTCGCCCAGCGCGTGGCCGCGCACCGGAGCGAGCTGCTCACCCACATCACGCCCTACAACCCGGCGACCGTATCGAGAATCGGCGGACTCGAACAGGCCTTCGGCTCGACGGGCGCAGCCCCGGTTGACGCGCACCAGATGGCCATGAAAGCGATGGAGTACACCGTGACGGCGCAAAGTTACCACCTCGCCTACATGGACGCCTTCAAAATGATCGCCATTCTGTTCGCCGTCTGCCTGCCGTTGCTGCTTTTCATCAAGGTGGACAAGAAGGAAAAGGTGGATATGTCATCGGCACACTGAACAATAGCCCGTGATATGACTGCGGTGCCTGACGCGCCGCGCAACAGCTAAACTGAAGCCGCAGAAAATCACTGCGGCTTCGCCGTTTCAGGATGATCGGGGACAAAATCGAGGGAGATCGAGTTCATGCAGAAGCGCTTGCCGGTTGGCGGAGGGCCGTCGTCGAACACGTGGCCGAGGTGCGCATCGCAACGGCCGCAAAGCACCTCGGTGCGCGCCATGCCGTAGGAGTTGTCCCCGCGGTATCTGACGCTGCCCGGTCTGACCGGCTCAAAAAAGCTCGGCCAGCCACAAGTGCTGGCGAACTTGGCGTCGGAGCGGAAGAGCGCGTTCCCGCAGGCTGCGCAGAAATAGGTGCCGGTCCCTTCGTAATTCCAGTATTTACCGGTAAACGCCCGCTCGGTCTCGCCAAGCCTCGCTACCGCGTACAGGTCGGGCGGAAGCACCTTTTTCCAGACCTCGTCCGGCAGGTCGAGCCGTGTGGTGTCGGTGCGGGAGTAGTAGGGATTCTGCGGATGGTTGCTGCTCATGGCGGCTCCGGGTTGCGTTGCGTTCGAGTCTTGCGGCGCCGTCTGGCACGACGCGAGAGCGAAGAGAATCAGCGGAACAAGTGAAAAGATCCGTTTCATGGCTGTTGGTTTCACACCATAACGAGGGCGCTTGCCGGAGGGTTCCGGAGCGCCACGGCAAGAGCTGCTTTGAGCGGAATCGCCGTTGTGAACGAGGTGAACTTTGTGGACAGCGTGGAGAGCGGAGGCAGATTTCAAAAACAACTTACTCTTGCTCTGTCGTCGCCTGGTACGCTTCCCAGGCCCGTGAAATCTCCTTGCGGTAAAAGAAGAGCGACACGGCGGCGGCCATCGAAATGAGCGCGCCGCTGCGTAGCGCCAGCGCCGTGCCGAAGTGCTCGGAAACGAAGCCCATCAGGAGGTTGCCGAACGGCATCAGCCCGAGCAGCACCATCAGGTAGATGCTCATGACGCGCCCTCGGAACCGGTCTTCGACGAGGCGCTGCACCGTGCCGGTCATTGTTGAGAAGGCGGTCAGCATTCCGAGGCCGGAGATGAAGAGAAATCCCAGCGCCACCGGCAGCACGGCGGTGAAGGTGAAGGCCAGCAGCCCGAGCGCGAAGGTGAGAATGCCGCCAACCACCAGCTTGCCGCTGTGCACCCGCCCGCTCGACGCCGATACCAGCACCGTTCCGCACAGCGAGCCGAAACCGAAGGCCGAGTAGAGGTAGCCCATGCCGTCCGCGCCGATGCCGAAGATGCGCTTGGCGACCACAGGAAGCATCGACATGAACGACCAGCCGAAGATTGAAACCACCGCCACGAAGATTACGATCGTGCGGATAAGCGGATGCGCCCAGGCATAGGCGATGCCGTCACGGATGGACTGGATCGGGTGCTCGCCGGAGGTTGTTCGCGGCCTGTCGTCGCGCAGCCTGATGGCCAGCAGGGCGTAGATCACGGCAATGAAGCTCACGCCGTTGGCGATGTACGCGCCGCCCGTGCCGACCAGCGTAATCATGAACCCGGCCAGCACCGGGCCGATCACGCGCGAGGCGTTGAAAATCGAGGAGTTCAGCGCCACCGCCGAGGCGATATGCCGCCGCTCCACGATCTCGCTGATGAACGCCTGGATGGCCGGCGTTGCCACCGCGCTCACGCTGCCGATCATAAACGCCAGCACGAGAATCACCGGAATGGTGGCCAGCCCGGCGAGAATGATCGCGCCGAAGATGAACGACAGCAGCATCAGGAGCGCCTGCGTCCAGAGCAGCACCGCCTTGCGTGGGTAACGGTCAACGAGCATGCCGCCAAAAAGCGACAGGAGAAGCGTCGGAATCGAAGCGGCCGCCGCCGCCACGCCCACCCAGAACGCCGAGCCGGTAATCTCGAACACGAGCCACCCCTGCGCCACAATCTCGATCCAGGTGCCGATCATCGAAACAATCTGTCCGGCGAAATAGAGCCGGAAATCCCGCCCGGCGAACGGCGGAAACGCTTCGAGCAGTCTGGCTTTCAGAACGCCGGACGACGGCGCATCAGCGCTATGTTCAGGAGAGGCTTCTTCGGCAGCAGTGCTCATGGGAGGTCGGTCATTCGTATCGGATAATATCGGGCAAGAACGGAAGGTAGGAAAAAGAACGGTCAGTTCAATCGGCTTCAGCCCGGATGAACATCCCCGAACCGAAACGCCGTTGCGGAGCCGCACGCCCGCCAACCGGCTTTTATTACTCCGGCGATTAAAACTCTTAGCAATTGCCCCGGACTTCAGTCCGGGGGTTTATGGATAACCTAATATAAATCAGGGCTTTAGCCCAATCTTTTCTTTTAGGAAAGATTGCGATTTTTTGTTGCCGGAGTAATAACGGAAATCGATCTCGCGCACGCATCACGGGAGCGTCGGCAGCCTGCCAGTATCGAAAGGGGGGGAACGGGACGCTTCGCCACGCAACCGGAGGCGCGACGGGTCACGGTGACGGAAAAAAACTGGGGAGCAAGCGATGCCTGGCGGCGAACTCACTCGATCTCGCTGCGTCCGGCGCTTGAGGCGCGCCCGGGGAAGTCTGCCGGCGCTTGCCGGTCACAAACGCAACTTCCGCTATCATCGGAACATGCGCACTTGCCCGCCGGGCTGGAGCGGGCGCATTCGTTGCCCTCGTCAAGCTCTTTTCGCGTCGCCTTGAGGCGACATCGGGAGAAAAAAGGTGAAGTGTTTTCTGGTTCCATGAGTCAATCGTTTGATGAACAGGCCAAAGTCACCGGCCCGCGGCCATGATGCCGCTGGCAGCCACGGCAAGCACGAGCAACTGCCCGAGGGCGATGGCGAAAAACAGCCGGTTCTTTTCACTGAAATAGATCACAACGGCCACAGCCAGGCAGATCAGCGTTGCCAGCGCGAGCAAAATGACGGACATGTAGCTGACGACATCCCCGTGCAGCACTCCGCCCGGAGTGTCGAGAAAGTTCCAGCCGCTCGGCTGACGCAACACAGCCTGCATGTCAGCCGCGCTCAGGTGCCAGTTCGCTGCTACCGTTTCGATGGGAATCGAGAGCGGCAGCAGGCCCGTCAGGTAGAGCGCGTAGCCGGCAGCCATCGAAACAATCACCGCATGAGAGAGCAGATCGAGCGTTCTGGCGTAAAGAAGCTGCACGCGATCGGCATACCCGCCCTCTTTCTTGCCTCCGGCCTGCACATCGCTGTGCGGCGCTCCTGCCGCGTTTTTCATATTCCCAAACCTTTGAGCAGTGAACGGATTCCGGACAGGGCGAGAATGGCGATCACCGTCATCCTGATGGTTCTGGTGTTGATCTTCGGAAGCAGTTTCGCGCCGATCTTCGAACCAATCATCATGCCCGCGATCGAGGGTACGGTAATCAGCGGCAGCATCGCGCCGTTGAAGATATAGACCCATGCCGCCGCCGAGCCGTTGATCGAGAGCACCAGTCCGCTGGTGGCAACCGAAACCTTGAGCGGCACGCCCATGAGCAGGTTATAGACCGGCACGTTGGCGAACCCCGCGCCGAGCCCGAACATGCCGCCGATGAAGCCGATCACAAAAAACAGAATCATCGCCACCGGCGTGCGATGCGCCTGCCAGGAAACCTCGTGCTTGCCGTACTCTTCGTAGTAGAGTCCCGACAACTGGAGCGCACGCGACAGCCGGTCCTGCTGCCTGACTTCGGGATAGCCCGACTTTCCGGAGGTCATCATGATGACCGTGACGCCGAGCACCACAATGCCGAGCATCAACTGGATCTGTTGGGCCGGAAGCAGCAGGCCGACAATCGCGCCCGCAATCGAACTGACCGAGCCGATGAGGGCCATCGGCAGCCCGAGCTTCAGGTCGGCAAGCCCCTTGCGAAGCAGCGGCGGCCCGGCGGCAAGCGCCCCGGCAAGCGCCACCAGAAGGCCCGTGCCGCGCACGTAGTCGAGGTGAAACGGAAAAAAGCTGCTGACGATGGGCACGAACAGCACGCCGCCGCCCACGCCGCCAAGCACGGCCACAATGCCGAGCATGAACGAAAAAAGAAACAGGCCCAGCACCCAGAGCCACCACGGAGCGCTGGCAGCGGCGGGCGCAACCGCGCAGAACGCCTCAGCCGGCAACAGCACGAGAGCCGCGACGCCCGGCACCAGCAGCGCCGGAAGCATCCGGTAAACCATGGAAAGGCTATGCTTCATACCACGAAAACCTGCCGTTGAAGGGTTGATGCCCTGAAATCCCACAATACCTCAGCAATGCGGCATATATAACGATACAGTTGAAGGGTTATATAATAAGCCTGCATGAGCAAACTCCCAAATAAAATCAGCAGCAAGACGGACGCCCTTCTTCCCGCCCACGGGAGCCGGATAACTTCAGGGACGACCGGAACGGACGTGCTGAAAAAAAGGCAGAAACGCATCCTTCCGACACCAACCTTTTAATTCCACAAAAAAGCCGCAGGATGGAATTTTTTCGTGCCGAGAACCCTATTTTCAGGTATGGTTGCTTTCAGTTCCCACGGAAGTCAATCGTTAACATCTCATAACGCCCTAATCACGCACAACGATGAGCGCACACGTCTATAAGAAACTCGAAATCGTCGGCTCCTCGGCCACCAGCATCGAAGAGGCCGTGAATAACGCCATGGCCAAAGCCACCGAAACCATCAGGAACATCCGCTGGGTCGAAGTGGTTGAAACCCGCTGCCACGTCGAGAACCAGAAAATCGCCTACTGGCAGGTCACCTGCAAGATCGGCTTCACCCTCGACGAAAACTGAACGAAAACTGAACAGTAAAGCAGAGGCCCGGCGAAAAATCCGGGCCTCTGCTTTTCCGGATAAATAAGACGGCTCAGGCCCGACCTGTCCGATGACGAGAACAACGGTCCAAGCTTACAGCCTGTGCGTCAGGTTCAGCGCCCAGTTGGTCTGGCTGTGAGAAATAATGGTCTGGTCACCGTTGGTCTCCTCGGCTTTCGGCGACCAGCTGAAGGCGGCGCCAACGCTGGTCGCCTCATTCACGCGATAACCGAAGCCGCAGGTGTAGTGGTTGGTGGTGATGGCCGGAAAGAGCGGATTGAGGTAGTCGTCCGGCACCGGGTTGTTGGCGAAACTTGCACCCGCGCGCAAGGCGAGTTTGCTGGACGCCTTGTACTCCACGCCAACCGACCAGACCGTCTGGTCCCGCCAGTCCTGATCCAGACTAACATCGAGCTTCTGACCGGCGAAGGGCCCGTTGCCTGGATCATCACTGGCTGTGAAGGTGGTCGAGAAGGTGTCCATGACCGCAGACCAGTCGATGACCTTCACGTCGGCGGCAACCAGCCAGCGCTCGTTCGGCTGGAAAGCGAATCCGGCGGCAATCGTGGCGGGCCACTCGAAGTTGTGAATCTTGATCTTGCCGTTCACCGAAACCGGCCCTCCTGCAAACGCCGGGCCATCCCCGTCAAACGAGAGCTTCGCCTGGTTGGTTTCGAGGTCGGAAAGGCGCGTTTGCGTGTGATAGCTCGCGCCAACGGTCAGCTTCTTGCCGAGCTTGTGCGTGATGCCGAACTTCAGGCCAGTGCCGAAGCCCCTTGCCTTGCCGGTAAACGGATTGTCGTTGGAGAAATCGAAGCGGGTGTAATTGATGTCGGTGATCGCTGTTCCGATCATGTCGCCCATCATCGTCGCCATCGATCCTCCTACTGTTCCGCCGATTCCGTTCAGATACATGTTTCCAAAATGCGCTCCGTCCATATCCATCTGCAAATCCATGTTGGCGATCACCACGTCGAACGAAGCGCCGAGCGTAGTGTTGTCGGTCAGGTGGTAAGCCACCGGGAACATGATGCGCCCGACGCCGACCTCGCTCCGGATATCCTTGCCGCTCAAGGCAACGCCGGGCGCGCCCATCATTGAAATTCCGCCGGCAAAGATCGGCGAATCGCTGCCGTAGTCGGTGCCCATCCCGCCCTGGGCAAGCATGGCCGCGCCCCAGGTGACGCGCCCGTCGCGGCGCATGTAGGAGATGGAGGGCATGTAAAACGCCGTGGCGTCCGACTTGTCGGAAAGAGCGCCATGCTCGACTTTCACGGAGGGATGCAGGCCCCGCATGCCGAGTCCGAGCTCCTGCGTGCCCTCCTTCATGTACCCGAGCGTCGCCGGGTTGTTCATCACGGCCGAGTTGCCCGTGTCGTAGGCCGAGCTGGTGCCGCCCATCGACATCGACCGGGCGCCGTACCCTTCAAGATTCATGCCGTTGGTGGCGAAGGCGGGAGTTGCATTGGCAAGGGCGAGCAGCGCCACAACCGAAAAGGTGGTTTTACGGATCATGAGGTCAGTGGATTGTAGTTGGTTGATGCGTACGGCGCACCGTGCCCTTGCCGGAGCAAAGTCGCGCAGCAAGCCGACGGCCACTGCCCGACCAGGAAGGAAACGGAAATTGCCGGTACCGGTTATACTCCGGAAGAGCCTGACTCCTCCGGAAGACCCTGTTATGCTCTTCGGCAGCAAGGGAAAGCTGGAGCCGCAGGAAGAGCTGAAAACATCTATTCCGGTATCAGCACCGGCTCATGCAAAAAAAGGGAAAGAGAAGCGAAAAGGAGGTCTTCAGCCAGTTCGGATTCACCCGGCAGGCGCTCGCCAGCCTCTGGCCAGCGCGAATCCCTGAACCCTGAATTTATCGATACAATTATATAACTGAATGAATATATCAGAATATTAACAATTGTGCAACACCCCGGGCAGAATCGGGCAAAGAAAAAAAGCGGGCATCGCTGCCCGCTTTGAAAGAATGAAGAGATCGCCTTGCCGCTCAGTGATGCTCAGGCGCCATCTCCCAGTGCTCGGGCGACATCCAGAGCGTGGAGAGCATCAGCTCGCGGATGTGCGTAAACTCTTTGGGAAGCTTGTCGTAGAGGCGCTCCAGCAGCGCTTCGTGGGAGAACAGCTCCTGCTTCCAGGCTTCGCGATCCACCGACATGAGCTTGGCGAACTTGTCGCGGGTGAAGTCGTCGAGTCCGCGCCAGTCGATCGATTCGTACCGGGGCATCCAGCCAAGCGGACTCTCCACGGCGGCGACGCGACCATGAACGCGCCCGATGATCCACTTGAGCACCCGCATGTTCTCGCCGAATCCCGGCCAGAGGAACTTGCCGTTTTCGTCTTTGCGGAACCAGTTGACGCCGAAAATCCTCGGCGGGTCGGAGAGCGTGCGGCCCACGTGCAGCCAGTGGTTGAAGTAGTCGCCCATGTGGTAACCGCAGAAGGGCAGCATGGCGAAGGGGTCGCGGCGCACGTCGCCGATCTTGCCCGCCGCCGCCGCGGTCTTTTCGGAACCCATCGTGGCGGCCAGATAGACGCCGTAGTACCAGTTGGCCGACTGATAAACCAGCGGAATGGTGTCGCCGCGACGCCCGCCGAAGATGAAGGCCGAAATTGGCACGCCGTCGGGGTTTTCCCAGTCAGGATCGATAGCCGGGCACTGGCTGGCCGGCGCGGTGAAGCGGGCGTTGGGATGAGCCGCCGGGCGGTCGCAGCCCGGAACCCAGGGCTTGCCCTGCCAGTCGGTCAGGTACTCTGGCGGCGTGTCGGTCATATCCTCCCACCAGACGTCTCCGTCGGGAGTCATCGCCACGTTGGTGAAGATGCAGTTGGCGTGCAGCGTGGCCATCGCGTTCGGATTGCTCTTTTCCGACGTGCCCGGCGCGACGCCGAAAAAGCCGTACTCGGGGTTGATGGCGTGCATCCGCCCGTCCTTGCCCTGCTTGATCCAGGCGATGTCGTCGCCGATGGTGGTGATCTTCCACCCCTCCATTTCAACCGGCGGAATCATCATGGCGAAGTTGGTCTTGCCGCAGGCGCTGGGGAATGCCGCCGCCACGTAATCCTTTTCGCCCTCCGGCGACTCGACGCCGAGAATGAGCATGTGCTCGGCGAGCCACCCCTCGTCACGCGCCATCGAGGAGGCGATGCGCAGGGCGAAGCACTTCTTGCCGAGCAGCGCATTGCCGCCGTAGCCGCTGCCGAACGAAACGATGGAGCGCTCCTCCGGAAAGTGGACGATGTACTTGGTGTCGTTGCAGGGCCACGGAACATCCTGCTGGCCGGGTTCGAGCGGCGCGCCCACCGAGTGCAGGCAGGGCACGAATTCGTCCTCCTCGTCGAGCAGTTCGAGCACCTTGCGCCCCATGCGGGTCATGATGCGCATGTTGGTCACCACGTAGGGCGAGTCGGTGATCTCCACGCCGATGTGCGCGATGTGCGAGCCGAGCGGCCCCATGCTGAACGGAATGACATACATGGTGCGCCCCCTCATGCAGCCGGTGAAGAGCTTGTTCAGGGTGGCCTTCATCTCCTTGGGGGCGACCCAGTTGTTGGTCGGGCCGGCATCCTGCTTGCGGATGCTGCAAATGAAGGTGCGATCCTCGACCCTGGCCACGTCGCTGGGGTCGGAACGGCAGAGATAGCTGTTCGGGCGCTTCTGTTCCGAGAGTTTGATGAAGGTGCCGCTCTGCACCATTTCGGCGCAAAGGCGGTCGTACTCTTCGGTCGAGCCGTCACACCAGCAAACCGAATCGGGCTGGCACAGTTCGGCGGTCTCCTTGACCCACTGGAGAAGTTTCAGGTTTCTGGCGTACTCCGGCGCATTGATTGGAATTGGCTCCATGATGACTGATGATCGATTAGATGAGAATTGATGCATAATTTCGTTTCAAACGAAACGCCCCGGCAGGATGAACCCCCGGGGCGTCCAAATTCAGAACCCTTTGCGGCCAGCGAGGCAGCCCTGCCTGCGCTGTTGCGTTGCGAATCGGGCAATCACTTTGCCGCCCTCTTCCTGAGGGCCGTGTTGACGATCTCCTCGAACTGCTCCTGGCTTCTCGGCCCGACGATGACGCCGAGCATGTTGCCCGATGAATCGACGACGAACGAGGTCGGAATACCGGAAATGCCGCCCGCGACATAGCTGTTGAAGGTGCGGATCAGCTCGTCGTTGGCCATGATCACCGGCCAGTCGATGCCGTTTTTGGTCATGAAGCCCTTGACTTTCGGCGCTGTTTCGTTAACCGCGACGCCGACAAAGGTGAACCCTTTGGCAGCATACTTTTTCTGAACCTTGACCATATCGGGAATTTCGGCGCGGCAAGGCGGGCACCAGGTGGCGAAGAAGTTGACGATGTAGGCCTTGCCCTTGAGAGAAGAGGAGGAGAAGGGTTTGCCATCAACGGTCTTTCCGGAAAACGAGGGAGCCGGAACCGCCGCGGCCCGGGCTGTTCCGGAAAAGGTGCATTGCACCGCAAAAAGCACGAGCGCCAGACAGAAGGCGGAAAACAGCGGGGTGAATCTTTTCATGACAATCCTTTTGATAACGGTAAACTTACTGAATGAATGAGCATGAACATCTGAAGCGCGCAAAATGATCCGCGCGAACCTGAATATAGGAAACCCTGATTTTTTCCCCTCGGCTGCGCCCCGGATAATTGCTTTGTGTTTTGAAAACAAATAGACTATATTTCGGCTTGAATTTTCCTGCCTGCGGGCACGGAAAGCGTGTTCAAGCCACCTTAGCTCAGTCGGTAGAGCAACTGTTTCGTAAATAGTAGGTCGTGGGTTCAAGTCCCTCAGGTGGCTCGCTTACCCCGAGGACCCGAGCCGGGTAACCGGAACAGAGCCCGAAAGCGGAGTCATGCGATTCCTGCACCAGACGTTTGATTGCAACCAAAATCCTATCCATACCGTAACCATGCAAGAAGGTAAGATTTCACAGATCATCGGCCCTGTCGTTGACGTTGATTTTCCTGAAGGGCAGCTGCCATCTATCCTCGATGCCCTTACAGTCACCCGCCAGGACGGCTCGAAATTGGTTCTCGAAACCCAGCAGCACCTCGGCGAAGAGCGCGTCAGAGCGATCGCCATGGAAGGCACCGACGGCCTCGTCAGGGGCATGAGCGTTGCCAACACCGGCAAGCCGATCCAGGCTCCGGTAGGCCCTGAAGTCCTCAGCAGAATGCTGAACGTTGTCGGCGATCCCATCGACGGCAAAGGCCCTGTTCCTGCGAAGAAATCCTACTCCATCCACCGCACCGCTCCCAAATTCGACGAGCTTTCGACCAAAGCCGAGATGTTCGAAACCGGCATCAAGGTTATCGACCTTCTCGAACCTTACTCCCGCGGCGGCAAAACCGGCCTGTTCGGCGGCGCAGGCGTCGGCAAGACCGTGCTCATCATGGAGCTCATCAACAACATCGCCAAGCAGCAGTCGGGTTACTCCGTGTTCGCCGGCGTCGGCGAGCGCACCCGTGAAGGAAACGACCTCTGGCACGAGATGATGGAGTCGGGCGTTATCGACAAGACCGCGCTCGTGTTCGGCCAGATGAACGAGCCTCCGGGAGCCCGCGCACGCGTCGCCCTGACCGGCCTCAGCATTGCCGAGTATTTCCGTGATGAAGAGGGCCGCGACGTGCTGCTCTTCGTTGACAACATCTTCCGCTTCACCCAGGCGGGTTCCGAAGTGTCCGCGCTTCTCGGCCGTATGCCGAGCGCCGTGGGCTACCAGCCGACCCTTGGTACCGAAATGGGTGAGCTTCAGGACAGAATCGTTTCCACCAAGAAAGGTTCGGTCACCTCGGTGCAGGCCATCTACGTGCCGGCTGATGACCTTACCGACCCGGCTCCGGCCACCGCATTCACCCACCTCGACGCCACGACCGTGCTTTCACGTCAGATCGCCGAGCTTGGTATCTATCCCGCTGTGGACCCGCTCGACTCGACCTCGCGAATCCTCGACCCGAACATCATCGGCGAAGATCACTACAACACCGCGCAGTCGGTCAAGCAGATCCTCCAGCGCTACAAGGATCTCCAGGACATCATCGCCATTCTCGGTATGGACGAACTGAGCGACGAAGACAAGCTTGTGGTTGCCCGCGCCCGCAAGGTGCAGCGCTTCCTGTCGCAGCCCTTCTTCGTGGCTGAAGCCTTCACCGGCCTTGCCGGCAAGTATGTGAAGCTCGAAGACACCATCAAGGGCTTCAAGGAGATCATCGAGGGCCGTCACGACAACCTGCCGGAAGCCGCCTTCTACCTGGTCGGCACCATCGAAGAGGCGGTTGCCAAAGCAAAAACGCTCTAAACCAACGGCAAAGACATGGCAAGTTCCGACACCTTTACGCTCGATATCGTCACTCCGCAGAAGCTTTTCTTTTCGGGTGAGGTCAACAGCGTCATCGCTCCCGGACTGGACGGCCTGTTTCAGGTGCTCAAAGGCCACGCCCCGCTGCTGGCCGCGCTGAAAAGCGGAAAAGTGCGCCTGTCGCTGCCTGACAGGTCAGAGAATTCCTTCAAGATTTCGGACGGGTTCTTTGAAGTGAGCAACAACAAGGCAATCCTGCTGACCGAGGACGTCTCCTGACTCCCGTCAGCATAACAGCATCAGAACCATCAGCAGCACCTCCGGGCACTGCTGATGGTTTTTGCATTCATGAACACCCTGATCCCCAGGGCCCTGCGCAAAGGGGATTTGATCGGCCTGATCTCTCCCTCGTCAACGTGCGCCGAGCCTGAAAAAATCGAACAGGCCGTCACCTACCTTGAGCATAACGGCTACAGGGTCAGGACTTCGCGTTACCTCAACCGCTCCGAACACGACCCCGAGCACACCGACCGCTACAAGCTTCACGACCTGCACGAGATGTTCGCCGAAGAGAGCGTCCGCGCCGTCTTCTGCCTTCGCGGCGGGGCCGGAGCCACGCGCATTCTCGACCGCATCGACTACGGCCTGATCGCGGCCAATCCAAAAATTCTCGTCGGCTATTCCGACATCACGGCGCTCTCGCTTGCCGTGTTCAGGAAAACCGGCCTTGTGAACTTCTCCGGCCCGATGGCCGCCACGGAGCTATACGCGCCCAGCCCCTACACCGAGGAGCACTTCTGGGGCATCCTGACCGATCCGGCCTACCCCGCAACGCTGACCAACTTTACGGGCCACGCCGTAAGCTGTATCAAACCCGGCTCGGCAACCGGACGCCTCATCGGAGGCAACCTCTCGGTGCTCTCCTCGCTGGTCGGCACGCCCTACCTTCCATCGTTCGAGGGAAGCCTGATCTTTGCCGAGGATGTCAACGAACCGGCCTACCGCATCGACCGGATGCTTTCGCATCTCTTCAATGCGGGGCTGGCGCAACAGGGCCGGGCCCTGATCTTCGGCCAGTTCAGCAAGAACCCGTCAGATGAAAACCGGCAGTACCGCTTCGACAAGATGTTCGCCTACTACGCGAACCGGATGCACCAGAGCGCCCCGGTTTTGGCCGGCCTCTCCTACGGCCACATCAAAGAGCTGATGACCCTGCCGGTCGGCGCCCGTTGCCATCTTGAAATCACGCCCGAACGTTACGCTTTCGGCGTGGCCGAACCGGTCGTTTCACCCTGATGCCGGATTTGCCTGAAAGCGTTTCGCGCCCTAAATTTTCTGAAACACTTTTTTTCTGAACACGACCACATGGACATGGCACGACTTGACGCAGCCAGCACACCGGAAACCAGAGCCGAAGAGCTTGTCGCCGACATCGATACCCTCGACGCCTGGCGGGTGGTGCTCTTCAACGACGACGAGCACACCTTCGACGAAGTGATTTTCCAGATCATCAAAGCCGTGCGCTGCCCGCGAACCGTCGCGGAAAAAAAGACCTGGGAGGTGCACACCAAAGGCCGCTCGATCGTCTATGCCGGCCCGATGTCCAACTGCATCCATGTTAGCGCCGTCCTCGAAGAGATCGCGCTGAAAACCGAGATTCAGACGGGGTGACAGCCAACGCGCCACCCCTGCCCGCCTCGACCTCTCCGTATCAACCCCGAACGAACGCAGCTCGCTGAATAAAAAAAGCTGTCCCGACCTTGCTTTCGAGACAGCCGCATGCTCATGCGGAATGAAGAAAAAAATCGCAGCAAAACGAATCGGAGCGCAAGAGCGATAGCCCGTCATCTGAGTCACTAAAAACGTCCCTACTTTCCTGCCTTTCTTAGGCATGCACAGCACAATCACCTGAGATCATCCAAATCCATATCCGACAACAGCTCTCTAACCTTCTGGCAATCCTGCAAATATTCCTCAATCCCGGTAATAGACCGTCCCGGCAGGCACGTCATCAGGAGCAGATACTTTGTGGACGTTGTACTCGTTGTCAATGACGAGATCGGCGCGGTAGCGGAACGCTTTGACATCCTCGCTCTCTTTTTCGAGAACTTTCAGGCGATAGTCGTCATCGGCCTCCTTGCCGCGCAGCGCCTGGTTTTTGCGGGTCTCGCGCCAGCTCAGGTCGATATAGACGCAGAGGTCGGCATCCTTGATGCCCAGCGCGTAGAGTCCATCGACCACCAGCACATCGACCCCTGAAAAATCGCTGATCAGACGGTCGAGCTGACCGCTGACGATGTCGATGCACGGCATGAGCGACATGCGGCCCGAACGAAAGTCCTGGATGTTGCTTTTGAGAAGGTCCCAGTCGTATTCGGCGGCTCCGACATGTTCGAAATGGTCGGCGATTCGCAAGGCAAGGCGCTCGGAGGGAGGAACGCGATAATAGTTGTCGGTGTGGAGGATCTTGGGCTGAACACTGGCCTTTTTCAGGGCCTTGGCCAGCGTGTGGGCAAGTTCGGACTTGCCGCTTCCCGATTCGCCAGCAATGGCCACGATGAACTTGTGACCGGGACGGGTTCTGCGTAGCACCTTCATGTCAGAAAGGATTCTCTCGCAGATGACCGCAGCCGCGGAAAGGTGCTCCTGGCGAATCAGGAGAACATCATTGAGCATATTTTTTCGATGGTTTGCCCCCGGTCAGATTCGCCAGAACGCGCTGCACCGGCAGGCCGTTGCTTCAGGATACCGCTTCAAATATAAGCATCACCGCTCTCAGGGTGAAGCGTTCTGCCGGTACCAGCGCAAAGAACGAACAGATTCCGTTCCGCCATCCGGATGAAACGATGGAACACGCTACCGCGCCAGGCGGCCGGATGGTCATCTGGGCAGGATTCGCAACTGACCTGATTTCGCGCCAACGGAAAGGCACCGCGTGACGCCATGAAGTCTCGCACGGCTCTTTGCGTTAGCAATCACCAATGACATGAAGTGACGTTTTCAGGCGCATCTCCTGAAAAACAGAGCGCCAGAACGAGGCCAGCTCCTTGAGCCCAGCCCCGTTCCGGCGACAAATCATCGCGGCTTAAAAGCAGTCGTTGAACTTGCCGTTCAGGGAAAACGGGTGGATTTCAACCTGGCCGTCGAGCGTGCAGAGCTGGAAAAGACAGGTGCTGTTCGGCTCTGGCGAGAAGACCCTGAGCACGGGCCAGCTCTGGATATTCACCGTCATTCTCCGGTCGAGCATACCGCCACCGCCTGCCGTCGTCAACTGCATTTCCGACATCCAGTAAGCGTCGTCGGTCATTGCGCCCACGCTGCCGTCGGTGTTCATTTCATGGATGCGCGCCAGGCCGTCAGGATCGCCCTCCTTGTGGATCAGCAAGAGGGTCTTGTTTGACGAGTAGATGAACTCCCCGACCGTCCAGCCACTCGACCACCGCTCGCTGGCGACCTGCTGGCCGACCGAGCCGTCATCGTTCAAGCGATGAATGTGCACCGTACCGTCACCAGCCTTGAGCAGGAACAGGTAGGGCCGCCCGCCAACGATGAACGACCTGACCATCGTCCAGCCGCTCGACCAGTCATACTCCGCAACGCGTGCGCCAACCGAGCCATCGTCGTTCATCTTGTGGATATGCACCACGCCATTCGACTGCTTCAGCAGGAACAGGTAGAGCTGCCCTCCGGCCTCGAAGAACTCCGCATGGCTCCAGCCTCCCGACCAGTCATAGGTTGCCACGCGCTGGCCAACAGCACCGCTCTGCTCCATTTTGTGGATATGCACCTCACCGCTTGACTGCTTCAACAGGAACAGAAACTGACCCTTGCCGGTCTGGAACATATCGGCGGTCGTCCAGCCGCCCGACCAGTCATAGCTCACCACTCGCGCGCCAACCGAACCGTCTCTGTTCATGCTGTGGATATGCACATCGCCCGTTGCCGACTTCAGCAGAAAGAGGAACGCGCCTCTCGACGATCCGTAGAACAGCGCGTGCGTCCAGCCGCTCGACCAGTCATACTGATGGGCGGGATGGTCGTAGCGCACCCCCAACAGCGTGCCCTGACGGTAGGAGGTATAACCTGCTGCGCGGGCCGCATCGGCGAACTCGTCCATCGCATCAGTGAACCAGAAATGGAGCTTTTTCCATGACCAGGTGTCGATGCTGCTGTTGTTGTGCACCGTGAAGGTGACATCGAGCAGTTCGCCGTCCGAGTCGCGCCGGAGGGTCTCGATGGCGGATATCGTCACCCAGTGACTGCCGTTGCAGACAAGCGCAACCGCCGGAAAGCCGTGAAGCAGATAGTGCTCGATTTTGGCCACCGTGCTCTCCTTGTCCGCTCCGGAATGACGAACCACCTTGAAGCGCCGGTCGAAGCGGGTGTCGAGCACCTTGCGGATACCCGAAACAAGCTGAGCCGGAGTAGTCATGATGCGCGGATCGAGCCCCGGAATATCGACGAACGGAATCAAGAAGTCCAGCACATTCAGAAAGGTATTCGCCCATTTGGTCATATCGCTCGTTTCGACATAGCTCTTCCTGAGGGTTGACTGTGACATGGCGATATCGAACCAGCGAGCCACATTCTGCGCCGTCTTGACGCCGCAGCCCTTATAGGAGGTGTCGGTCGATTCGGGTTTGAAGGGCGAATCCGGCGTCATCATGAGTTCGATGAATCGTCTGGTCGTTCCAGCATCGCGGGTTTCCGTTACGCGCAAATAGCGATCCAGAATACTGCCATCCTTGCGGGTGAATCGCAGGCGCCTGCTGTTCCGGGTTGTGGTCATGAGTCGTGTATTTATCGAATTATAGGGTACTTCATGCCGAGAAGAATCACTGAACTGTTTCGGCAGTGCAAAGATAGGCAGAACATAACTCACTTGCCAGAAATAATTTAGCGTCTCATACCCTATCGGATCGACAAATGCGGAAGCGGGGGCGGCAAGAGGTCGCCAGCGCTCTCCAATACCGGAAAAGCGCTGGCGTTACGAGATGCGGAAGGTGCGCGGGAAGCGCCAGGCGGATCAGCCGCAGAACTGCTGGCGCACCTCGTCGGCGGTGTGCCCGTCAGCGGGGGTGACCGTGATGCGGGCGGGAATCTCGCCATACAGTTCACGGAACTTCCGGACGCAGGCGGGCGAAGCGAAGTAGATCTCGTCGATGAAATCGAGGTCGATCGCTTCGGTCTTGTCCTGCGCGCCGTGCACATAGACGGTCAGAGGCGTGACGCTGTTGCCCGCCGACGTCAGCTCGGCTGAAACGGCCTGATCGATGTTCTCCGCGCCCGGCAACAGGATGTTCTGGCCGGCGAGCCCCTCCCGTGCGAGCAGCCCTGCAATGCCCGCCGAGCTGTCAGATTCGAGGCAGCAGTCGGGGATGATGCCATATTCGAGCAGCTCGGTGGCCGCCGTGCGGCTGGAGGTGCAGATGGTCATGTGCGCCAGATGCCGCACATCCTTGCCGTGCTCGAAGAGGTACTTGAAGAAGTAGGTAACGGCGAAACGGTTCTGGAAGAAGAGCATCGAGAAGTCGTCGATTTTGCCCATGCAGCTCCTGACCGCGTCGAGGTCGGCTCCGGCCACCTGGCGGCACGGGAAGTGCACCGTGATCCAGTCCGCCTGGTCGTACTTCTTCGAGTCGCCGCCGGTCATGAGCACCTTCTTTTTGCGCGAGTACCAGGTCTGTTCGATATACGAGCCGATGTTCTGGCCGATGATGAGCAGCGCCGGCGAATAGACCGCCCGTTCGCGCTGGCGGAACTGGTCGAGCGTGCCGGTGAAGACTCGCTGGTTGTAGCGCGTGGCGTTCTGCACCACGGCCACCATCGTCTCGCCGCTGCGCCCCGAGGCCGCAACCTTGTCGAGCACGTCGTGCACGTTGGAGGCCACCATGTAATAGACGATGGTATCGGTATCGGGCACCTGGATCTTGTTGACCGGGTGGCCGGTGCAGAAGGCCACCGACGAGGAGATTTTGCGCATGGTGAGCGGAATTTCGCTGTACGCGCTCGCCCCGTGCGCGGCGGTGATGCCGGGAATGATTTCGTAACCGATGCCATGCTCGCGGAGTGTTTCGATCTCCTCGCCGCCGCGCCCGAAGATGAACGGATCGCCGCCCTTGAGCCGCACCACCGTCTTGCCGAGCAGCGCGTGGCGCACGATCTCCTGATTGATTTCGTCCTGCGCGAAGTGGTGCGCATCCTTGCGCTTGCCGGTGTAAATCTTCTCGGCCTTGTAGGCTTCGAGCATCTGCGGCATCACCAGATCATCGAACAGGATGACATCGGCCTGGCGCAACGCGCGGTCGGCCTTGAGCGTCAGCAGCTCGGGATCGCCCGGCCCCGCGCCCGCGATATAAACATAGCCCTTGCGCGGAGCCTGCTCCGCCTGATTGGTATCGGTCATGGTCTCTGAAAAAAATTACTTGGTGTCTTCCGGCCACTCCTCATCGATCATCTCGCGGAGCCGGTTGCGCCACGCCACGGACTTCTTGACGTTCTGGCCGTTCGAGGAGACCGCCACGGTCATCTCGCCTTTCTTGATGATGGCCGGCGAGATGAAGTCCGAAAGCTCGCGGTTATCGACCACGTTGACGATGATGCCCCGCGCCTCGGCGTCGTCGCGCACCTGCCGGTTCACCTCCTCGATGTTCGTGCTCGCATAGACGAGGAACGCCCCGTCCAGATCGCTCGGCTCGTAGGTCTTGTAGATTTCGGTGAACCCCTTGCCCTTCAGCTCGTCAATGATCTCGGGCGAGACGATGGTGATGTTGCGGGTATATTTTTCGATGGTCTGAATCTTGTGCAGCGCGATTTTACCCCCGCCGACAAAGAGGATTTTCTTGTTGTCCACCCGGACGTTGAGCGGCAGAAATACTTTCATGGAAGGTCTCGGTTTTGTGAACTCACCGTGCGAAAGAGCAGGGCCGTTCCGCAGGATCATGAAGATAATGAAGTTAAAGCGTAAAGTCGCAACCCGTGGGGATATTCGGGGTAGGGGGATCGCGGTGCGGAGGCCTGACCCTACGGTAAGCGATGGTTCCGGTATTCCGCGGCATTCCGTATGGGCGCAAGGCCGTTCGCCCGTACAGGATCATCGATCGACGCACCGTTTCGATCACGATACCGATGGCGATGGCGAACCGGACATTCACCCTGACCCGGTTTTCCCCTGTTCAGCGGGGTTTCTACCCCGCGGACATTCATTCTCACATGCTCTTCTGTTGCCCTGGTTTTCAAACCGGGGAACACAGAAATAACGCAAAAAAGAAAAGAGCTTCAGCCCAATTTCCTGCGACAGCCACGGGCAAGCACTGGAGCTTGAACCTGCACAAGACAACCACATCGCCCCACAGGCCAAGACCAGATGCGAGTCATCGAGGCATTTTGTACACGCACAAGTTCTTTTCCGATCCCGATCTCCATGTCGATGGCGATGTGAACGACCACGTTACTTAAATCACGGGCAGGCACAGGGGGCTGCCCCTACAGTATCAATCTCTACCTCTTCGTACGGGCGTTTCGCGAAGCGCCCCTACAAAACTCACAAGCACTCCCCGAAACCCGGCAATCGAGCCCCACGGTTCGATCCCGATCCACAAACAGATCATCCCAAACTCAAAGACCGCGGTGGTTGATGCCGCGGCCTCTGCGTGAATGGAAGAACTTGTTGCGCCGCCCTCTTACGTCTCCTGCGTCTTGACCGTGATGGCGACCTTGAGCAGCATGGTGAGCACCAAGAGACCGATGGCCCAGATGCCGAGCGTTACCGAAATTTCGGTGAAGGTCGGGATGTAATCGACGATCGCTTCGAACGGCGTGGGGTTGAAGCCGCCGATCACCAGGCCGACGCCCTTGTCGATCCAGATGGAGACCACCAGACCGATACAGGCCGCAATCAGCATTCCGGTCTTGCGGCGCAGCGGCGGAGAGAGCAGGATGCCGACCGAGATGATTCCGGCAATCAGCGAGAACCACATGTAGGGCACGAGCGGGCCTTGGCCGTCGAGGCCGAAGTAGAGATACTGAAGGCTGTGCATGTGCGCGGGCACGTTGCTGTAGAAGGCGGTGAAGAACTCAGTGCCGAGGAAGAACAGGTTGGCCACGCCAGCGTAGGCGCCGAGCACGGCGAGCTTGGTGCGCGCCTCGTCGCCGGCATCGAACTTCGCCACGCGCTTCAGGATGAAGGTGAGCAGAATCAGGATGGCCGTACCGGCGGCGAACGCCGAGGCGAGGAAGCGCGGGGCGAGCACGGCGGTCAGCCAGAGGTGGCGGCCCGGCAGTCCGGCAAACAGGAACGCCGTGACGGTGTGGATGCTGAAGGCCCACGGAATAGAGAGATAGATGAGCCACTTGACCCACGGCGCGGGTGCGACGCCCTTGCGTTCAGCGCCGAGTACGGCCCAGCCGCTGATGAGGTTCAGGAACAGGTAGCCGTTGAGCACCAGCACGTCCCAGAACACCATCGAGTGCGGTGATGGATGCAGCAGCACGTTGAGCACCCGGTCGGGTCGACCCATGTCGGCCAGAATGAACAGCATGCACATGAGCGCCGCTGAGACGGCCAGAAACTCACCGACGATAACGATTTTGGAAAAGGCCTTCTGGTTGTGCAAGTAGTAGGGCAGCACCAGCATCACGGCTGAAGCCGCCACGCCGACCAGAAAGGTGAACTGGGCGATATAGACGCCCCAGCTTATGTCACGGCCCATGCCGGTGACGCCGAGGCCGAGGGTCATCTGGCGGGCGTACGCCGTGACGCCGAGGCCGATGACGGCGAGCAAAATGGCTACCCATGTCCAGTAGCCGCGGCCCCCTTTGAGCGCTTTCTCGATCATGGCTTTCGGTTAGATGATGTAAAAGAGTGACGGCAGCGTGCCCAGTTCCGGCTTGCGCTGCATGGTTTGGTTGGCGGCCAGCATCCGGCGGATCTCCGAATTCGGATCGTTCAGGTCGCCGAAGATGAGCGCCTTTTCGGGGCACGAATCGACGCACGCCGGAAGATCGCCCTTGACGAGCCGCTCCGAACAGAAGTTGCACTTCTCCACCACGCCGCGCATCCGCGTCGGATAGGCGGCGGTGAGCTCCCTGACGTGCGGGCGCGGGTCTTCCCAGTTGAAGCTGCGCGAACCGTACGGGCAGGCGGCCATGCAGAAGCGGCAGCCGATGCAGCGGTGGTAGTCCATCGACACGATGCCGTCCCAGCGCTTGAAGGTCGCCTCGGTCGGGCAGGCCCGCGTACAGGGCGCTTCGGCGCAGTGGTTGCAGAGCGTGAGCACCTTGCGGTGCTTGACCTCGTCGGTCTGGAACTGCTGGCTCGCCGTCGGGAAGGCCTCCTCGTAGCCGCTCTTCCAGATCCACTTCACCTCGTTCTTGGTGCCACTCAGGTCGGGCACGTTGTGGTCGTGGTGGCAGCGGACGATGCACTCGGTGCAGTTCTGCTTGCACTTGCGGGTGTCGATGAGCATCCCCCAGCGCACCTTGCCGGGCGTCGGCTTTTGGGTAAAACTGGACGGGTCGGTCTTTTCGAGAGCGAAGGCCGGGAACAGCCCCGCCGCCGCGCCGAGACCGGCAAGCGCTCCAAGCCCGGCCTTTTTCAGGAACTCTCTACGCTGTTGATTCATCGTCATTGCGGCACCTCCATAGGCGACAAGTGGCAGTCCCAGCAGGTCGGCTTGACGTCGGCGTACTGATGGCACATAAAGCAGAACATCGGATTGTTGTTGTGGCAACCGAGGCAGGTGTTCAGGCTCTTCTCAAAGTGAGCGCCCTCGGGATTGACATAGACGCGATTGCCGTCGCGCACCGAATCGTGACGCCACTTGTCGAGCACCTGCATGTGGCTTGAGCGCATCTGCTCGACCGGCAGGATGCACTTCGAGCTGTCGATGGGCGCGCCGCCCGGCTGGACGGTCGCGGCGGCAACGGCCGGGTCTTCGGCGTGAGCCGAAGTGGAGCCGCCATGACCGGCGTGAATAAAGAACCAGGCCGCGATGAACACGGCAAGGCCCGCGGCCACCGCGCCGAGGATCTGACTGAACTTATTCATCGTCGTCCTCCTCGAATCCAGCCATGTCATTCTCCCTTAAATCTTCGGTTCGTTTCTTCTCTCCGTCCATGATGAGCGCGTTGCCAACCAGCTCGTGCAGGCCATAGACCGACACGCCCGGATTCCAGTAGCGCATGAGCGGCGTCAGACTGGCGCGGTCGATGGCGCAGATGGTGACCAGCGAATCGACCTTGTGCTTCTCGCGGACGTGCGCCACGGCGCTGGCTCGCGGAAAGCCGCCGCGCATCCGGATGTCCATGAACTCCTCGGCGTTCAGGCCGCTGCCGGAGCCGCAGCAGAAGGTCTGCTCGCGGATGGTGTTTTCGGGCATTTCGTGGAACACGTTGCACACCTTGTTCAGGATGTAACGCGGCTCCTCGAACATGCCCATGCCGCGCGCCACGTTGCACGAATCGTGGAAGGTGGTGCGCAAATGATCGTTGCGTTTCGGGTCGAGCTTGAGCTTGTTGTGCTTGATGAGATCGGCGGTGAACTCGGCGATGTGCACCATTTTGGTCGCCTTTGCGTTGGTAAACTTCGTGCCGGTGATCGGCGAAACCGGCTCCTGCAGGAAGTCCGCCGGGCCGTTCATCGTGGCCATGTACTGGTGCACCACGCGCCACATGTGGCCGCACTCGCCGCCGAGAATCCATTTGACCCCGAGCCGCTTGGCTTCGTGGTACATCTTGGCGTTCAGCTTCTTCATCATCTCGTTCGAGGTGAAGGTGCCGAAGTTGCCGCCTTCGGAAGCGTAGGTGCTGATGGTGTAGTCCAGGCCGATGTGGTGGAACAGCAAGAGGTAACCCATCATCGTATAGACGCCGGGGTCGCCGAACACGTCGCCCGACGGCGTGATGAAGAGAATCTCCGCGCCCTTGCGGTTGAAGGTCGGGTTGACCCGCACGCCGGTGACCTCCTCGATGTCATCGACCAGCGACATGATGTTCTGCTCGAAGGTGTGCGGCTCGATGCCCAGGTGGTTACCCGTGCGGTTGCAGTTGGCCACCGGCGCGAGAATCCAGTTGTTGTTCACACCGATCAGGTTGAGCAGCTCGCGGGCCATCATGGTGATTTCAGCCGTGTCGATGCCCATCGGGCAGAAAACCGAACAGCGGCGGCACTCGGTGCACTGGTGGAAGTACATGTGCCACTCCTTGATGACCTCCGGGGTGAGCTTGCGCGATCCCGAGAACTTCGTCAGCACGCGGGCGAAAGCGTTCACATCCTGGCGGTAGATCGAGCGGACAAGTTCGGCGCGCATCACCGGCATGTTCTTGGGGTCGCCCGTGCCGAGGAAAAAGTGGCACTTGTCGGCGCAGGCGCCGCAGCGCACGCAACTGTCCATAAACACCTTGAAGGAGCGGAACCGCTTCAGCCGGTCTTTCATGCCGTCGCGGATGGTCTTTTCCCAGTTGGCCGGAAGCTGCCAGTCCTTGTCGGTGGCGGCCCACTTTCTCGGATTGGGGAAGTGCAGCTCGTCGAGCACCTCCGGTTTGGCCGGAAAGCACCAGTTGCCGTCGCGGAACTCGACCGGAATATCCCACCAGTCCATGCCGTCGAATTTCCCCTTCAGGAGCCGCGGCTTCTTCTCTTCGAACTCTTTTTTGAGCTCTTCGGTTTTTGGAGCGTATTTGGACATATCGTTATTGCTTATCGACCGGAAGACCTGCTTTTTTCATTTTCTCGCGGAACTCGTCCTCGTATTCGGCATAGGTGCGGAACTTGATGTCGGGATTCCACGGGTTGACATGGCGTTTGGCGCGGCTGTCGTTGGGCAGGTTGCGCGTCGGGCTCAGGAAGATGCCGCCCATGTGCAGCAGCTTGCTGAACGGCACGTAAACGAGGAGCACGCAGACCAGGAACAGGTGGACGTAAAAGAGCGCGCCGATGGGTTCGGGCGCGGTGAAGCCGAAGCTCGCCAGCGTCATGGTCAGCGACTTGACCGGCATGATGTTGACCTTGGTCACGTAGCGCATGCTGATGCCGGCCAGCGCGATCCCGCCGATCAGAAAGAGCGGGAAGTAGTCGGTCGAGAGCGACAGGAGCCGCATCTTTTCGTCCGACAGACGCCGCGCCACCAGAAAGGTGATGGCCGCCAGCGCGATGGCGTCGGTGAGGTAGAACGCGGGCACGGTCACGTCGAGGAAGCGGTCGAAAGAGTCGATCATCTGGATCGGCATCGGCATGGTCTCCATGAAGAAGCGGGCGTGCCGGACGACGATGATGAGCAGCGACCAGTGGAACGCCAGGCCGCCCAGCCAGAGCCACTTGTGCGAGCCATAGACCAGCTTCGGCCCGCCATGCAGTTCGGCTTTGGTGTTGCGGAACAGCGAGCGGAAGAAGAGCACCTCCGAGAGCATCCTCAGTGCCGCCATGAAGGGGTTCGAGGGGCTTTCGAGTGGATTGGTTTTGACCCAGTCCAGCGACTTTTCCTGGCCGCAGGTGGTCGGGATGCGGAACGGCACCGGGCGGCGAACCCAATCAATCAACCGCCAAAGCATACCGAGCACCAGAATGGCGACGGCCGTGTAGGGAATAATGATACCGAACAGGTAGTCGAGCTTGCCGTAGGTGACGCCGACATACGGAATCAGAGCGAGCACGAGCACCAGCAGCAGCGGTTGCAGAACCTTCCTCATGCCTCGGCCCTCCTGAGCGCCATGTGCATCCGGCGGCGGCCTTCATCGACCTTGAGCTGATAGATGGTTTCGCGATGCTTCATGTAGCTGTCGAACGCCTGAAGCGTCAGCTCTTCGAGCCGGTCGCGGCATGGATGGCCGCACTCGGCGGCAAGCTCATCGATCAGCCCCCTGAGCAGGAAGAGGATCGAAAGGGCTTTGGATGGAGCAATCTCCTGCACGGCAAGGATGCGGGTGATGCGCACGATCGGCTCGGCTGCCGAAGCGGAGTGATCGGTCACGGCGTCCAGAAGCCCGCCAAGCTCCGCGGCAATTGCAGAAGCGACGAGGGAGTCGCGGCTCTTCGTTCCGGGCAGCAGCTCCACGATGGACGACAGCCAGCGTTCGAGCACGGCCTCCCTGTTCCCGTTAACGTTCTGTTCCCACGCTCTGGTCATAAAAGTGCTGAATAAAAGGTTGTACAGAGCTGCCGCCGCCGGACTTTTCCGACCGGCGGCAGAGCGTCGCGCTTGTGACAGCGAGAAAAACTGTCATGAGCGATTCGAGTGCAAGGCGAAAGAGGCGCAGAGAACGATCCCGCATTCAGGAGGGTTTTAACCCTCCGGACATTCAAACCTCTTACGGGCACCTCTAAAAACTTATTGCGCGTCACGATTGTCGGCGCTTGGGTGGTGCTCGAAATCCTCACGTACTCCGTGTACGCTCCGGT
>JAFGER010000009.1 GCA_016931495.1 Chlorobiaceae bacterium | reverse complement strand
GCCCAGCGGCAGATTTTTCAGACGGGCGGCGAAGGCCGTATCGAACACCCGCCGGCGCATCCTGCGGTCGAACGCCAGCGCCGCATCCTGCATGATGCCCGAGCGCACCCACTCAAGCGCTTCAAGGACGATGTAGAGACCGACGACGAGCATGGTCAGCATCAGAAGCGTCTGATGGTTCCGGCTGTTGACCACGCGGTCATACACCTCCAGCATGTAGCCGCTCGGCGTGAGGACGAGGATGTTGGTGACGAGACTGAAAAGCAGGACGCGAATCACCCACGGACTGAGGGAGTAGAGAGCTTCCCGGACTTCTGATTTCTTTTCGGCTTGAATCATGGAGTGGTGAATCGCTTGAAAACCGCGAAGGAACGAACGGAACGGACACATTCGCCAGGCAGGCAACCAGCCACAGCAATCGAATGGCCGTGACCTTGCCGGACGAAAATATATGGCAGGCAATTGTTACAAAACCAATAACAATCCAGAATTTCGTCAAAGGCACCGGAAGTTCTGTATCAGAGCGGTAAAGAGGGCTTCAGAAACCTTGTATTTACTGAAGCTTTCGGATTAGCGAGGCTTTCTGCGTTTTTTGCAAAACCGGCAAAAAACATGCACGTTCACACAAAGCCGCTACAGGCATGAACAAGAGGCAAAAATACGGAGAGATAAAAACAAAAAAGGCGGCTACAGTACTTGCTGTAACCGCCTCTCTGTCGGGGTGGCGGGACTCGAACCCACGACCTCTGCGTCCCGAACGCAGCACTCTACCAGCTGAGCCACACCCCGATTGGTGTCCTGTTGAACCTCGCGCCCTTGGACAGATTCGAACTGCCGACCTTCAGTTCCGGAAACTGCTGCTCTATCCACTGAGCTACAAGGGCTTGGCGACCTTGACGGTCATTCAAACAGGAATGCAAAGATAACATTTAAATCGAGAAAAAGAACAACTTTCGCGCGTTATCGAAAAGTTTCCCGATATTTTTCAAGCTTCAATGCCCGCTCCCCGAAGCGGCTTTGGCGAGCGCATCCACGGCAAGATTGGCGCTCATGACCGCGCCGCCCATTGAATCGTAATAGAGCTGCTGCGAGTAGCCGCCGGCGATGAACAGATTCCTGACCGGCGTCTTCTGCGTTGGGCGATACACCTCCATTCCCGGCAGCGGCGCATAGACCGAGCGGGGAATTTTAACCAGCGTGGATTTCAGGATCTTCGCCCCCTGCGTCTCTTTCGGGAAGTTGGCCCGGACGCTGCGGTCAACCAGCGCGATGATCTCCTCTTTGGTCAGCCCCATCAGCTCTCTGGCCGGAGCGACGCAGAACTCGAAGCGCGTCTTGCCCTCAAAGCGTTCGCCGCGCAACGTGCGGTAATCGGGCGTGGTGCGCGCCAGGTTGGCGAACACCGGAATGACGCCGTCCGGGCTGAAAAGCACGTTGTCAATGGTCGTAATCTCCCGGTCGTACCAGAGCTGCGCCGAGATGACCGGAACGCCTTCGAGCTTGTCGAGATTGCCGAAAAAGCGGTCATGCTGCTTGAGCGAGGAGGGCAGCACCTTGCAAAGGTCGTGAACCGGCAGGGCGGTCACGTAATAATCGGCATCGAGAATCTCGCCGTTGCGCAACTGCACGCCACGAATCTCCTTGCCGTCAAAAAGCAGTTCATCGACTGCGGACTGGTTCTGAAACACCGCTCCCTTGTTGCGCGAATGCTCGACCAGCGGGTCGTGCAGGTACTCCTGCGGCGAGCCTTTCAGGAAGCCCATGCAGGAGGAATCAGGGATGCGGTAGAACGTTTCGGTCACGTCGAGGATGATCTTGGCCGAAATTTCCTCTGGAGGAATGAACTTGAGCGCGAGCGACATCGGACGGAACATCTTGTCCATCAGGCGGCGTCCGAACCTCTTCTGGTCGGCCCACTGCGCAAAGGTCAGGTGATCCTGCGTCGGCGGGTAGTTAGCCTTCTGGAGCGCCAGCGGAATGAGCGACTTCGAAAAGGAGGCCATCTCCCCGAAGGAGAAGTAGCCGTTCTTGATGATCGCCGGAAGCAGGTGTAGCGGACTCGGCAAGTCCCAAGTCTTGAAGGTGAAGCTGTTGCCCCCTTCGAGCGTGTAGGTGAGCTGGTGCTGCTTCCAGAGCACGGCGTGGTAGGTCTTGATCTCCTTCATGAGATCGTAGAGCACATCGTAGGCTCCAAAAAAACAGTGGGTGCCCGATTCGATCCAGTCACCCTCCTCGTCTTTCCAGGCCGAAACCTTGCCGCCGTAAATCGGGCGCTTCTCAAGCACCTTGACCTGGAATCCACGGTCAACAAGCCGTTTTGCCGCGGTCAGGCCGGCAAGACCTCCGCCGATAATCAGAACCTTTTTATTGTTTCCGTTCATCACTCAAATTAACTGGATAGATTTCTTTATGCTGCCATCGCCGATCTCAGATGGCCGACCGCCCCTCCATCGCCCGTGACAGGGTTGCCTCGTCGATGAATTCGAGTTCGGCGCCCACCGGAATTCCCCTGGCGATCCGGGTCACGCTGATGCCGAGCGGCTTGAGCAGTTTGCTGATATAGAGCGAGGTGGTTTCCCCCTCGACCGTGGGGTTGAGCGCAAGCACCACTTCGCGAACACCTCCAGATGCGTTCTCTCCGGAACCGATTCGCACGAGCAGTTCACGCACCTTGATGTCGTCCGGCCCGACGCCGTCGAGCGGTGAAATCACCCCGTGCAGCACGTGATACAATCCCTTGTAATGGCCTGTTTTTTCAAACGCGAGCACCTCGGTGGGAGATTCGACGACGCAGATGACCGTGCGGTCTCTTCCGGGTGAGGTGCAGAGCAGGCAGGGGTCGGTGCCAAGGTCGGTAATGTTCTGGCAGATCGAGCAGCGCACCACCTTCTCCTTGACATCAATCAGGGCGGCAGCCAGCTTTTCAACCTCCCCGCGCCGTTCCTGCAGCACATGCATGGTCAGGCGCTGGGCGGTCTTGCGGCCAATACCGGGCAGTTTGGCGAACTCTTCGATAAGCGCCTCGACGGCTCCCGAGCTGTAACGCATGAAGTGGCGCGATTATCCCTGGCCGCCGAACTGCTTCAGCAGATCGGCCGGGTTGATCATGCCGCCTGCGGCTTTCTGAATCTCGTTCTGCGCGAGCTGCGCCGAAGCGTCAAGCGCCTTGTTGACCGCCGCGACCACGAGATCCTGCACCATATCGACGTCGTCCATGATTTCGGGGTCGATGGTGAGTTCGAGCAACTTCTGCCTTCCATTGACCTTCGCCTTCACCATGCCGCCGCCAGCCTCGCCCTCGGAGACGAGCTTTTCGAGCTGCTTCTGGACATCCTGCATTTTCGCTCCAGCCTCCTGGAGCTGCTTCATCATATCGCCAAAATTGGGCATAGCCATCGTGGTTCTCCTTGGGGTAGCGGTAGTCGGTTTGGTTGATCGGCCGGATCGAACTGTTCTGTCCGATACGACCGATCTTCAATTCAATTCTTTCTTCTCAGCGCGAGGTAAATTTTCTCCAGAATATCCTCGGTGGTGAGCTTGTACTTCTTGAGCAGGTCGTCGGGCTTGCCCGATTCGCCGAAGGTGTCCTCGACGGCGACCATCTCGATCGGCACAGGAATGTTGCGGGCGCAGACCTGGGCCACGGCATCGCCGAGACCGGTGTGCATCTGGTGCTCCTCGGCGGTCACGATCGCGCCTGTGTCGTGGGCCGCGCGCACGATGGCGAGCGTGTCGATCGGCTTGATGGTGTGCATGTTGATGACGCGCACCGTCACGCCCTCTTTTTCGAGAATTCGGGCCGCTTCGAGCGCTTTCCAGACCATGATGCCGCAGGCGATCACCGTCACGTCCTTGCCGGGATGCAGCTCGATGGACTTGCCGATTTCGAAGCCATCCTCGTCGGAGGTGAAGTCCGGAACGTTCGGGCGGCCAAACCGGAGATAAACCGGGCCTTGGTGCTCGATGATCGCCTTGGTGGCGCGTTTGGTTTCGCTGTAGTCGCACGGCACGACCACGGTCATGCGAGGCAAGCTGCGCATCAGGCCGATATCTTCGAGAATCTGGTGCGTCGCGCCATCCTCGCCGAGCGTCAGGCCGGCGTGCGATGCGCAGATTTTGACATTGAGATTGGAGTAGCAGATCGACTGTCGAATCTGGTCGAACACGCGGCCGGTGGCGAAAACGGCGAAGCTCGACGCCACGGGAATCTTGCCGGTGGTCGCCAGGCCCGCGGCCATGGAGATCATGTTCGCCTCGGCGATACCGGTCTGGATGAATCGCTCCGGAAACTCTTTGCGGAAGAGGTTCATGTTCAGCGACCCGGTCAGGTCGGCGCAGAGAGCTACAACCGAAGGGTTTTCGCGTCCGGCTTCGAGCAGTGCCTCGCCAAATCCCGTGCGGGTGGCCTTGTTACCCCGCGAAGCGTACTTCACGGATTCCTCGATGGTAATTTTCTCTCCCATTAATGACAGAATAACTTAAATTGGAAAAAAGTTATGCAGCACCCGAGTCTTTTCCGGGCTAAAGCCCGTCCACATATCGAGTTGCGATTACAGCTCCCAGGCCGATGACGAAAGTTGAATATAAGCATACGCATATAGCGGCAAAAAAAAAATTGGGCCAAAACTTCCTCCTCGACCGGAACATTCCGAGGAAGATCGTCCGCGAATCGGGCATCGCCAGCGGTGACCGCGTGCTTGAAATCGGCCCCGGCTTCGGCGCGCTCAGCACGGCTATTCTCGAAGTGATTCCGTCGTTCACGGCCATCGAGAAAGACCCGGAGCTGGCGAGGTTCATCCGCGAGGAGCACCCGGAGATCGAGCTCATCGAGGGAGATTTCCTCAAGGTACCGCTCGAACCGCTGGCGGCTGCCGGCAAACTTGCCGTGCTCGGCAACATCCCCTACTCCATCACCAGCCCGATCCTGTTCCGGCTGCTCGACAACCGGCATCTGGTTTCGTCGGCCACGCTCATGATGCAGCACGAAGTGGCCCAGCGCATTGCCGCCGTGCCCGGCACGAAAGAGTACGGCATTCTCGCCGTGCAGATGCAGGCATTCTGTGACGTGAAATATCTCTTCAAGGTAGGCCGCGCCGTCTTCAAACCCCGCCCGGAGGTCGATAGCGCCGTCATCCGCATGGTGCCGAAGTCCGTCGATCCTGTGGAAGACAGCGAAGGATTCAGGCTTTTCGTGCGCCGCGCCTTCCACCAGCGAAGGAAAACGCTGCTGAACAATCTGAAGGAGTATTACGACACCTCAGCCGTGCCGGAAGCGACGCTCAAGCTGCGAGCCGAGGCACTCACAGTCGCCGGCCTGGTCGCCCTGTTCGGCCAGCTCCGGCCAGCCTGTGAAGCGGTTGCGGAAAAACCGGATACGACCGAAACGGCAAGCGGCATCGGGCGGCGCTAAAAAGTGTCATGAGAGAGCCGAGGAGAGGGCGGCTGGAGCGCAAAAACCGGAACGAACACGGAGTGCATGAGGATTTTGAGCACCACCCGACGCGGCAATCGGAACTCGCGGACTTGTAACAAGTTTTTAGAGCTGCCCTATTGAGTAATGGGTTATTTTTGCTACCATTCTGAAACGAATTCGTCCACTCCTTTCCATGTTTCAGGGTATGCGGATTTCACCGCAACATCGCTTCCCGACGAGACCTTCAACAGGCATTCCATTGCTTTCATCCCATCATTAAACACAGGGGTTGCAGTATGTCACCACGCTACAGCGACGTTCACCGCCAATCGATTGAAAACCCGGAAGAGTTCTGGGGCTCGCTTGCCGAAAACCTTCACTGGTACAACCGGTGGGACAAGGTGCTCGACAGCTCGAATCCGCCGTTCTACCGCTGGTTCACCGGCGGCGTGACCAATACCTGTTACAACGCTCTCGACCGCCATGTCGATGAGGGCAACGGCAACCAGACGGCGGTGATCTACGACAGCCCGGTGACCGGCACCATCGAGAAGTTCACCTACCGCGAGTTCCGCGACAAGGTGGCGCTCTTCGCCGGTGCGCTCCAGGCACGCGGCGTGCGCAAGGGCGACCGGGTCATCATCTACATGCCGATGATTCCCGAAGCGCTCGTGGCGATGCTCGCCTGCGCGCGGCTCGGCGCGATTCACTCGGTGGTCTTCGGCGGTTTCGCTTCGCACGAACTCGCGGTGCGCATCGACGACTGCAAGCCGAAGGTGATCGTCTCCGCATCGTGCGGCATCGAGCATGGCAAGATCATCGATTACAAGCGGTTGCTCGATTTCGCCATCGAGCTGGCGCACTTCAAGCCGGAAATCTGCATCATCCACCAGCGCGAGCAGCTCCGTGCCGAACTGAACGAGGAGCGCGACATGACCTGGAAACAGGCGCTGCTCGGCGTCGCTCCGGCGCAGTGCGTGCCGGTGGAAGCGACTGACCCGCTCTATATTCTTTACACATCGGGAACGACAGGCCAGCCAAAAGGCATTGTGCGCGACAACGGCGGCCACATGGTAGCGATGAAGTGGACGATGGAGAGCGTCTATAACGTCAAACCGGGCGAAGTGTTCTGGGCGGCCAGCGACGTCGGCTGGGTGGTGGGCCACTCCTACATCGTCTATGCGCCGCTCCTGCACGGCTGCACCACAATCATTTTCGAAGGCAAGCCGGTCGGCACTCCAGATCCCGGCACCTTCTGGCGCATCATCAGCGAGCACGACGTTTCGGTGCTCTTCACCGCGCCGACCGCCTTCCGGGCGATCAAGAAGGAGGACCCCGACGGCAAGTTCATCCGCCGCTACAACTTTTCGAAGTTCCGGACGCTCTTCCTGGCGGGCGAACGGGCCGACCCCGACACGGTGCGCTGGGCTGAAAACAACCTGAAGGTGCCGGTAATCGATCACTGGTGGCAGACCGAAACCGGCTGGGCCATCGCGGCCAACTGCCAGGGCATCGAGCCCGGACCGGTCAAGTACGGTTCAGCCTCCAAAGCCGTGCCCGGCTACGAGGTCAAGGTGGTCAACGAAGCGCTCGAAGAGCTGCCGGCGGGCACGATGGGCGACATTGTCGTGAAGCTGCCGCTTCCGCCCGGCACTATGACCACGCTCTGGCGGGCGGACAACCGCTTTGTCGAAAGCTACATGCACAACTTCCCCGGCTACTACCAGACCAGCGACGCGGGCTACATCGACGAGGATGGCTATATCTATATCATGTCGCGCACGGACGACATCATCAACGTCGCCGGGCACCGCCTCTCGACCGGGGCCATCGAGGCCGAGCTGTGCGAGCACCCCGACGTGGCCGAAAGCGCGGTCATCGGCGTGCACGACGACCTCAAGGGCGAGGTGCCGCTCGGCTTCCTCGTGCTCAAGTCGGGCGTCGATACGCCACCGGAGCTGATCGTCAAGCACGTCATCGAGTACGTGCGCGAGAACATCGGGCCGGTCGCCTCGTTCAAGCAGGCGGTGATCGTCAAGCGGCTGCCGAAGACCCGGTCGGGCAAAATCCTGCGCTCGACGATGCGCAAGATCGCCAACGGCGAGGAATACACAATGCCGCCGACCATCGACGACCCGGCCATTCTCGACGAGATCAGGGAGGCGCTCCAGACCATCGGCTACGCGAAATCGTCAACCTGACAAATTCCCATGATCGAAAGAATCGAACATATCGCCATCGCGGTCGAGCATCTCGACAGCGCCATCGACACCTGGATCAGCCTGCTCGGCTGCGACCGCTCGGCGGTCACGATCCACGAGGTGCCGTCGGAAAAGGTGCGCGCGGCCTTCATTCCCGTAGGCCAGACGAAAATCGAGCTGCTCGAACCGCTTGGCGATGACGGCCCGATTGCTAAATTCCTCTCGAAAAGCGGCGAAGGCATGCACCACATCGCGCTTTCGACCGATGGCGTAGAAGCGGAAACCGAGCGAGTCACCGCTCTCGGCCTGAAGCCGCTCGGCGAACCGTCGGCGGGCGCGGGCGGCAAGAAGATCGTCTTCCTCCACCCCCGCCAGACCAGCCGCGTGCTTGTTGAATTCGTGGAACCTGGAGCTGCACATTAATTCATCCAATGCCTGTGAAACATTTTTACCTGCCTTTCGAGAAAAAAAAGGGGTTCAGCTACGGGGCCGAGTCGATCGAACGCCTCTCGGAATATGAAAAATACCAGCTCTCGTTCCACCCCGAACGTCCGAAGTACCTCGACTATCTCGCGGTGTTCGACAATGCGGAAGAGTGCCTGCAGAACGACCGGCACGGCAGCTGCCTTATCCAGACGCACCGCGCCGAACTGCATCGCGACGGGGCATCTTGGCCGGTCATGCTCATCGGCCAGCAATCCGGGCCGACCTCCAATTTTGCCGAACTGACGCGAATCATGCAGGATCAGGCCGAGAGCGTCCGCTGGAACCAGGGGATGCCGACCCCCGCCGCGTTCGAGAAAGCCATCGAAGCCATCGCCATCGCCGAGCGCGAAGGGCGCACGATCATCACGGTGATCGACACCGCCGGAGCCGACCCCACCGAGGAGTCGGAGGCTGGCGGCATCGCGTGGAAGATCGGACGCTGTATGCAGGCGCTCGCCGAAGCGACCGTGCCGACCATCTCGGTCATCATCAATCGCGGATGCAGCGGTGGCGCTATCGCGCTGACCGGCTGCGACGCGGTGCTCGCGATGGAGTACTCGACCTATCTGGTCATTTCGCCCGAAGCGTGCTCCTCGATTCTGTTCAGGACGCGCGACAAGGCGAACCTCGCGGCGGAGATTTCGCAGATCACCTCGAAAGAGGGATTCGGCAACGGCATCGTGGACGAGCTGATTCCCGAACCGGCAGGCCCGGCGCACCGCTTTCCCGGCGAGGCGCTCGAATCGTTCCGGGAGGTTGTCGGTCGCCAGATCGAAGCGTTCGGCAAAGCGCCCGCAGAATCCATTCAGAAGCGCCGCATCGAGCGCTGGCAGAAGATCGGCCAGTGGGCAACGACCACCGAAGAAGAGATTTCGAGGTATGAAAAACGGGTCTCGAACTTCATCCCGAAGCCCGAAAAGAACCACTTCATCGCCCGTCACAAACGGTGCCGCAACGAGCACAACCGGAATATTCTCGATCCGGTGCTCTATACCAAACTGCTGGCCGACAACTTCGTCTGCGACACTTGCGGCTTCCGATACACCCGGCTCACCGCGCACGACTACATCGATCTTCTGCTCGACGAGAACTCGTTCACCGAGCACCCGGAGACGCGCTACATCGTTGACCGCGACATTCTCAATTTCCCCGAATACACCGATAAACTCGGCGAGGCGCGAGAAAAGAACGGCATGACAACAGCGGTCATCACCGGTGACGGCACGATTGAAGGCAATGAAGTGGTGCTCTGCGCGACGAGCTTCGGCTTTCTCGGCGGCTCGTTCTGCATGTCCACGGGCGAAAAGGTGTGGCGGGCCGCGCGGATCGCCATCGACAAGCGCCGCCCGCTCATCATCCAGGCGGCAGGCGGAGGCGCGCGAATGCACGAAGGGTGCTCCTCGATGGTCAGCATTCCGAAGATTCACCTGGCAATTTCGCTGGTCGAACAGGCCGGGCTGCCGGTCATCACCATTGTCACCGATCCGACGCTCGGCGGCGTGGCCATCGGCTTCGGCTCGCGCGGTATCCGGATTTTCGAGCACAACGCAGGCAACATCGGTTTTTCCGGCAAGCGCGTGATCGAGCAGTACACCGGCAAAAAAACCTCGAAGGAGTTCCAGACCACCGGCTGGCTTCAGTCGAAAGGATTTGTCGATATGGTGGCCCACCCGCTCGAACTGAAATGCAAGATCAGCGCAATCATCAAGAACTCCGTCGAGATACCTGAACACCAAGAAGGATGAACGATACTGAATCGCTGTTTTCCGGATTTCCCGCCGTCGATCACGCGCAGTGGAAGTCCAAAGTGCTCGATGAGCTGAAAGGCGCAGACTTTTCGAAAATCGTCTGGAAGACGCCGGAAGGTTTCGCAATGGAGCCGTGGTACAACCGCCACACTGCCTCGCCCGCTCCGGCGGTGCCGTTCAAGCGAAGCTCGAACCGCTGGCGAATCTGCCAGCAGATCGCGGCAGGAAGACTTCTCGACGATCCGGAGCTGCTCGACGAAGTCGTGGCGGGAGGCGCAAACGCCATCGAGCTGCGTTTCGACGGAACGGAGAAGAGCGCCGACATCGCGCGGCTGCTCGAAGCGCGGCATACTGCCGATCCAGCGAAAATCGCTCTTTACTTTTCGGGAGCCATCGACGATCCGGCATTGCTGCTCGACTCGCTCGTGTCCCTGCCCGGTTTCGCCTCGAACTCCGGCGCGATGCTCTTCGACGCACTCTCGGCTCCGGATGACGATCTGCCGCTGCCGAGGGCGGATATGAGGGGATCGGAATTCCGCACCATCGCCGTCGATACGGTGCGCTTCCACGAAGCGGGCGCGACCATCACGCAGGAGCTGGCCATCGCGCTGGCGGGCGTGAGCGACTGCCTCAGCCGGTTGACCGACGCGGGCGTCGATGCCTCCGAAGCTGCGGCGGCTATTGAAATCGTCTTCGCCACCGGAACCAGCCATTTTCCGGAGCTTGCCAAACTGCGGGCGATTCTCGCGATGTGGCCGCAACTGCTTGCCGCGTATGGCGTTCCGGCGGATGCGATGCCCGAACCGCGCATTTTTGTCCGCTCCTCGATCCGCTCGATCTCGACGCTCGACCCGTACACCAACCTTTTGCGCCTCTCGACCGAAGCGCTCGCGGCGATCATCGGCGGATGCGACACGCTGCAACTCGCGCCGTTCGACCCTGCCGGATCGGTCAGCACGGAGTTCGCGGAACGGATCACGCGCAACATCCAGCTGCTGCTCCGGGAAGAGTCCAACCTCGGCCACGTCGTCGATCCTGCCGCCGGCTCGTTCTACATTGAGACCTTGACTGCCACGCTCTGCCGCGAGAGCTGGAAAATGTTCCAGCAGATCGAAGCCGAAGGCGGCCTCCGCGCTGCCGAAGCGAACGGAACTATCGCGGCAATGATTGCTCCGGCGGCGGACGCGCGGCGCAAGGAGATCGACACCCGCCTAAGGACGCTGGTCGGCATCAATCGCTACACGGTGCCGCCGTCGCCCGAAGTGGTGGCTGCGATGCAAAAAAGCAACGCGAACGACGAGGCGTTCGAGCAGCTACGGATGCGCATGATCGCGCACGTTGCCGCTGGCGGCGTGAAGCCACGCGCTGCGCTCTGGCTGAATGGGGAACCGGCAAAAAGCCAGCGAGTGGCGGCATTCGCGGAGGATTTCCTGCGCGGTGGAGGATTTGAAATACTGCCCGCCGTGACGCTCGATCCCGAAACCTGCAACTGCCGCGCCCTTCTCCGCGAGGAGCCTGAGATCGTCGTGCTCTGCTGGAGCGGCGACATCGATCTCTCGCGCGTATCAAAAGTTTGCGAAACGATTCAGGAGCTGCACAAGGCGACGGTGATCGTCATGGCTGCCAAGCCGCCTGAAAACGCCGACGAGCTGCTCAAGGCGGGACTCGACCGTTTCATCTATACCGGATGCGACGCATACGCCGACCTGCTTTCGCTGCAACACAAAACCGGAGTGCTATGAGACCCGACTTTTCGCGCATCGATCCCTTCGCGGCGGCCGATCCGTCCTCGCGGCAAACCGGCGGCGAAAGCTGGGCCACGCCGGAGGGCATCGCGGTTCACGCGAGCTACGGAGAACCGGAGGTGGCGACGCCCGACTTCGCGCCGGGATTTCCACCCTTCATCGCCGGGCCGTACGCCAGCATGTTCACGTCGAGGCCCTGGACGATCCGCCAGTACGCGGGCTTTTCGACCGCCGAAGAGTCGAACCGCTTCTATCGCCAGAACCTCGCGGCTGGCCAGAAAGGGTTGTCGGTCGCCTTCGATCTGCCGACCCATCGCGGCTACGACTCCGACCATCCGCGCGTCGTCGGCGACGTCGGCAAGGCGGGCGTGGCGATCGATTCCGTCGAGGACATGAAGATCCTGTTCGACGGCATCCCGCTCGACAAGGTGTCGGTCTC
>JAFGER010000059.1 GCA_016931495.1 Chlorobiaceae bacterium | reverse complement strand
AAGTGTCATGAGCGGCCCGAGTGCAAGGCGGCTGGAGCGCAGAAACCGGAGCGTACACGGAGTACGTGAAGATTTCGAGCACCACCCAACGCAGCAATCGTGACGCGCAATAAGTTGTTAGAGGTGCCCTCCAGTCTCAATGCTTCTCCTGGTGCCCCTCGAACTCGATGCGCAGCGCTGAAAGCGTGAGGTTGATGTCGAAAAGGAACAGCACGAGCGAGGCGATCAGGCAGATCATGCTGACGATGAACACCGTCGAAACCAGAAGCGGCACTTCAAAATGCATCAGGCTGGTCAGGAAGAGCAGGATGATCAGCGTGGCCGCGCCGAGGCAGCTTGCCACCGCCAGCAGAATCGCGCTCCGAACGTAGCGGGCGCGGCGCCAGAGCACGTCGATTTCGCGGTCGATGCGGGCGCGGTCAACGCCGAACAGTTTGTCGCTCTCGTCGAGCAGCTCGCGCGAGCGGTCGATGAGCCGCGAAAGGCGATTGGTCATGGTGAGCAGGAGCAGGCCAAGTCCTGAAATCAGGATCATCGGGCCGATGGCGGTTTGCAGTACGGGAACCAGCTCGCTGATGGTTTTGATGGTCATGAGTGTTGAAATGGTTATTGAGCCTCCGGTTCAGCCCGGCGCAGCTGATTTGATGCGAGATCAAGCCGGTCTCCGGGCTTTGGAACGAGCGCGTCGATGGCGATTTCATCGAGCAGAAATTCTCTGAACGACTCCTTCACGCTCTCCTCGCCATGCACGATCATCACCTTCGGCGAACCCTCCCGGCTCTTCAGCCAGCGCAACAGGTCGTTGCGGTCGCCGTGCGCCGACAGGCCGCCGACCGTGTGCAGTTGCGCCCGCACGCGGTAGCTGCGCCCGTGCAGCCGCACTTCGCTGCGCCCTTCGACGATCTGGCGGCCAAGCGTGCCCTCTGCCTGGAAGCCGGTGATGATGATGTGGCACTCGGGCCGCTCGATGTTGCGTTTCAGGTGGTGCACGATGCGCCCGCCGTTGCACATGCCACTGCCCGCGATGATGATCGCGCCCTCATGGATGTCGTTGATCTTCATCGACTCTTCCACCCGGCCGGTGAGGTGCAGGTTGCCGACGGGCGGCATCTTGCGCATGTTCCGGCGGAACAGCCGCGCCTCCTCATCCCATAACTCCTCGTAATGCCAGTAGATACGACTTGCTTCTATAGCCATCGGGCTGTCGAGGAACACCTGCCATTGGTCCAGTTTCCATTTCTCGAAGTTCATGCCGAACAGGTAGAGCAGCTCCTGGCTGCGGCCAATCGAGAAGGCGGGAATGAGGATGTTGCCACACTCGCGGCAGGAGGTTTCGATGATTTCGCCGATTTCTGCCAGGGTCTTCTCGAAATCGCGGTGCTGGCGGTCGCCGTAGGTGCTTTCGACGATCACCGTGTCGGCGTGGCCGAGCGTTTCGGGATCGTTCAGGATCGGCGAATCATACTGACCGAGGTCGCCGCTGAAGACGAGCGTGCGGCTGGTTTCGCCCTCCGTGATTTCCAGCCTGACGAAGGCCGAGGCGAGAATGTGACCTGCGTCGAAGAGCGTCACGGCGATGCCCGGCAGAATCTCCCGCCGCTCGCCGTAGCGCAGCCCCGTCATGCCGCTGACGCACTGCTGGGCCTGTTCGACCGTGTAAAGCGGCTCGGCATTCCGCTGACCGTGCTTCTGCATGAAGCGGGCATCGTTCTCGGAAAGCATCGCAGAATCCCGGAGCAGAATCCGGCAAAGTTCGATCGTTCCGTGATGGGTGTAGATCGGCCCGCTGAAGCCGCGATTCACCAGCAGGGGCAGGCGGCCCGAGTGGTCGATGTGGCCGTGGCTGAGCACCACGGCATCGATGTCGGCAGGATCAAACGGGAATGGCTCCCGGTTCAGCGCCTCGACCTCGCGGCTGCCCTGCATCAGCCCGCAATCGAGCAGCACCGTAAAACCGTTCGCCCTGAGAATATGGCAGGAACCCGTCACCCGCCGCGTCGCCCCGTAGAATTCGATCTCCATATCGCACACTCCCTGTTTTTGTGAACCGGATCACCGGCAAACTGGACGGGCCAAATGTCTCTGATTAAAATGTAGGTGCTGTGAGGTGAAAAGCAAAAAAGCCTGACGCAACTTGTCATGTCGCGTCAGGCTTTTGCAGATCATTGGCCCGGAATCAATCAGTCACCCATGCGCTTCTTTTTTCTGCCGGAAGAGAAGCCGGTGAAGAAACCGCCGTCGTCCTTTTTGCGTTTGCCGCCCGAAGGTTTGCCGAAGCTCTTCTTTTTGTCTCCGCCGAAGCCGCGGTCGCCGCCACGCTCGCCTCTGCGGTCACTTCCGTAACTGCGATTGCCGCCGCGATCACCGCTGAATCCACGGTCTTGACGGTCGCCGTAGCCACCCTGATGCTCATCCATCTTCGAGACCCTGAGCTGGCGTCCGCAAACCCTGACCTTTTTCAGCTCCTGAAATACGTCGTTCGGCATTCCCGCCGGAAGTTCGACCGTGCTGTACTGGTCGTTGATGGTGATGCGGCCGACCGCTTCGGGGTCGAGGCCGATCTCGTTGATGATCGCCCCGGCGATGTTGCCCGGCTTGACGTCGTGCACCTTGCCGACTTCGAGGCGGTAGGTCTCCATTTTCTCGTCGGAATAGAGTCCGCCCTTGCGCTGCTTCTTCGGCTCGCGCTCGCGGCGGTCGTCGTCGCGGAACGAATCGCGGCGCGGTTCACGGTCGTAACGCGGCTCGCGCTCTTCGCGGCGCTCACGGATTTCGCGCTCGGGCCTGGCGGAGAGCAGGAACGGCTCGTCGCCTTGCAGGAGCTTGGCCAGCGCGGAGGCGGCTTCGAGTTCGGAGACGTTGTGTTCCACGCAGTACTGACCCACCAGACCGATGTAGAATTCGAGGTCTTCGGTGGCGATGGCGTCGGTGATGCGCTGCTTGAACTTGGCGATGCGCTTGTCGTTGACGGTCTCGGTCGAGGGCAGTTCCATCTTGTCGATGCGCTTGCGGGTAGCCCGCTCGATGGCGAAGAGCATCCCGCGCTCCCTCGGTGAGACGAACAGGATCGCCTCACCGCTGCGTCCAGCGCGGCCCGTGCGACCGATGCGGTGCACGTAGGACTCGGTGTCGGTCGGAATGTCGTAGTTGATGACGTGGCTGATGCGCTCCACGTCGAGGCCGCGCGCGGCGACATCGGTGGCGATGACGATGTTCAGCGTGCCATCCTTGAGCTGCTCGATGGTGCGCTCGCGAGCCGACTGCACCATGTCGCCGTTCAGGGCGGCGGCGGCGTAACCGCGAGCCTGAAGCTTTTCGGCGAGGTTGACCGTTTCGGTCTTGGTGCGCACGAAGATGATGATGCCGTCGAACGGCTCAACTTCGAGAATGCGCGTCAGCGCGTCGAGTTTGTGGTGGCCACCGACCATCCAGTAGCGCTGGCGGATAGTCTCGACGGTCGTGGTCTTGGCCTGGATGGTGATCTCCGCCGGAGCCTTCAGGTACTTGCGGGCAATCCGCAGAATCGGCTGCGGCATGGTAGCCGAGAAGAGCGCCACCTGGCGGCTTTCAGGCGTCTGGTCGAGAATCCACTCCACATCGTCAATAAAGCCCATGCGCAGCATCTCGTCCGCCTCGTCGAGCACGAGGCACTTCAGGCCGTCGAGGTTCAGTGTGCCCTTGCGCATGTGATCCATCACGCGCCCCGGTGTGCCGACCACCACGTGAACGCCGCGCTTGAGGTTGCGGATCTGTACGCCATAATCCTGACCGCCGTAGATCGGCAGCACGTGAAAGCCCGGCATGAACTCGGCGTAGGTGTGGAACGCCTCGGCCACCTGAATGGCCAGTTCGCGGGTCGGCGCGAGCACGAGCACCTGCGGATCGGTAAGGGAAAGATCGATAGTGGAAAGCGTCGGCAACGCGAACGCCGCCGTCTTGCCGGTGCCGGTCTGCGCCTGGCCGAGCACATCGCGCCCTTCGAGCAGCAGCGGAATGGTGCTGGCCTGAATGGGAGTCGGGGTTTCGTAACCCACCGCTTCAAGCGCCTGAAGCAGGGGTTCAGCCAGTTCAAGGCTGCGGAAATTCACTGAAATGTCTTGCTGAGAGTCGCTCATAGTCTTCTTCCATGTCATTGATAAAAAAAGCGGCTGCCGTCAAAAGAAAATCACAACAGGAGATCCGGTTCTGCATTCGATCGTCAATTATTGATCCCGATTGAAACGGGAGAGAAATCCCGCGTTCACGACGAGTCACGACAAGTGACTGAAATGAAGCACGTTACAGGATTTTGTCAGACGCTTCGCCCGGCAGCGCCGGACTCGGAATGACTTTGGACGCAAGCAAATGCAACCTCGAAAACACGTTCAGATTTTCCCTCCGGGACAGCCCCGGGAGTGGTCGCAATGCTGGAAAGAAGAGAAATGAAGAGGGGTAGTCTCACATCAATCAATCGGCGGACTTCGAGCCGGCCATCGATCCATCACAATCAGCGGAAAACCGCGGCCCGATTGGCCATCCGGGTTTCCATGCTCTTTCTTGGCATCATCACCACAACAAAAATCGAACCACATAGTACGATTTTCTCCGGCCAAAGACGAATTAATTTTTTTTCAGATGGATTGTTATTGGCTGTTTTTTCATTCAAACGCCTCCGAGCGTAAACCGGCAGAGTTCGCGGTACTCCGCGCCGCCGGGCTTGAGAATCGATTCGTAGAGGCAGAGCGTGTCAAGCGTGGCGGGCCACTCGACCGGTTCGCGCAGTTTGCGGGTTTCCATCGCCTTGAGATCGCGCGAGTTGAAGCGGGCGATGGTCAGATGCAGGAGGAACGCTTTTCTCGGTTCGCCCGGCGCTCCGGTCGCGGTAAGCAGACCGCGGGCGAACTCCGGCATTCCGGCGGGCGCTTTGCCGGTCGCCCAGATGAGTCTCGGGCGGCGCGGGTCGGGGCCGAACGAAACGCGCTCGAAGACAACCTCGAACGGCGCTTGCCGCGCAGCTTCGTCGCGCAAGGCCTGGCAAACCGCATCGACATCGAGGCAGTGCCACGGCGGCACCAGCGTCAGATGCAGATGCTCCGGCTTCACCCACCGCACCTTCAGCCCGGCGTGCGCCTGCCGGAACTCCATCGCCGCCCCGGCCAGCTCCCGGCCTGCGGGCAGGCCGACGAATACCCGGCGGCCCTCCATCAGATGTCCATCAAAAGCATGGCGACACACGAGCCGTCGGCCAGCTCTTCGACCTTCGCGCCGTGATACGTGACGGCTTTGATTTCGTCCCTCGCGCCGGAAATCGCCCTGCCGCGAAACGAGCCTTCGACGTAATTCTCGCCGCCCGACCGGATCGAGAGCGCGTCGTAGGCTTCGCGGTGAATCTGCGAGAGGGCGAGCGCTTCGTTGAGCAGATCGACCAGCAGCGCCGTCCGGTCGGGCGCGTCGATGCGGAACGGGCGCTCGGCAGCGCCGTCGCTCCAGACCGGCCCGATCCACTCCGTCATGGCGCGCAATGCCTCGCCGAGAAGCGCTTCAAAGCTTGCGGCTGTCACCTCGAAGCAGAGGTCGGCGGTATGCTCAAGCTGTCGGTACGGCATGTTCTGAAACTCTCCGGAGTGGCTGGTTCATCAGGGCTTCATAAAATCAATGTACGCAAGAGCGTTGACAGATGCCGGACAGGCGCGGCGCCTTGTCACCAATTTTTCTTACTTTGACGAACGATTTTTTTATTCACGAAACGCACCATGTCCTCACTTCTTCTGGCCGCATACCGGTTGTTTTCTCCACTTCAGCCGCATCTGCTCAGGCTCCTGGCGTCGCGCAAGCCGAGGCTGAAAACCTTCGCACAGGCGCGGGCCAGCCTGTTCGAGACGCTTGAAGCGCGCCTGCACGCGCTGCCTGAACCTTCGTGCCGCCTGTGGATTCACGCCTCGTCGGTCGGCGAGTTCGAGCAGGCCCGACCGGTCATCGCCCGGCTGCGCGAGCAGATTCCGGAGATGGATGTCGTCGTCTCCTTTTTCTCCGATTCGGGCTACGAAACGCGCAAGCACTATCCCGACGCGGCGGCAGTCTTCTACCTGCCGCTCGATACGCCGGAGAATGCACGTCGGCTTGCCGCTCTGCTCGGCGCGGACATTTTCATGCTGATGCGCTACGACTTCTGGCCGAACCACCTCGCGGCCATCAAACAAAGCGGAGCGCGAATGATCCTCGCCGCCGCCACGCTGCCAGCCGGTTCGCCCTATCTCAAGCGCGGATTGAAAGGATTTTACCGTGACCTTTTTACTTTGTTTGACGAGATTTTCACCATCGACGCCAAGGACATCGCGACCTTCCGCGAGCAGTTCGGTTGCACGCGCGTCCGGCAGGCGGGCGATCCGCGATTCGACCAGGTCTTCGAGCGCCAGCAGAAAAGCGACGAGCGCGCGGCGCGGCTCAAGCCGCTGTTCCAGGACCGGATGGTGCTGGTCGGCGGAAGCACCTGGGAGCCGGACGAGGCGATTCTCGTTCCCGCGTGGCGCTCGCTCCGCGAGAAACTCAGCCTCGTGCTCGTGCCGCACAAGGTGGATCGCCCAAACATCGAGCGGCTGTTGCAGTTTTTGCGTGAGCGGAACATTGAAGCGGTCACGATTTCGGAGCTTGACAAGCGCTTCGAACCGGCGACGCAGGTGCTCGTGGTCGATCAGGTCGGCTACCTCGCCGAACTGTACGCCATCGCCGCGATAGCTTACGTTGGCGGCGGCTTCGGCGTGAACGTGCACAACACCATCGAGCCTGCCGTGCACGGCATTCCGGTGCTCTTTGGCCCGCGCCACGGCAACTCGCCCGAAGCGAGCGGTCTGATCGAAGCCGGAGCGGCCACGGTCGTCACCGGCGAGCAGGAACTCCGCCAGGCGCTGACGGCGCTGGTCGAGGACGCAGAGCACCTCGAACGCGCCGGACGGAGCGCTGCGGAGTTCGTCCGCTCACGCCTCGGAGCCACCAGCGCCATCGCCGAAGCCATCGCGGAGTATTGCCGGAGGAAGTGACGGATCGGGATCATCATCTCTTGAACCATCCTCCGCAGGGGCAGACCTGTGTGTCTGACTTCGATCCGGCGCTGAACGTGTTACCAAAACATGGCGGACACACAGTTCCGCCCCTGCAAACCGGCCAAAATCCCGTCAACATCTTCCGTACGAGGCTGTCTCAAAAGTCATTGATCAAACTGTTTCTCTGAACTCGGCCTCTCATTCTGAACGAAGTGAAGAATCCAGTTTTCGGAGATTGCCATTAAGTGAATACTTTATTAGGCGTTACGAGAGTTCTCTGGATTCTTCGCGCTACTTTATCGGACTCGGAATGACATGAAAAATCGAGCACACATCAAATGAGCATATCCTTTTGAGACAGCCCCCTGCATACACCCGAGCAATTTCAACCGACCCGTCGCCACGATCCTGATTCCGGTTCCGACCCCGCTCCCCATTTCATCCCCTCCCCCATAATCATCCCGGCGCACAGCAACAAAGAACCCTGCCGCGAATTCCTGATTTCTGTATATTCAAGGCAGATCATGCAAAGAACCAAAACCTTGCAAACCATGCTCAGCAGAATCCAAAGCCTTTACCTCTTCTTTGCCGCGCTGCTCGCCTTCGGCAGCATGGCCTTTCCGTTCTGGACCTTCACGACCGACACGGTGATCCTCTTCGGTGACTTCACCAATGTCGAGGGCGCGGGAGTGATGGTCTCGGCTGGCAGTATTGCCGGAGGCGTTCTCTCGCCGCTGACCGGCATCGTGGCAATGGTCACGATCTTTCTCTTCACCAAACGCAAGCTCCAGCAGACGCTGATCGTGCTCTGTTTCGTGCTCTTCGCCGCCGACCTGCTTGCCGGCCTGGCGGGCGGGCACTTCCTCAAGCAGTACCTCGAAACGCAGTCAACCACCGTCAGTTTCGCGCCCGGCAGCAGCCTGTTCATGCTGTTGCCCGAACCGGTGCTCTTCTGGCTGGCCACGCTCGGTGTGAAGAAGGATGAGAAAATCGCCACGGCGTACAAGAGGCTCTGAACATGCGCATCGTCTTTTCGACTGGCGACATTCACGGCATCGGCCCGGAAATCATCCTGAAAAGCGTGCTCGCGCTCCCTTCGGGTGATGATTTGTACGTCGCCGCCGGATCGTTCAAGGCGCTTGAGTTCTATCGCGACCGCCTCCGTCTGCCGGTGGAGCTGCGCCAGCTCGACGGCCCGGAGGCCATCGCGACGATCTCGCCGGAGCCGGGCGTGCTGCACGTCCTGAGCGTCGCCGAACCGGAGTCGATCAACCCCGGCACGCGTTCGGCACGAGCAGGCGAGATTGCGATGCGCTCGCTCGCAACCGCCGCCACGCTTTGCCGCGACGGCCTCTGCGATGCGCTCGTCACCGCGCCGATCCACAAGGAGGCGATTGCGCTCGCCGGATACCGCAACACCGGCCACACCGACTTTCTGGCCGACTTTTTCGGCGTCACCTCGCAAATCATGCTCTTTGTCGATCCGGTCTCCGGCCTCAAAGTCGCGCTGGCGACAATTCACGAGCCGCTCTCGAAGGTGCCGGAACTCGTTCGGACGATGGATATGGATGGCTTTTTCACCTCGCTCGCCGGATCGATGCGGCGCGACTTCCAGCTCGATTCGCCGAGGATCGCCGTGCTCGGCCTGAACCCGCACGCCTCGGACGGCGGCGTCATGGGCGACGAGGAGGCCACGGTCATCCGCCCGGCCATCGAGCGGCTCGCGGGCGCGATGCGGATCGAGGGCCCCTTTCCGGCGGACGGCTTTTTCGGCGCGAAACGCTACCGCGACTACGACCTCATCGTCGCCATGTACCACGACCAGGGGCTGCTCCCCTTCAAGGTGCTCGCCTTCGACACGGGCATCAACGTCACGCTCGGCCTGCCCATCGTGCGCACCTCGCCCGACCACGGCACCGGCTTCGACCAGGCGGGCAGGGGCACGGCCTCCGAGCGCAGTTTTCTCGAAGCCGCAAAGCTTGCCGCCACCATCGCAAGAAACAGAAAGCAAACCATTTAGAAACCCATGATCGCCTTCGTCAATACCGACATCGACCTCAACAGGAAACCCATTTTCAGGAACCTGAACTTCGCCATCCAGCCGGGTGAGCTGGTCTATATCGTTGGCCGGAGCGGCAGCGGCAAGACCACACTGCTCAAGTCGATCTACATGGAACTCAAGCCGGAGAAAGGTGAAATCGTGGTGAACGGATTCAGTTCGCGGAAAATCAGGAAGGGCAAAATCGCCATGCTCCGTCGCAAGCTCGGCATCGTCTTTCAGGACTTCCGGCTGCTTGAAGACCGCAACGTCTATGAAAACCTGGCCTTCGTGCTGAAGGTGACGGGTACCAAGCAATCGCTCATCAAGGAGAAAGTGATGACCGCCCTGAAGGAGGTTGGTCTTGAAAAGGCCGCCAAAGAGATGCCCCAGAACCTCTCCGGGGGCGAGCAGCAGCGTGTGGCCATCGCCCGCGCGCTGGTCGGCGAACCCGTGGCCATCGTCGCCGACGAACCGACGGGAAACCTCGACCCCGAAACCTCGATCGAGATTCTCGAATACCTCAAGAAGATCAACGCCAGAGGCATCAGCGTCATCATCGGTACGCACGACTACGAACTCGTTCGCCATCATCCCTCGCGAACGCTCATGATCAGCGACATGAACCTCGTCGAATGCGCCATCGAACCCGCTGGAACCGGCTGGCGTCCGGTTCCGAAGCCGGTAGCGATAGCGTCCTGACGCAGAGTGCAGAACACTGAAAACCGATGAAACGGGCGTTACTGTAACCGGCCCCTTTTTGTCCGCAGGGGCCGGTCACCCTGAAAAATGTTCAGCAAAAAAACTTCCGAACCCGCTCGTCAATCCTGGAGAACCGGCTCTTCATCCCGCCATAAGGGCTACGCAGGGAACGCCTCCGCGAGCAGCTTCTCCTCGGTTTCCTGATCAAGCTCGCCAGTTTCAGAAAGGTTGAATTGCTCCTGGAACATCATCAAGGCCGAACGGGTCAGGCGACCGCGCATGCCGTCGATAGGCCCGGGATCGAAACCGAGATACATCAGGGCAGCCTGCGCGGTACGGAGAGACAGATCCGGAATGAGCCTCTTCAGCTTTGCGTGCGCTGCGGCCAGCCGGGCATCATAATCGTTCTTCTTGAAGTCACGGCCATTATAGCCGCGCGCAAAGGAGACCCAGTTCTGGCGCTGCAACGCGCTCGCAAGGTTGTTGCCTTTGATGAAATTCGCCATGGCCATCAGTTGCCCGTTTTCATCCTTCACCATCTGCGCGACCATGTCGTGAACAGAGTCAAAGCCCGCCACTTTGTAATTGAAACCCATCACCTGGCCAATGCCCCACGAGGCGCTTTCGAGTGCCGCCTTTTCGTTGAGGCTCATCGCTTTTTCCAAGCGGGTGTACTCGGCCGAACCGCCAACATACCCGCCCGCTTTGGCATTGCTGATGTCCGGATGGCTGGCGTCATGCCGGCCGCGGGTAAGCCGGTGAAAGATATGGCGCTCGAAAAGGATCTGCGGACGACGATCCTTGAGAAAGCCGAAGCCGCGCGTCTCGACGGTCAGCACAGCCCATACTTCCGGCTCTGATACCCCCAAAGTGCTACAGACCTGATCCATTCCGGCGTCGCTTAACGGACGCCCCTGATGCTTGAAATTCATGTTGACCCCCTTGTGTCTGGTTGGCTGACCATGGATGCACAATGCCCCTGCAAGGCAATTTTAAAAATACCGCGGAAAGCTCTTCGTATCAATGATTTTGATGCGATCGCACGAAAAGGGCTGTGAAGGAATGCGCGGCTACCGGCCCAATCAGGACCCACGTAACGCACAAGCTCATCGACCGGCATCACGGTTTGCTGAAGGAGAGAGAGACGGGGTGATGAACTGAACTTTTCGTAGGAGCTGGCCCCCGCGCCAGCCCTCTTCCGGATAAAAAGATTGAAGCCTGTTGAGCCGTTACGCTGAAGAGTGCGCCGTGTGGAACATGATGATGTGGTCGTGATAACGTACGTCGGTGATTACACTTACCCGGTCATTGCGCGGAGCTTTGCGACGTGGCAATCCCGACTTGTCGGGAATCAGCGAAATCAGTAACGATGGATCGCCGCGCCCCGACAGGTCGGGACTCGCGATGACGAATCTTCGTTATTCGGCGATGGATTGCGTGGCGAGATCGATTTTTTGGAGTACCCGGAGAAAGGGCCTGTGTTCGCGCCACTCAAAGAGCTGGGCTTTTTCAGAAAAGCTTTTATCGAAGGCGGAAGTGTCGCATGGCCCAACGGAGAGGATATCGCTCCTGAATCTCTCTATGAAAAACTCCTGCAAAAAGAATGAAAGCAGCTCCCCCTGGGAACGCCATGCTCCAGCTTGGCACCTTGAGCGGAATGCTCAACAAGAGATTTTGTGGCAACGGAACAACATCCCTCATCCTTCACGCGATTGGGTTCAACTATGAAGTGAAGTTTTTTTGACATCCAATTGGATAATTTTATCAAATTGATTACAGTATTCCAAAGAACAACCCCTGGTTCATGGAGAAAAGAAAACCCCATTACCATCTTGAAAAGGTTCAAAGAGTGGTCGCGGACAGAAGTTCACGGCCGTTTACGATGACGGCGTTGCGAGGCGGTTTGGCATTGGGATTGACTGAACCGGCTATGCGCGAGGTCGTGCTTGCGCTCCGGCGAGTTGATTTCTACAAGTCGATGACAACCCATCGAGACCATCAGCTCTGGCAGGATGTGTATCACGGCCTGACGCCTGATGGAGTTCCGGTTTATATCAAAATAACGGACTTTGACGATGACCGCCCGCCGGTGATTCAGTTCAAGGCCAAATGAAACAAAGACTTAACGAAGCGAAAGAATGAATACGAAGAAATGTCCATCATGCGGTCACAGCGGTTTGATCGACAAGGTTCTGGAGGAAACGCTCACCTATGGCGGCAAATCGATGACGCTGCATGACATGCACGGTCAGTTCTGCCCGGAGTGTGGCGAAGGGATTTGGGATGAAGAGAGTTACCGGCGCTTTACGGAGGCTCAAGAGGGGTTGGTGCGAGCGATCAAAGGCGACCCGGCAGCGGATATCCGGCGCATCCGCAGAAAGCTGAAGCTGACACAGGCGCAACTCGCCTCATCGTTCGGCGTCGGCAAGGTCGCGTTTTCACGATACGAGCGCGGAGAAACCAAACCGCCTGCGCCGCTTCTCAAATTGCTCAAACTCATCGACCGGCATCCCGATTTGCTGGAGGAGATTGAGAAGATGTGATAAACCGAATTCTTTGTAGGGTCACCCAGAATAGAGTGTTGGTATGCGCTAAAGTTATGTTGTTGTAACCATCCCCTACCCAACACTCACCGTCGGCTCATACCTCTTCTGGGATGTCTTCGCTGATGCTTAACTACTGTGACGCGCAAAGTATCATCATGAGCAATCCGGAAGTAGATGACTTACGGAAACCGGTGCATCAGTGATCTGCGAATAGTGCCTTTGACCGCTACCCATCGGAGTGGATTGGCGGCAATCTTGAGCACCTGACGTTCAAATTCGTTCAGGAATTCCGTTCCAAGCCCGCTTGAGCATTCGTTGTAGTAATCGATGATCCTGCGAAGTTCGTCCTCTATGGCCGGATGGTATTCAATCTTCATGCCCGCGCAGCCTGCTCATCAACTCGTCATGCGACAAAGGCGTGACAGTTCCGCTTTCAATTTCCTCGTCTCTTTTCATGGCCAAACTGATTGATTCTTCATCAGTTACGTCTGGGGATACGAGGTATGGGTCTTCCAAGCTTTCCCAGATGGTTTCGGCAAGAATGGCTCGGCTTTTCGGATCGAGCTTGAGCGCTTCGCTTGAAATGCGGTCGATGTTCATTGCGGTTCAGAGTTGAATTCAGGTCGATAGTCTCGTTCAGTCAATCAGCCAGAACGCGCAGCACGGTGTCGGGTGATTTTTTGACCAAGTTGAGCAAAACCAGCGCCGGGCCTTGAGGTTTTCGATCTCCGCGCTCCCAGTGCCTCAGGGTGGAGACGCTGATGCCGAATGTGGCGGCGAATTCGTTCTGGGTCAGTTTTGTCTGCAACCTGACGCTTTTCACATCGACCGGTTGAGGATGATAGGTTCTGACCTCGACCGGTTTGCCCTGCGAATACGCGACCGCCTCTTCCAGTCCTTTTTTGATGCTCTCGAATGTGCTGCTCATCGGTTCGTTCCCGTATAGTTTTGAGTCAATAGTTTCGTCAATTTTGCAAGATCGTTCCGCTCGGATTTCGTCAGATTTTCCTGTTCGTTTTTTCCAAACGCGGTCAGGAGAAAAAGCGGAAAAGCTGGATTGTGATAAAAGTAGATCACCCTCGTGCTGCCGCTTTTCCCCCGGTTTCCCGTCGCCCACCGCAGCTTCCGGATGCCGCCAGTGCCCTGAACAAGCACACCAGCCGTTGGGTTCGTTGACAGAAAGTATAACAACTCGTCATGCTCTTCCGTGCTCAACAGCCTGTCGGCTTTACGGATAAACTCTGGAAGCTCGACAATAGTGAGGTTGTCTCTCATGAGGCAATATAATCCAATGGATTACCTTTTTCAAGGCAGACAAGAACCTTGCAGGGGTGGTTCTGTTTGCCAGATGTGAATGGCGCGTTTTTGCGCGCTAAAGCTTACTGCGTTGTAAACAATTTATTTTCATCAACTTGCAGTTCATCTGAGCTTTTCCCTAACGGCTTTTTTGGCGTCTTCACTTCCGAGAAAGGGCCTGTGTTCGCGCCTCTCAAAGAGCCGGGCTTTTTCAGAAAAGCTTTTATCGATGGCGGAAGCGTCGCTCAGCCCAACGGAGCGGATATCGCTCCCGAATCTCTCTACGAAAAACTCCTGCAAAAGAAGAACAAAACCGGGAATGTGTTGTGAATCAGTAAACTGTGCATTTCCCTGGGAGCGCCATGCTCCAGCTTGGCACATTGAGCCGAAGGCTCAACAGTAATAATATAGAGCAATGGTTCAATGCGCCCTATTTTAATTAAGCTTTCGGCTCAACACCGCGTTAAGATAATCGAATATTTATCTCATCAATTAACTCTTCAATTTGGTCTAATGAGTTATTATAATTGGGCAGCAACTTATATATATCTT
>JAFGER010000058.1 GCA_016931495.1 Chlorobiaceae bacterium | reverse complement strand
CAGCTTCGCAAGGACGGCCGTCCGCCGAGCGAGAACGCTTCGAACGGAACCGCGCCAAATTCGAAACCAACCTCAATCCCAAGTACACCTTTTCAAACCTGATCCGAGGCGATTGCAACTCCCTTGCCTTCGCGGCCTCCAAATCGATCGCCCAGAATCCCGGCCAGAACGCCTTCAACCCGCTGGTCATCTACGGCGGCGTCGGGCTGGGCAAGACCCACATGATGCAGGCCATCGGCAACTCGGTGCTCGAAAACCGGATCAGCGACGCCGTGCTGTACGTATCGAGCGAAAAGTTCGCCATCGATTTCGTCAACGCGATCCAGAACGGCAACATCCAGGAGTTCTCCGCGTTCTACCGGAACATCGACGTGCTGATTATCGACGACATCCAGTTTTTCGCCGGAAAGGAGAAGACGCAGGAGGAGATCTTCCACATCTTCAACACCCTGCACCAGTCGAACAAGCAGATCATCCTGTCGGCTGACCGGCCCATCAAGGAGATCAAGGGCATCGAAGACCGCCTCATTTCACGCTTCAACTGGGGACTTTCGACCGACATCCAGGCGCCCGATTACGAAACCCGCAAGGCGATCATCCAGAGCAAGCTCAAGCAGAACGGCGTCACGCTCGATCCGGCGGTCATCGAGTTCATCGCCACCAACGTCACCAACAACGTCCGCGAGCTCGAAGGGTGCATCGTCAAGCTTTTGGCCGCCCACTCGCTCGACAACCAGGAGATCGATCTGGAGTTCACCAAATCAACGCTCAAGGACATCATCCGGTACAGCACCAGGCAGCTTACCCTCGATACCATCGAAAAAGCGGTCTGTTCCTTTTTCTCGATCACGCCGAACGACCTGAAAGGAAAGTCCAAGAAGAAGGAGATCGCTGTTGGCCGGCAGATCGCCATGTACCTGTCGAAGGAGCTGACCGGTTCATCGCTGAAAACCATTGGCCTGCACTTCGGCGGGCGTGACCACTCAACGGTGATTCACGCGCTGAACACCATCGAAAAAAAGATCGGCTCTTCGAACGAAGAGCGCAAAAAGATCGAAGAGCTGAAAAAGAGAATCGAAATCATGTCGATGTAACGGCCGACATGTGCACAACCTGTTCATATCCTGTTGGCGGATTCTTGATGACTGGCCAGTTGTCAACATCTGGCCGAATTACTGAAAATCCTCCAACAAACCGCCAACATGGGGCCTACTGGGAATTGCACATACCATCCACACATGAAGGCGCCTCAAGGATTCTGCCAAACTGTTCTTTTTCATGGGGTTAGAGTCGGTCATCAACCATCGGTCAAGAATTCCACACACTCAACAACAACAACAAATTTTTATTTAAAAAAGAAATAAGAGTTGTAAGAAGATGAAATTCAATACGACAATCAAGCGCCTTCAGGACGCAGCCAGCAAGGTTATCCTTGCCGTTCCGGCCAAATCACTCGATGCCCGGTTCGACAACATCAATATGACCCTCGAAAACGGTATGCTGACGATGTTCGCCACGGATGGCGAGTTGTCGATCACCGCCAGGTGCGATGTGGCTTCGAGCGACAAGGGTTCGGTTGCCATAAGAGCGAGAACGTTGCAGGATTTTCTGCGCAGCATGTACGACACCGATGTCACCTTCGAGATCGAGCGCCAGTCCATCGGAGAGCTTGGCACGGTGCATATCGCTACCGACAAAGGCCGGTACCGCATTCCCTGCACTTTTGGCTCGAAACCCGAAAGCTTCGAACGAAATTTCGATCTTGCCATCGGTCTTCAGCCTTCCGAATTGCAGGACATCATCCAGAAAACTCTTTTCGCCTGCAGTGTGGATGGCATGCGGCCGGCCATGATGGGTGTGTTGTTCGAATTCGAGGGAGCGTTGGTGACTGCGGTTTCAACTGATGGCCATCGTCTTGTCCGCTGCCGGAAGCAGATCACGAACGAGATTACCGACAAGCAGAAGATCGTGGTACCGGCAAGGGTTCTTTCTATCATCCAGCGCCTTCTGCAGAACGAAGAGGTCAGCATGACCATCGATGAGGAGCGCCGGAACGTGAAGTTCAAATCGCAGAACGTCGAGCTTGAATCGGCCCTGATTGTCGAGCCGTACCCCAACTACGAAGCCGTTATTCCGGTTGAAAACGAGAAAAAGCTGGTGGTGGATCGCAGTCAGATTCACGATTCGGTCAAGAGGGTCGGCCGTTTTTCGAGCATCGGCGATCTGAAGATCAGCGCAGAGGGTTCGCTGCTGAAAATCATGGCTGAAAACGCCAGCGAGGGCGAGTCCGCACAGGAGGAGCTGACGTGCGACTTTACTGGCGAAGAGATTACCATCGGTTTCAATGCGAAATTTGTGGAAGCCGCACTCTCGCATATCGAAACCGAACAGGTTTCAATGGAAATGAGCAGCCCGACAACCGCCGTGCTGTTCAAACCGAAACATGAGGAGCGTCAGGACGATCTGATCATCCTGGTCATGCCGGTCAGAATCAACAACTGAACCAGAAGGAGTGGCTTGCGACTCGACTCGATCAGCATCGCAAATTTCAGGAATCACAGGCTTCTTGACTTCGAGCCGGGCCACTCCGTTACCAATATTTACGGCAGGAATGGTTCAGGAAAAACCTCGATTCTCGAAGCGATCCATTACTGCGCCCTGACGAAGGGATTTTCAGGAAATCACGATCGTGAATATCTGATGTTCGGGGAGGAGCTGTTTACCATCCGCTCCTCATTTACGAGCGATCAGGGGATTGCAACCAGGGTTTCGGTTGCCTGGACGCCGAAGAAGGAAAAAAGAATTCTGGTCAACGAACAGGAGTTGCAAACCTTTTCAAGCCATATCGGCACCATTCCGTGCGTCACCTTCACGCCGCGTGAGATGGTGATCATCAATGGAGCCCCGGCCGAGCGAAGACGATTTATGGATACGGCAATCTGTCAGTATGACCGGAAGTATTTGTCCGATCTGCTGCTCTACCGCCGGATTCTGCAGCAACGCAACGCCCTGTTTTCTTCCGAAAACGACCCCCGTTTTCTTGATGCAGCTCTTGATGTTCTGACCGATCAGCTCGTTGCGGTAGCGACGGATATCGTCCTTGCGAGACAACGATTCATCGACCGGTTTGTGGCCATGCTTGGTGATGTCTATCGATGGATTCCGGAAGGATCAGAGCCATCGATTTCATATCAAAATTCTCTTGGTCAATATGAAAAGCATTATGAAAGAGAAGCGATTCATCAGGTGTTCGGAGAGCGTTTTGAAACGTTAAAAACTCAGGAAATTCAACGAAGACAAACACTTGCTGGACCGCATCGTGATGATTTGCAATTCTTTCTTGACGGAAGAGAAATAAGAAAATATGCTTCACAGGGACAACAGCGGGCATTTCTTGTGGCGATGAAAATGACGTTGCAAAACTATCTTTATGAAACATCCGGAGAAACGCCGATTACCCTGTTAGACGATTTGTTCAGCGAGCTTGACGACATTGTTTCCGGCATCATGATCGAGACGCTTTCGATGAAAGGGCAGGTTATCATCACATCGACAGCCAAAAAAGGTGGAAACGGCATAAGATATTTTTCTATTGATGATTACAAGTAATTGATGGGGGATGGGATGAGTAAGGCAAAACCACCGAAAGAGCTGGGCAGCATCATGGCCGATGTGTGCCGAAAGATAGGAATGACCGAAGCATACGATGAATACAAGACAATACAGGCGTGGGAACGAGTCGTTGGGGAAACAATAGCCAAGGTGACGTCAGTAGAAAAAATGAAGGATGGAAACCTTTATGTGAAGGTCAGAAATCCCTCGTGGAGAATGGAGTTGAACTTCAGAAAAAGAGATATTACCAATCGTCTGAACAAGGCTGTTGGCTATGAAATGATACAAACGATCATCTTCAGGTAATAGATGTGGATTATTTCTCCATCAAATGGAAAGATGATAAAAAATCCGGAATACCGATTATTTGAGATGGTATTCCGGATTGTTTCTTTTGTCAGACTCTCGTATCAAAAAGGTACTTGCTATTTGATAGTACACGTCAGGTTGTACATTTCGATCATCCTCTCCGCAAAGGCTTTTCCAAATTCTCTGCACTGTTCAAATTCCGGTTCATGAGGCTGGAACTTGATTCTGAGATTCTGATCGAACACCTTCAGCTTCAGGTTTGCAAGATTGCTTTCAATGATGTTCACCCCTTCACCGCTCCATCCGTAAGATCCGAAGGCAGCAGTGAGTTTGCCGCGGTCGCGCAATGGGTTCAGAACGGCAAAGATGCTGTAGATCTGATGGACGATGTTCTGGTTGATGGTCGGCGAACCGATGATGATACCCATCGAGTGGGCAATTTTCTCTTCGAGTTTCTCAACCGACATGTTTTCGATATCACAAACATCGACGTTGAAGTCGCAAGCCATCTTCAAGCCTTCAGCGATCTTGTGGGCCAGAACGGAGGTGTTCTCGTAGGCTGAAACATAGGCGATGAGAATACTCTTTTCGTTCGGCATGGCGATGGCGCCCTTGGCGTAGCGTTCGGAAAGATCGACGTATTTCTTCCAGTCAGAACGCAGGATCGGTCCATGGCCGGGGCAGATCACCTTGATGTCGAGAGGCCGGATTTTCTCGATGGCCTGAATCATGTATTTGCTAAAGGGCCTCAGAATTGCGTCATAATAGTACTTGAAAGAATCATCGAAGTCACCGCAGAGATCGTCATACATCGCTTCGTTGCAGTAGTGGCAGCCAAACGAATCGCAGGTGAAAAGCACACGATCCTCTTCGAGCCACGAGTAAATCGTATCAGGCCAGTGCAGATTCGGAGCACCGATGAAGTGGATCGTTTTGTTGCCGAGATCGAGCTTGTCGCCGTGCTTGACGACGATGTGCTTGAAATCGTGGCCGGTCTGGTCGCGCAGGAACTTGATGGCGTTTCCGCTGCCAACAACGGTTGCATTTGGCGCAACAGAGAGGAGATTGTGCACGTTACCGGAGTGATCGGGCTCGGTATGATCGACGATGATGTATTCGATCTCCTCGGGATTGACCACCTGCTTCAGTTTTTCAAGGTAGGTTGGCCAGAACTTCAGCTTGGTAGTTTCAACAACCGTTTTTTTCTCGGCATTGATGAAATACGAATTGTATGTGGTGCCGTATTTGGTTTCCATGACGATATCGAAGGTGATAAGGCCTGGATCGAGCACTCCAATCCAGGTGACATCGTCGGTAACTGGTAATATTTTATTGTCTATCATGATATAATAAGGTTAAGGTTTGTTGAAATTTGATTAAATAATGGTGATAGCGGTTAAAAAGTTTAAAAAATAAGGAATCAGAAGGGGGTTTCATCCCGGTAGATATCCTCTGTTTCAAGATGACGAATTTCACGAACAATCTCTATGCCAACAGGTGAAAAGGCGAAAAGAGTGTCTGCTGAAAAGATTGTGCTGAAATCTTGTGGCTTGAAGAAAGGCAGAAACTTCTGAGTGTACTCATCAAGACGTTTCAAATAGAAACCCGTGTTTTCATCTGGTTGTTCCTTGCTCCACTCTTCGGCAAGACGACCGTTATCGACGAATGAGGCAGGATTGCCTGTGCCGGCAACGTAATAGGTCAATCGGTCACCTTTTGCTATTTCCAGTCCCTGCCGAAGCGCTATTTCATAGGTGATCGATTTGGAGCGTTTCCCCGAGCGTACATCGGCAACATACTGATCGAGCGTGGTTTTCATCGATTCGGTTCTGGAAAAATCGCTGACATGGAGTCGATGATCCATAAGATCGTTGCGGTACCTGATATACAGGTCATGCAGCCCCTGAATGTCGTCATTGAGCAGGAGAATAAAGCCCTCCCTGACAAAATCGCGTCCGAATTTTTCACCACTTCTGCTCACGAAGGCCGAGCCTTTCAGTTTCAGCTTGTCGTTGTAGTCGAGCAGCACATAGTTCTTTTTCATGTAGGAGATCATCTTTCTGAAACGGCCATCAAAACTGATTCTGATTCCTTGCGGCATGGTCGAAGAGACTTCGCTGACCAGACGGCGTTCGTCCTCCTCGGTCACTACATCGGGTGGAGGGACAAGAAAGATACCGTCCGTATCGACTTCAATCACTTTGGCGCCCCGTGCTTCAAACTCACGGATCATCGTTTTGGCAATCTCCTGACCTTTGGTGGTGACTCGGTCAGCCTCATCGAAATCATTGAAGATGCCGCTGCCGAAACCGAGATAGCCGTACATGGCGTTGATGATAATTTTGAATGAGGATTGCATCGCATCGAAATTATAGGCAAGCGAGCTGTTGCCGTGCTCCTTTTCCTCTTCGGCGCGCTTCTTGGCAGCAAGGCGCAACTCCTTCAGATTCTTCAGAATAGACGGAAAAACTTTGAGCGAATCGGACTTCGGGCAGACTCCGAAGGAGAGCATGATCGAAGGGTACAGTGATTCGACGTCCGCATAGACAATCGGACCGAGAATTCCCTTGATGAAGACTTCAGTAAAACCGCCGGTTTGCTGCTGGCCGATCGATGGGCGCGGAATGGATACCTTGCGCTTCAGATATTCCCGCATCATGAGCGCTTCGATCTTCGCTGCGGGGCCGAGCCTCGCTGTATTGGCGTAGGTGTAGGGCACCATGCTGGTCATGCTGAAGTTGTTGCCGGAAAGCAGCGCGGCAAGTTCACGGGTTTCGCGTACATCGTCGAGCGCATAGGCCAGCAGGGTTTCGGGAGCGTTGTCCCAGGTGGAAGCGATGTCCTGGTAACTGACGTACGTTCTGTTGGGTGAGGCGAATCCGAAGAATTTGGCGACAGCCTTCAAACCGTAGCTCGGAAGCGTTCGCTTTGAGATATCGTAATTCTGCACAAGGAAATAGGTGTCGATAACATGTCTTCCCGGGATGTCGCAGAACTGAAAATCGGCTGTTCGTTCGGCAAACCGGATGGTCGCCGGGTACGATCGGGGAACAAGTCCATTGCGGCCAATGGCGAACCGGACGCCGTTCAGCTCACAACGGCGCTGAAGGTAGGGAAGGTCGAAACCGTAGATGTTGTGCCCTTCGATAACATCAGGATCCTTCTGACGGATGATGTGCACGAGCTCCTCAAGTAAATCCTTTTCACTTCTGCCTTTGGAGTGAATCACATGTTCCCACGAGCGGTTGTCGCTCAGAGAAACGATGATGATCGGGTCTTCGCCGATACCTTTGCCTTTTCGTTTTTTGTCTGACTGGTAATAGGTTTCGATATCGAGCTGCAAACGATGGAGGTCGTCAAACAGCATTCCTTTGAACATCGTTTTGCCGGTCTGGAGCAGGTATTGCGTGATCGCATCGCCTCTGTTGTAGGTCAGATGGCTGTTCATGGACGAGCCGTTCTGAGCATCTCCATCGTTAGCCCCCTCAGGCAGGGAGCTGTTTACATGGTCGAGTGCGGCACGATAGTTTTTCCAGCTTCTGAAGATCGCAAGGTGGCGGTAATAATTTGCGCCTTCGAGTGGAATCAGCCAGAACTTCTCCTTGTTGAAGGGTGTGAAACCGTCGAGGAGTTCTCCGTCTGAAAGGAAAAAGAATGGGTAGAAGGGATCGTCACGCTGGACGACGCCATCGGGTGTTCTGAAAAAAAGACGAATCTGGGAGTCGTTGAGCTGATAACAACCAACGATTTTTTCCTCCGGGTCTTTACCGAACAGCAGATCGTTACCGTGTGAAAAATCGACAAGATCGTTCATAAGCACAGAAAGAGCCTAAGCTTGAAAAAATGTTTCACGTGAAACAACGTTAACGGCCAAGCCTGATCATGAGAATGGAGACGTCCGAAGGGGAGACGCCAAGAATTCTTGAGGCCTGTCCGATCGTTGATGGGCGGTGTTTTATGAGCTTCTCGCGCCCTTCATTTGACAGGGAGTTCAGTGATTTGTAGTCAAAAGATTCAGGAATGTGCAGCGTATCGAGCCTGGCAATTCTTTCGGCGACCAGTTGCTCACGTTTGATGTAGCCTTCATATTTGATTTCGATCTGAACCTGTTCAGCAACACGATTGTTGCTGCATGAAGCACCGATTTCCGCCATAACAGACGGTGAATGGCCAAGAAGATCAGCAAGATCGATACCCGGTCTTTTCACGATACTCAACGCGCTGACAGGTGAATTGAGTTCCTGAAACCCTTTGTTTGCAAGCAGTTGGTTGATTTCTTCAGGCTTCAGTTTGATCGACTTCAACCGGTTAACGCAATGATCTGAGAGTGCCTTGATCGTTGATGTGCGTTCAAGCGCATCAGATGAAACAAGACCGCATTCATAGCCGATCCGGCTCAGCCGAAGATCGGCATTGTCGTGACGAAGAATCAGGCGATGTTCAGCCGAAGAGGTGAACATGCGGTAGGGTTCGTTGGTCTCCTTGGTTATAAGGTCATCGATCAGTACGCCAATGTAGGCCTGATCGCGACCGAGTACCAGCGGTTCCTCGCCACGTATTTTACGCACTGCATTAATGCCTGCCATGAGTCCCTGACCGGCAGCCTCTTCATAACCGGAGGTTCCGTTGATCTGACCGGCAAAGTAAAGATTTTCCACTGGCCGGGTCTCCATGGTCGATCTGATCTGCCAGGGGTGGAAGTAATCATACTCGATGGCATAGCCGGGACGGATCATTTTCACCTCTTCAAGACCCGGTATGGAGCGTAGTCCGGCAATCTGTATATCTTCAGGAAGGGAGGTTGAAAAGCCGTTCACGTACATCTCGATCGTATCGGCACCCTCAGGTTCCAGAAAGATGTGGTGGCTCGGTTTTTCCGGAAATCTGAAAATCTTGTCTTCTACCGAAGGGCAGTAGCGTGGCCCGACGCCCTGCACCTTGCCGGTGAAAAGAGGAGAGCGGTCAAAGCCTGTCCTCAGGATTTCATGTGTCTGTTCCGTTGTTTTGGTGAGATAGCAACTGACAAGGTTGCGGTGAGCAACGTTTTTGGATGAAAACGAAAAGGCTACAGGATCATCATCGCCGGGTTGTTCAGTGACAAGTTCATAGTTCACGCTCCGTGAATCAATGCGAGGCGGAGTGCCTGTTTTCAGCCTTCCGAAAGTAAAGCCGAGCGAAGCAAGGGACTCGGTAAGCCCTTCGACAGGCGGTTCAGCCGTGCTGCGGCCTCCGGGAAAATGATCCATGCCGATATGGATCAAACCATTCAGAAACGTTCCGCAGGCAAGGATGGCTGCCCTGGCTTTGATGGCCCTGCCGGAACGAACGGTAACAGCGCTGAATTTGCGGCAAGATGCGGAGACGCCGATGACCGTGTCTTGCAGGATGTCGATCTTTGGTTCATGCTCGATAACCGATCTCATGTAAAGGCTGTACAGCGTCTTGTCGGCCTGAGCGCGTGGGGAGTGCATGGCTGCGCCTTTGCTCCGGTTTAGCAGGCGGAACTGGATTCCGGTTGCATCGATAGCCTTGGCCATTTCTCCGCCGAGCGCATCGATCTCACGGGTCATCTGTCCCTTGGCAACGCCACCGATAGCCGGATTGCACGACATGCGGGCAACAGCGGAAAGGTCGGAGGTGATGAGAAGGCACTGAAGCCCGCTTCGGGCAACGGCCAACGCCGCTTCACAACCGGCATGGCCAGCACCGACAACTATGACATCGTACATGAAAGACAAATTGTTTCACGTGAAACATTGCTGTTTCACCGGATGATTGCATGGTCTCTGGAAATTTCGTCGAGCATTCGACAGGACACACATAATAGTTAAAATTGAGGAAAGGGGCCAACGGTGATATTGCGTCCTTTGCGGGGCAGTCGGTCTCTGCTGTGGGGCGCTGATTGTGAAAGCCTGAAGTGTAGGTCGGAGGCGGGGATGGCCACGTGTTCGGTTCGTGACGCAATGCTTCTTGCTTGAATCGAAATCGAACGGCAAGACATGCTGACAGCGCTCATCCAAAGAATGAAACTCGTTCTGCTTCTGCGACTGGCGGGGTTGATTGTTTAAAAGGTGATCCTTTCACGGATGGTTTTCATCCGCATGGCCCGATCCATTGAGCTGTGCGGTTTTTGACGTATGGCGGCAGGGCAGGCTTCCTGTCATGGGTTCGAGTCGAGCCAGGCTTCAAGTTTATTTTTGATTTCATCTCGGCACTTTCTGAAGGCTTCGAGCTTTTCCGTATCGCTGCCGGTGACTTCTGCGGGGTCATCGACAGGCCAGTACAGGCGATTGTTCTGATTTGCAATGCCTGGCCAGATGCGCGGGCAGGTGTCGTTCGCTTTACTGCAGACGATGATGAGATAGTGGATGAAGATTTTGCCCAGATAGAGCGAGAGGTCTTTGGGGTATTGCGCAGAGATGTCGATTCCGGCTTCATTCATGACCGCAACGGCAAAAGGATTGATGGCTGGGGCTGCGTCTGTGCCTGCGCTCATAACCTCGAACCGGTCACCTGCCAGGTTTCGCAAATAGCCTTCTGCCATCTGGCTGCGAGCTGAATTTCCCGAGCACAGGATCAATACCTTCTGTTTATTTGTTTCCATGACGAAAAGTTTGTGATGGTGGAGCGGTTATTACTCCGGCGATTAAAACTCTTAACAATTGCCCCGGACTTCAGTCCGGTGGTTTATGGATAACCTGAAATAAATCAGGGCTTTAGCCCAATCTCTTTTTTTAGGAAAGATTGTGATTTTTTGTTGCCGGAGTAATAGGTGCATCTCGTAAAGCTTGTTGCAAGACTTGATTGTTTGTTCTGGTCGGAGCTCAAAATCCTCAAGTGCTCCATGGGCGCTCCCGGTTCTGCGCTCCAGCCGCCTTGTGCTCAGGCCGCACAGGATACTTTTTGGAATTATTCTCAAAGGCAAATATCGGTATTACCTGCATTCCCGGAAAATGAGTTTGCGGTTTTGTAACGAGTGCTGTCTGCGATTTTTTGGGGAGGTAACCCCAGTGTTTTTGCTTTAGCCATGGGGGCTTGTCTGATGGGCGCTTTGATTCATGTTTTCATGAATGCCGAATTCATGCCTGCTCTGCTCATGCTCCTGCTTGTCTGACGGAGATAATCATGGACCACGCCGCTGTTTCCGTACTTCATTGTTTCTGATGCGCGAACCGTCAACCTCACAACATTTTGCTTGTGTCGTAGAGGATTTTCCTGTATTTTAACAATCGTTATGCATTATTCCTTGTGGTTAGGTTTCAGCAATCAATCACTTCTGGTGATGGGATGTTCGGGGTTGCGTCCGGGAGGCCGACCTTTCTCTGGAAGCCGGTTTTTCTGAATGAGGCCTTTTCTCTCCTTTTAGGACCGCGTTCACTGATGCTTCCGGCTTTCCTGAATGTCCCGATTGCTGAGCTGTTGCGATGTCCGTCCTATCTTGCCGTGGATGTTCACTCTGCGCTACCGTTTGATCTCTTTACTGCTGTTGCTGTTTTGCCTGGTTGTTCCACGCACAACGGAATTTTTTTATCAGGAGAGTACCGGGTTCGTTACTCTTTCCTGCTTCTTGTCATTGTAAAAACGGAGGACCGACCCATGATGAGGCTTACATCGAAAGGCGGGGTGATTGTGGCACTTGCTGCGTTTCCCTTGCTGCTTGCCCAAACAGGGCTGGCAAAGAATCCTGCACAGACCGATGGCATTCCGCGTGGAGAAATGCTCTCACTCTCCTGCGCCGGATGCCATGGTACCGATGGTCAAAGCGAAAGCATCATTCCGACGATTTATGGCCGGTCGGCTGAGTATATCAAAACCGCGCTGCTCGGTTTCAAGTCGGGCACCCGGATGACCACGGTCATGGACCGGCATGCAAAAGGGTATTCCGATGACGAGATTCATCAGATAGCGGAGTATTTCGGGGCGTTATCGAACAAGAAAAATTAATCCGGGGAGGCAGCCATGAGCATTTCACGACGTGATTTCAACAAACTGCTTCTTTCCGGCGCAGCCGGTTCCATGCTTGGCCTGTTCGGCGCCAGCGCTCAGGCGTTCGCGGGCACAAAACGGGTGGTGGTGATCGGTGGCGGCTTTGGCGGCGCGTCCACGGCCAAATATCTCAGAAAGCTCGATCCATCAATTTCGGTGACGCTGGTCGAGCCAAAAGCGGCTTTCGTCACCTGCCCGTTCAGCAACTGGGTGCTGGGCGGCTTGAGGACGATGGATGATATTACCCACAACTTCAACGCGCTCCGAAACTCCTACGGCGTCACGGTTATCGCGGACACGGTGGTGGCGATCAATCCGGGCAAGCAGGAAATCCGGCTTGCCGGAGGAAAACGGCTGGGTTACGACCGGCTTGTCGTCTCTCCCGGCATTGACTTCAAGTGGGAAGCGATACCCGGTTACAGCCAGCAGGTTGCCGAAACGAAAATGCCGCACGCATGGCAGGCCGGCGCGCAGACCGTTCTCCTGCAGAAGCAGCTCCAGGCCATGAAGAACGGCGATACCGTCGTAGTCTGCGCGCCAGGCAATCCGTTCCGCTGCCCGCCCGGTCCGTACGAGCGCGCAAGCCTGATCGCCCACTACCTGAAGGAGCACAAACCGAAATCGAAGGTCGTCATTCTCGATGCCAAGGATGCGTTTTCAAAGCAGGGGCTTTTCACGAAGGGATGGGAACGGCACTACCCCGGTATGATCGAGTGGCGAAGCGCTTCGGGTGGCGGAAAGGTGCTCGGCGTCGATGCCAAAGCCATGACCGTCGAGACCGATCTGGAGTCGGTGAAAGGTGCAGTGATCAACGTCATTCCACCGCAGCGGGCCGGCAAGCTGGCTTTCGATGCGGGGCTTGCCGACGAAAGCGGCTGGTGCCCGATCGATCCTTCATCGTTCGAATCAACGATTCATCGTGGTGTGCACGTCATCGGCGACGCCTGCAAGGCCGGGGCGATGCCCAAGTCGGGTTTCGCGGCCAGCAGCCAGGGCAAGGTTGCGGCGGCGGCCATCATCAACCTCTTGCACGGTCACAAGCCGGTGCCGCCATCGCTGGTGAACACCTGCTACAGCCTCATCGCGCCGAAGCACGGCATCTCGGTTGCCGGAGTCTATGAGTTTTCCGAAAAGGGGATTACCGAAATTCCGGGATCGGGAGGGCTCACGCCTCTCAGCGCCAGCGACGACCAGCTCGAACAGGAAGCGATGTTCGCCGAAGGCTGGTACACCAACATCAGCCGCGACATCTGGGGGTAAAGCGGAGTCATCGAGGCGCTCTCCTTCAGCCACCACTCTTTTTTTACAGGCCGATGATGCACTGCATCACGGCCTGTTTTTACGTTCAGCCTTGCCCTTCTCTGCGCACTACCTGAATGCCGTTGATTCCCTTTGCCGATCCTTTTTCGCCCTTTTCGGCCCTCATCTGACCCCCGGGTTGCTCAATTGTTAATCCAGAGGCGGTTCTTTATATTGGCTTTTCTTTATCAATTGTGCGTAACGGCTTTTTTCATGAAAAAAAATACCTTTAAACTCATCCTCATTGCCGTGGTCGCGCTGGTTTCGGTATGGTCGATCTGGCCTACGTACCGTGACTATGCTCTGACAAAAAAGCTCAAAAGCTTCGGTTCGGGCGCGGACAGCTTGAAGTTCGCTCTCGATCATCGTGACGAGATTGAACAGGCTCGCGACAAGAGCCTGAAGCTTGGCCTCGACCTGAAAGGCGGTATGCACCTGGTGATGGAGGTCGATATTCTCGATCTGATTGACCAGAAGGCCTGGAACAAGGATGAGAATTTCAGCCGTATCATGGACAAGGTCCGGCGCAAGGCCGGTGAGTCCGGCGACAATGTGGTCAATCTGCTCGCTGCCGAGTTCAGGGCTGAGAATATCAAGCTCAGCCGTTATTTCTATGACCTGCGCGATTCCGATCAGGAGGTGATATCCAAACTGAATTCTGAATCGCAGGATGCCCTGAGCCGGGCCAGGGAGATCATCCGCAACCGTATCGACCAGTACGGCGTTGCCGAGCCGGTGATCCAGACGCAGGGTTCGCGCCGCCTGATTATCGAGCTGTCCGGTGTGACCGATGAGGCTCGCGTGCGCAGGCTGCTGATGGGCACGGCCAAGCTGGAGTTCAAGCTGGTCAAGGAGCCGCAGCAATTGCTCCGTGCCGTAGAGCGTGCCGGTACGGCTCCGCTTCAGGCTTCGGCGCTGGCGGTGGCTGCAGATTCGTCGCAGACCGCTGCTGCCGGAAAGGGCCCGAAAAAGCTTTCCGAGGTCATTGGCGTGATGCCGAATGGCCAGGTGTTCACTCCGGCGTATGCCTACGACCTGGTTTCCGCAGCCTTGAAGCGTGCTGATGTGGTTGCAATGTTGCCGCAGGACACCCAGCTGCTGCTGTCGGCCAAGCCTGAGCAGACAGCCAAGGGCGAGCAGTATTACCTGATCTATCTGGTTCAGAAAACCCCCGAGCTGACCGGCGGCGTGATTACCGAGGCCAAAGCGACCTTCAGTTCGCAGGATGCCCAGCCGGAGGTGCTCATGTCGATGAACGATGAGGGCACGTCGAAATGGGCGCGCATCACCGGCGCCAATATCGGCAAGCAGATCGCTATCGTGCTCGACGGCTCCATTTACAGCGCTCCGGTTGTGCAGTCGCGCATTCCGAGCGGCAATTCGGTCATCAACGGCATCGGCAGCCTCGAAGAGGCCAAGGATCTTGAAATCATCCTGAAGGCCGGTTCACTGCCCGCTCCGGTGCGGATTCTCGAAGAGCGCACCGTCGGCCCGTCGCTCGGGTCGGACTATATCCGCGACGGCATGCTGTCGGTACTCTGGGGATTTGCCGCCGTGGCCATCTTCATGATCTTCTATTATAACAAGGCGGGCATTGCCGCCGACCTGGCGCTGGTGCTCAATATTCTGATCGTCATTTCGGTGCTTGCCGGTTTCAGCGCCGCCCTGACCCTGCCCGGTATCGCCGGTATCGTGCTGACGATCGGTATGGCCGTTGACGCCAACGTGCTGATTTACGAGCGCGTCCGCGAGGAGCTTGCCGAGGGCAAAAGCCTCAAAATGGCAATCGATACCGGTTACAACAAGGCGTTCTCCTCGATTTTCGACTCGCACGTCACGACGCTTGCCGCAGCATTTCTGCTCTACATTTATGGCGTCGGTCCGGTTCAGGGCTTTGCCGTCACCCTGATGATCGGTACGGCGGCCAGTCTTTTTACCGCCATCGTGGTGACCAGGGTGCTGTTCGATCTTTTCCTCGACAGCAAGCTCATGAATGACAGAAGTTTCGGATAATTACAAGACACTGCGGAAATGCGCATTTTTCATAAAACCAGTTTCAATTTCCTCAAGCATCGAAAGATCGCCTATGTCATCTCCTCCATGCTGCTCATTGCCGGACTGGTCTCCCTGTTCGTCAGGGGGCTGAACTACGGCATCGATTTCAAGGGCGGCTCGGAGGTGGTCATCCGCTTCGAGAAGCCGGTGGATGTCGGCACGGTGCGCTCGATCATGCGCCAGGCGGGCGTCAATGGCGTGGTCAAGCAATACGGCATGGATCGTTCGCTGCTGCTCAAGACCGATTTTCAGGGCAATACCAGCGCGCTCAAATCGCTGATCGGCAACTCGCTTTCGGCGCAACTGCCCTCCAATCCCGCTGAAATTCTGAGCATCCAGGCCGTTGGCCCGAGCATCGCCTCCGACATGAAGATGTCGGCGCTCAAGGCGCTTGCCGCCGCGCTGGTGGGCATTCTGCTCTATGTCAGCATCCGTTTCGAGTTCAAGTTCGCCGTCGCCGGCGTGGTGGCCATCTTCCACGACGTGCTGACTGTCCTGGGGCTGTTCAGTCTGCTCGGCGGCCTGTTCGACTATATGCCGCTTGAGGTTGACCAGAGCATCATCGCGGCGTTTCTGACCATCGCCGGTTATTCGATCACCGACACCGTCGTGGTGTATGACCGCATTCGCGAACGCCTTCGCGGCCAGAAGCCCTCCGACTACGAGCGGATTTTCAACGAGAGCATCAACCAGACGCTGTCGCGAACCATCATCACCTCCGGCACTACCATGCTCACGGTGCTGGTGCTCTTCTTCTTCGCCGGCCCGGCGATTCGCGGCTTCGCCTTTGCCATGTTCGCCGGCATTCTGATGGGCACCTACTCATCGATTTTCGTTGCTGCACCGATCATCTTCGACTGGCAGCGCCGCTCCAAAAATCCCATCAAGCTCAAGGGCGCCTGAGCGCTCCTTTCCGCGACCCCCAACCGGAGTTCTCGCCAGAGGCTCCGGTGCGAGGCTCCGGCTTCCCCTCTCTTCCGTCCACTTTCTTTTCCGCTCTCCTTTGCCTCTTTTGGCCGTGACGGAGATTCTCTGTATGTTGTAATTCCGATTTGACCGGGCGCAAAAGGCTTTTGCAGAACAGCTTGCAGCCCCGCTTTCCGGTATTCCGGGCTGGAGGATCGCCGCACTGGGCCCCCTCGCCCGTCACTCCAAGAAAACTTCGATGTTATGAAAAAAACAGTGTTTGCCCTTCTTGCTTTTCTGACCATTGCCGTTTCGGGTTTTTCCGGCGCCATCGCTTCAGCCGCTCCTGACAAAATCGTGGCTATTGTCGGCAGGGAGATCATTCTCAACTCCCAGGTCAACGAGCAGGAGCTGATGTACCGGTACCAGTATGGCGATGCCAAAAACGATCCCGAGCTGAGAGAAAAGATTCTGAAGAGCTTGATCGACCAGAAGATTCTGCTGACCAAAGCACGGCTCGACAGCATCAGGGTCGATGAGCAGAGCATCGACCAGATGGCGAACGCCAAATACAACTCCCTGCGTTCGCAGTTCCCGTCGGTGAGCGCCATGGAGGAGCGCTTCAGTCTTCCGGTCAACCGGCTCAAGCAGGACATTCGCGATGACATCCGGAACCAGCAGATGGTCGATGCCCTCAGACGGAAGCACTTTCAGGATGTGACGGTCACTTACGAGGAGACGATGGAGTTCTATCGCAAGGAGAAAGACAGGCTGCCGGCGGTGCCGGAAATGGTGTCGGTCTCCCAGATCATCAGGTATCCCGAAATTGCCGACAGTGAAAAGAAGCGGGCGTACAGCAAGATCGAGGCGATCCGGCAGCGCTTGCAGAGCGGGGCCAGTTTTGCCGCGCTTGCTCGTGAGGCCTCCGACGATCCCGGCTCCCGGGAGCTTGGCGGTGACTTGGGATTTGTGCGCAAGGGCGAGCTGGTGCCAAGTTTCGAGACAGCGGCCTACGCCCTGAAGCCGGGCCAGATTTCCGGCGTTGTCGAAAGCCGGTTCGGTTACCACCTGATTCAGTTGATCGACAAGGAAGAGGGGCGCATTCATGTGCGGCACATTCTTGCCGGCTTCGACCGCAACAAGACCGATCTGCCGAAAACGGTCAGCCTGCTCGAATCCATTCGCGCCGATGTTCTGGCCGGCAAGGCCACGTTTGCCGCGATGGCTGAAAAGTATTCCGAAGACCCGGCAGCCCGGGGCACCGGCGGCCAGGTAAGGTCAGGCGCGACAGGCGAGCCTTTCGTGGAGTTTGCTTCGCTCAGGGCCGATTTGCAGGGCATCGTTGGCGGGCTGAAAGGTGCTGGCGAGATCAGCAGGCCTGAAAAGATCGAGCCGGAACGGGGGCCGGTCTTCTATGCGCTCTTCAGGCTCAATGAGCGTCGCCCGGCGCACCGGTTGTCGCCCGAGCGTGATTTCACCCGGCTCGAAGAGCTGGCAGCCGGCAGAAAGCGTCAGGCGCAGTTCGAGGCCTGGATCGAGAAGCTGAAAAAAGAGGTCGTCGTCCGCATCCTGTCAGACGTCTAAACGTCTGACATACCTTGCGTTCTTTTCGATAAAGTCGCGGCGCGGCTCCACCTTGTCGCCCATCAGCGTCGAAAAGACCTGGTCGGCCTCCATGGCATTTTCCACCGTGACCTGGAGCAGTGAACGATGCTCCGGGTCCATCGTGGTGCTCCAGAGCTGCTCGGGGTTCATTTCACCGAGACCTTTGTAGCGCTGGATATTGACGTTGGCCTTCGTTTTCTGGAGCTTCTTCATCGATTCCACGATGCTCACCCGCTCGTCCTCGTCCCAGGCGTACTGCTGCTCCTTTCCAGACTTGACCAGATAGAGCGGCGGCTGGGCGATGAACACTTTGCCCGCCTCGATGAGCGAGCGCATGTAGCGGAAGAAGAAGGTCAGGAGCAGCGTGCGGATGTGCGCGCCGTCAACGTCGGCGTCGGTCATGATGATGATCTTGCCGTAGCGCAGTTTTTCAGGCGAAAACTCCTCCTCGCCGATGCTGGTGCCGAGCGCGAGAATGATGGTCTTGATCTCCTCGTTTTCGAGCATCTTGTGCAGACGCGCCTTTTCGACGTTCAGGATTTTACCCTTCAGCGGCAGGATTGCCTGGAAGCTGCGGTCGCGCCCCTGTTTGGCGCTGCCGCCTGCCGAGTCACCCTCGACGATGTACAGCTCGCAGTGCTCCGGATCGTTGATCGAGCAGTCGGCCAGTTTGCCGGGCAAGCCAGAGCTTTCGAGTACCGACTTGCGGCGCGTCAGCTCCTTGGCCTTGCGGGCCGCCTCGCGTGAAATCGCCGCGCCTTTCACCTTCTCGATGATGAGCTTGAGCGTGCCGGGATTGCTCTCGGCGAACTCGGCGAGCTGCTCGTTGACGATGGTCTCGACGATGCTCTGCGTCTCGGAGTTGCCGAGCTTGGTTTTGGTCTGCCCCTCGAACTGCGGTTCGGGCACCTTCACCGAGATGACGGCGGTCAGCCCCTCCTTGAAGTCGTCACCGGTCAGGGTGATCTTGACGTTCTTGAGCAGGTCGTTCTTCTGCGCGTAGGCGTTCAGCGTGCGGGTCAGCGCCTTGCGGAAGCCGGTGACGTGCGTGCCGCCTTCGTGCGTGTTGATGTTGTTGACGTAGCTGAAGACGTTCTCCTGGTAGGAGTCGTTGTACTGGAGGGCGATTTCGACCATCGTCGATTCGCGCTCGCCCGAAATGAAGATCGGCTCCTTGATGAGGCCGAGCCGGTTCGAGTCGGTGAAGCGCACGAACTCTTTCAGGCCGCCTTCGAAGTGGAACGTCTCCTCCTCGCCTTCGGCGTCACGGACGATGATGCGCAGGTTGCTGTTCAGGAATGCCAGCTCCCTCATGCGGTCGATGATGATATCCTTGCGGAACTCGGTGGTCTTGAAGATTTCGTGATCCGGCTTGAAGGTGACCTTCGTGCCGCGCTCAGCGGTGGTGCCGACTTCAGCGACCTGCCCCTGCGGCACGCCGCGCCTGTAGGTCTGCTTGAAAATTTTTCCGTCACGGCTCACCTCGACCTCGCACCACTCCGACAGCGCGTTGACCACCGAAGCGCCCACGCCGTGCAAGCCGCCGGAGACCTTGTAGGCCCCCTTGTCGAACTTGCCGCCCGCGCCGATGACCGTCATGACCAGTTCGAGCGCCGACTTCTTCTTGACGGGATGAATGTCCACCGGAATGCCTCGGCCACGGTCGGTGACGGTGACCGAGCCGTCGGGATTCATGGCGACGTGGATGTAGTCGTTGAATCCGGCAAGGGTTTCGTCGATGGAGTTGTCCACGATCTCATACACGAGATGGTGCAGGCCGCGGCTGTGGATGTCGCCAATGTACATGGCCGGACGTTTGCGGACATGCTCGATGCCGTCGAGCACCTGGATATTGGTGGCGACGTAATCGGCGGCGGCGTTCTGCGGGGTCTGGATATCGGTTTCTTGCATGGGATCGTCGTGCGTGATGAATCGGTAAAAACTTTGACCTGAAAGATAAAAAAAATCCGCGGATATGCTACGCGCCGCCCTCGTCGCCAGCCATGAAGGCCGCCTTGAAATGTTCGAGTTCGTACTTCCGGATGGAGTGTTCGTCGAGGCTGAGGGCCAGGACGGCGATGACGTCGAAGCGGCAGGTGACCCACGGGTTGCCGATGCTCGCCAGATAGCCGGCGGCGGCGCGCGCGATCTCCTTCTGCTTGCGCAGCGTGACCGACTCGGCGGGGTGGCCCTTGGCGAGCGAGGCCCGCGTTTTCACCTCGATGAAGCAGAGCGCCTCGTCATCGAGGGCGATGATGTCGATCTCGTTGCGGTGGAAGCGGTAGTTGCGCTCGACGATGCGGTAGCCGTGAGCGACGAGATACCGCGCCGCTATCGCCTCGCCTTCGGTTCCAAGCCATTGAGGGGTATGCATGGCGGATGAGTCCTTACTTTTCACCCAGTTTCCGTAACCTGAAGCTTTTGCGGTGCAGTGCGCAGCGTCCGTGCCGGGCTATCGCCTCGACGTGCGCTCCAGTGGGGTAGCCGAAGTGCCGGTCGAATCCATATTCGGGGTACTCTGCCGCATAGCCGGTCATCAGTTCGTCGCGGTGCGTTTTGGCCAGCACCGATGCGGCGGCGATGGAAAAGACCTTCGAGTCGCCCTTGACGATGGTCTCGAACGGAACCGGCAGCACCGGTCTGAAGCGGTTGCCATCCACGAGCAGCAGCTCGGGCGCTGCGCCGAGAGACTCCGCGGCGCGGTTCATGGCGAGCATCGTGGCCTGCAGAATGTTGATGCGGTCGATGGTTTCGGCATCAACGGCGCTGACCGCCCAGCTTTCAGCGGCCTGGCGGATGGCCGGAGCCAGCTCCCGGCGAAGTTCCGGTGTCAGCGTCTTGGAGTCGTTGAGCTGTGCGAGGATGCCCGATGGCCTGAAGTGGCGCGGAAACACCACCGCCGCCGCCACCACCGGCCCGGCCAGCGGCCCCCGGCCAGCCTCGTCGATGCCGCAGACCCGCGACAGCGATTCCCAGAGCGGTTGTTCATAATCGGTTGACAGCATGGCGGTTCCGGCATTTCAGGATGAAGCGCCCTTCAAGGTGCGAAAATCAGGGGGCCCGGCAAAACGGTTCGGCGAACGGGCGCCGTCTCAGGGCGCTCAAGTGTCACAGAAGTATTATATATTACGACAAATCTTTTTACAAAGAACGGATCGCCTGATCGCACGGGTCGATCCGCAAGGAGTTTCAATAGGGGCGCAACTCCCCGGCAGCCGGGCCTTTCGCAAGTCAGGCCTGGACTGCTGCGGGCCGAGCAGACCATAACCGCAAGTTCTGAATGAAGAAAAATGTGAAAAAGCAGCTCCTGATGAACAAGACCGGAGATGAAATCCAGGTTGCGCTCGTCGAGGAGGGGCGGCTTGCCGAGCTGATCATCGAGCGGCCGGAGAGCATGAGGAGTATCGGTGATATTTACCTTGGCCGGGTGCACAAGGTGGTCGAGGGGCTCAAGGCGGCCTTCGTCGATATTGGCCAGAAGTCCGACGGCTTCCTCCACTTCTCCGACGTTGGCACCACCAGCGAGGATTACCGCGCGCTGGTCGAGGATGACGACGACGAAGAGAATGGCGGCGACGAGGGAGACGAGGAGGATGAAGAGGGCGAAGCGGTTGCCGAAGCGCCCGCGCCATCCAGAGAGGCCGCGCGGCCCGGCGGGCAGCAGAAGTCCGAGCCGAAGCCATCGACTCCGTCTGATGCCGCCGAAAGGCGCCAGTCCTATACCCAGATGATCGCCCAGAAGCTCAAGCCCAACGATTCGATTCTGGTGCAGGTCATCAAGGAGCCGATCGGCACCAAAGGCTCACGCCTCACCTCCGACATCACCATCGCCGGACGCTTCATGGTGCTTCTGCCCTTCGGCGGCGGCCAGATCGCCGTTTCGCGCCGCGTCGTGTCGCGCAAGGAGCGGGGCCGCCTCAAAAAGCTCGTCCGCTCGATGCTGCCCGAAGGGTTCGGCGCGATCATCCGCACGGTGGCCGAGGATCAGGAGGAGACGCTCCTGAAGCAGGATCTCGAAAAGCTGCTCTCCAAATGGAAGCAGATCGAGGAGAAGCTCCAGAACGCCCAGCCGCCGCAACTCATCTTCAAGGAGGACACCATCATTTCGAGCGTGCTGCGCGATTCGCTCACCACCGACGTGACCGAAATCGTTGCCAACTCGAACTCCATCTACACCGAGACGCTCAACTACATCCAGTGGGCCGCGCCCGACATGGTTAAAAATGTTTCGCTCTACGAGGGCAAGCTGCCGCTCTTTGAGGGGTACGGCATCGCCAAGGATGTGGAGTCGATCTTCTCGCGAAAGGTGTGGCTCAAGTCGGGCGGCTACATCATCATCGAGCACACCGAGGCGATGGTGGTGGTGGACGTCAACAGCGGGCGCTACGCCGCCAAGCGCGAGCAGGAGGAGAACTCGCTCAAGACCAACCTCGAAGCCGCCCGCGAAATCGTGCGCCAGCTCCGCCTGCGCGACATCGGCGGCATCATCGTGGTTGACTTCATCGACATGATCGATCCAAAAAACTCCAAGAAGGTCTATGACGCCATGAAGACCGAGCTGCGCAACGACCGCGCCAAGTCGAACATTCTGCCGCTCTCCGACTTCGGCATCATGCAGATCACCCGCGAGCGCATCCGGCCCAGCCTCATGCAGCGCATGGGCGACCAGTGCCCCGCCTGCGGCGGCACCGGCGTGGTGCAGGCGCGCTTCACCACCATCAACCAGATCGAGCGCTGGCTTCGCAAGTTCGCGCTTCAGCAGAAGATACCGTTCCAGCAGCTCGACCTGCACGTCAGCCCCACGGTGCTCGAACCGATGCGCAACAGCGACATGAAGACCGAGATGAAGTGGTTCTTGCAGCACCTCGTTTTCGTCCGGATCAAGGCCGACGAAAGCCTGCGCAGCGACGACTTCCGCTTCTACAACCGGAAGAGCGGCGCCGACATCACCGCCGAGTTTAACTGAAAAACCGAAAAAGACGAATGGATTCAATGGAACAGTATCAGGAGATCAGGAACCAGATTACCGCACTCTCTTCGCTTGGCGCCGACCAGCTCAAGGCTGATCCGGAGTCGAGAGCCATTTTTGCGAAATTCAAAAAGCTGCTCAACGACGGACGGATTCGCGCCGCCGAACCAGATTCGTCGGCTAACGGCTGGACGGTGAACCAGTGGGTCAAGCAGGGCATCCTCGTCGGCATGAAGCTTGGCGGGCTGATCGAAAGCCACGTCGATCTCGACGGCCTCGGCAGCTTCTCCTTCATCGACAAGGACACCTACCCGCTCCGCGAGTTCACCGCCGCAGAGGGCGTCCGGATCGTGCCCGGCGGCTCGTCGGTGCGCGACGGCGCGTACCTGGCGCCCGGCGTCGTGATGATGCCGCCAGCTTACGTCAACGTCGGCGGTTACGTCGATGAAGGCTCGATGATCGACTCGCACGCGCTGGTGGGCAGTTGCGCCCAGATCGGCAAGAAGGTGCACCTCTCGGCTGCCGTGCAGATTGGTGGCGTGCTCGAACCGGTCGGCGCGATGCCGGTCATCATCGAGGACGAGGTGATGGTCGGTGGCAACTGCGGCATCTACGAGGGCACCATCGTCAAAAAACGTGCCGTCATCGGCACCGGCGTCATCCTCAACGGCTCCACGCCGGTTTATGATCTGGTCAACGGAACGATTCTCAGGAAGAGCGCCGACGGCCCGCTCGTCATTCCCGAAGGGGCGGTCGTGGTGGCCGGTTCCCGCCAGGTGAAGGGCGAGTTCGCCGCCGAACACGGTCTGTCGATCTACACGCCGCTCATCGTCAAGTACCGCGACGAGCGCACCGACAGCGCCACGGCTCTTGAAAGCGCCCTCAGGTGAGGTTTTCATGAGCACGCCACGCACCACCGCGCCCATCGGCCGTATCGCCAGGTGGCCGCGTTTTGCCGCCATCGCTTCGGCGGCGGCCTTTTCGATCATGCTGACCGCCGGGCCTGCGCCCGCAAAGGCCCGGAGTGCATCGAACTTTTTCGAGGTCAACAAGAGCATCGATCTGCTTGGCGATGTCTATCAGGAGGTGTCGCAGAAGTATGTCGAGCCTGTCGATGTCAGCGAGTTCATGTACTCGGGCATCGACGGCATGCTCAGCCAGCTCGATCCGTACACCACCTTTCTCGATGTGGAGCAGTCCGGCGAGCTTGAAGAGATGACCAGTGGCCAGTACGCGGGGATCGGCATCACCATCGGCACCATTGGCGGCGAGCTGTACGTCACGTCCGTTTTCGAGGGACAGGCCGCCGCGAAAGCGGGGTTGCAGGTTGGCGACCGGATCGTGGCCGTCAATGGCGAGCAGGCCGGCCAGCAGCCGATCGAAAAGATCAGGGGTTCCATCAAGGGCGCGCCCGGCACCAGCGTCAGGCTGACCGTGCGCAAGTATGGCCGTGGCCCCCGGAAGGAGTATGTCATCACGAGGAGCGAGGTTCGGGTCAGCACGGTTCCCTATGCCGGACTTTTCGGTTCTGCCGGCTACATCCGCATGACCGGCTTCGCCCAGCACTCGCGCCAGGAGCTGGTTTCGGCGATCCGTGCCCTGCAGGACGAGGCCGCCAAAGGGAAGATTTCCATGAGCGGCCTCGTGCTTGACCTGCGCGGCAATCCGGGCGGCCTGCTCACCTCGGCGGTTGATGTGGCCGCCCTGTTCGTCGCGAAGGGCAGCCGCGTGGTTTCCACCAAAGGGCGGGCCGCCGACAGCGAGCAGAGCTATGTCACCAGGGTCGATCCGCTCGTGCCTTCGCTGCCGCTGGTGGTGCTGATTGACGCGGCAAGCGCTTCGGCTTCGGAGATCGTGGCCGGAGCCATCCAGGAGCTTGACCGCGGGGTCATCGTCGGCGACTCCTCCTTTGGCAAGGGGCTGGTGCAATCGATCATCCTCCTGCCCTACGACTACACGCTCAAGCTGACCACAGCCAAATATTACACCCCTTCCGGCCGGCTGATCCAGAAGCCGCTCGTGCACGGCAGGCGCCAATGCCAGGACGGCGAGCGCAAGGTGCTGCTCAATCCTGAGGTCAGCGATTCCACCAGAGTCTATTATACCCTCAACCGGCGCAAGGTTTATGGCGGCGGCGGCATCAGGCCCGACCTGCCCGTCCGCGCCGAAGAGCCGTCGGAGTACGAAAAAGCGCTTGAAAAGGAGGGGCTCATCTTCACCTACGCCACGAACTTCCATCGGCAACATCCCGGCCTTCCCGTGCAGAAGATTGCCGGGATGCCGGTGTTCAGAGAGTTCCGGGAGTTTGCCGGCAGCGAAGCGTTTGCTTTCCGTTCCGCGCCGCAAAAGATGCTCGACAGCCTGAAAACGTTGATGGGCAGGGAGGGTGGTGATGCGGACTCGCTGCTTTCCCGGAGGCTTGCAGGATTCGAGGAGGCGCTTGCCGGCTGGACGAAGCAGGGCATGCAGCGCGACTCCCTCCGCATCACGAAGGCCGTGCAGCGCGAGATTATCCGCCGCTACGACGAGCGGGCGGCGTGGCGCAACGGGATCGGGCACGATCCGGCCGCGTCCCAGGCCTTCTCGCTGCTTGCCGATCCGAAGAGCTACCGGGCGCTGCTCAGGCCCTGAGCTGCCGTTCGGCGAGCTTGTGCTGTTTGTGGATGCCGAGCACGATCATCAGATTGCTGACGCTCAGCAGGCTCTCGGCAAAGCCGTGCAGGAAGTCGTTGTGCGAGAGCGACTGGTAGCCGAGCACGTGCATGGCGACGTACATGCAGACGACCGTCACCGAAATGAAGACCAGCACGAACCAGAATCCCGCCACAGTCAGCGCCGAGAAGGCCTCCGGGTCCTTTTTGCGAACTCTCAGTAAAAGAACCAGAAAGGTCATATAGACGATGCTCGACACCTGCAAAACGGCATCGAACCAGCTGTTGCCCATCATGAAGGAATAGGGCGTCGAACCGCTTCCCGACGCCAGCACAACGCCGCCGAACAGCGCGCCCGCCCACGCTTTTGCGGGTTTTTCCTCCCGCTTTTCTTCCCCTTTCAGGATTTTGATGGTCGCGTAGAGCAGCGCGACGCTGCCCAGCAGGTTGATCGCTTCGGAGAGTTCGAGGAACCGCATGATGCTGTCACCCGTGATGTGGTAGAACAGCACGAACCAGCTCCCGATCCAGTGCGGCAGCATGAAGAGCGCGAAACGCCGCACATCCTTTCGCCCGACGAGACGCCCGTAACGGTAGAGCATGACCAGCGCCACGCCCCATTCGAGCGACGAGGAGATGTGAATCAGCCAGTTCAGCGGGGAGAGCAGCATCGGAGAGTGCTTTTTCTTGTCGGAATACTGGAGTGCTGAACCCGGCATTGTTCAGCAAGGTTTTAATCCCGACCACTGTCGAGACATTCAGAACTCTTGAATAATTGCCCCGGACTTCAGTCCGGGGTTTACGAAAAACAAAAAATAAATAGGGGCTTTAGCCCAATTTCTTGCTTTGTCGGGACGAGACAGCGGGGTTTCAGCCGCGCCTATCACGATCCTTTTGCGAGATGATAGACGTTCTTTGCCATGATTTTCATCTGCACGCTCCACGGCGCGGGCACCATCTTTTTGTAGAGATACGAGTCGAAGGTGATCTCCTGCACGTGCTTGTCGCGGCAGATCGCCACAAAGCTTTCGCGCAGCCTGTCGCTCTTGTAATAGACCGATTGCAGCACCTGTAGCCCAAAGAAGATGGGCGAGTAGAGCTTGCGGAACTCCTTCTCGTAGCTCGAAAGTGGCGTGTTGTTGCGGATGCGCTCGATCATCGCCTGCGCGCCCAGCTTGCCGGAGCGCATGGCGAAGAAGATGCCCTCGCCGTTGGCCGGAGTCACCAGGCCCGCCGCGTCGCCGACGAGAATGGCGCGCTCCTGCGTGAAGGAACGGCGCGGCTTCATCGGAATCTTGGCCGCCTCGTTGAGGTACGGCTTTTCGGTGATGCCGATCTTCTCGACGAAGCGGTGCTGCAACTGTTTGATGTCGCGGCGGTGCTCTTCGGTGCCGGTGCCGATGGCGATGTGGTCGGTTTTCGGGAATATCCAGCCGTAGAAATCGGGCGAGACCTCGCCGTCGAACCAGATCTCCACCAGCTCCTCGTAGGGCTTCAGCTCGTCGCAGTAGTGGAAGCGCTGCTGCATGGCGATCACCTTGAGATCGTTCGGCGGAAAGCCCAGCTCTTCGGCGGTTTTCGAGTTCGCGCCGTCCGCGCCGATGACATACGAGGCCTCCACCGGCGGCAGCGCCTCGCCCTCCTTGTTGAAGAGGTGGATCGTGAAACGGTCGGCGGCACGGTCGATTTTCTTCACCAGCGCCTCGACCAGCTCAGCGCCCGCCGTCTGCGCCTTCTCGCGAAGGTAGCGGTCGAAGCGCTCGCGGCGCACCATGCCGACGTAGCCGTTCGGCATGTGCATGAAGATGGTTTCACCCTTCGGCGAGCGCACGCTCATGCGGGTCAGCTTTTTCTCGACCAGCTCGTCGGGAATCTGGAACTCCTCGATCAGGCCGAGCGGAATCGCGCCGCCGCACGGCTTGACGTTTGCAAGGTTGCGTTCGATGAGGATGGTCGAGTGGCCAGCCCTGGCCAGAATTTCAGCGGCAGCAGCGCCCGACGGCCCTCCTCCTATGATTGCGACATCGTAAAGCATTTCTTTGACTTATGAGTCCAAGTAATAAAGGCTTTTAAGAATTGCCCCGGACTTTAGTCCGGGGTTCATGGCCTGAAAATAATTCAGGGCTTTAGCCCAATCCTGTCCATCTTGCATCCCCGGCTTGAAAGCCGGGGCAACATGAATGTAAGAATCCTGAATGTCCGGAGGGTTAAAACCCTCCTGAATTAAACCAGCTTTGCAGCCAGGAACTCCCCGGCTTTCGACATGTCGATCCGCTCCTGCGCCGCCGTGTCGCGGTAGCGCACGGTGATGGTGCCGTTCGCCAGCGTGTCGTGATCGACTGTGAAGCAGAATGGCGTGCCGATCTCGTCCTGACGGCGGTAGCGCTTTCCGATGGAGGCCGCGTCGTCGTACTGCACCATGAAGTTCTCCGACAGGTCGCGGCAGAGCTGTGCGGCCTTTTCACCCATGTCGCCCTTTTTCATCAGCGGCAGCACGGCAGCCTTCACCGGCGCGACCTTCGGCGCGAGCTTCAGCATTACGCGCGGCTCGCCATCGACCACATCCTCCTGATAGGCGTCCGACAGCAGCGCGAGGAAAGTGCGGTCGCAGCCCGACGAGGTCTCCACCACGTATGGAATGTAGCGCTCGTTGGTGGTCTGGTCGATGTACTCCATGCTCTTGCCGGAGTACTCCTGATGCTGAGTCAGGTCGAAATCGGTGCGCGAGTGGATGCCCTCGATCTCCTCCGTGCCGAACGGGAAGTCGAACTTGATGTCGTAGGCCAGGTCGGCGTAGTGAGCCAGCTTGTCGTGCTTGTACCAGTGCAGCTTCTCTTTGGACATGCCGAGCGTTTCGGAGTACCAGCGGAAGCGCTCCTCGCGCCACGCCTCGAACGCTTCGAGCTGCGTGCCGGGCTTGACGAAATACTGCATCTCCATCTGCTCGAACTCCACCATGCGGAAGATGAAGTTGCCCTTGACGATCTCGTTGCGGAACGCCTTGCCGATCTGGGCGATGCCGAACGGCACCTTCATGCGCGACGCTTCACGCACGTTGTGGAAGTTCACGAAGATGCCCTGCGCGGTTTCGGGGCGCAGATAGACCACGCCGCCCGAACCGGCAATCGCACCCATGTTGCACTGGAACATCAGGTTGAACTGACGAACCTCCGTCCAGTCCGCCGAACCGGTGTCGGGGGCCTTGATGCCCGACTCGATAATGATATTGTAGAGCGTGCGGTTCGGGTCTTCGGTGCCCTCCGCGGCCTCATACGCCACCTTGACGGCAGCCGCCTCGGCCTCTTTGTCCTCGCGATGAAGCTTCTCGATATGGTTCTCGATCAGGTGATCGGCGCGGTAGCGGCGCTTGGTGGTCTTGTCGTCGATCAGCGGATCGTTGAAGCTCGCCACATGGCCCGAAGCCTCCCACACGGTCGGATTCATCATGATCGACGCGTCGATCCCTACGATATTCTGATGGCGGCGCGTCATCGCGCTCCACCACAAATCCTTGATATTCTTCTTCATCTCGCTGCCGAGCGGGCCGTAATCGAAGCACGACGACAGGCCGCCGTAAATCTCCGACGACGGAAAAATGAAGCCCCGCCGCTTGGCCAGCGAAACCAGCTTGTTCATCACTTTATCAGGCGACAGACTCTGCGTCTGCACCCGCGACTGATCGGAATTGCTCATCGTTTGATCTGAGAGTTTGAGAATTTCAGAGGCCGCCACCTGCCGGGCGGGGCACAAACCTCGAATATAACAAACAAGGAGGATTTAACGTGCCGGAGGGTTTTGGGGGGCGTCGGGAGGGCTGCTTTTGTAAAATGATCTATCGTAACCCTCGGCTCTTGGCTTCAAGGTGTGTGAGATATCCGATCTCAGTAAAGTCAACTTTGAATTTGGATTTACTCCGTGCACCACGGAATAGCTTGACGTTTGTATTCTGACCACGAAGAATCAGGGCGATGATTTCAAGTGCCTCATCGGGTATTTCGGGGCCAAAGTAAACGCCTGTTAACGCGTTGGGCTCATAGTGATAGCGTGTACCAACATCCTTGTGAACGATGCGCCATTCCTTCTCATAATACCACGATTTCGACTTGATGAGATAAAGGTCTTTGGCTGCATTGTCGAGCTCTAACTCGGAGCCCGTTAGAAAAGGAATTACAGAGGCTTCGGGCACACGATCGACGTATTTGACTTGATGAGCCTGAGAGAAAGGATTGTGTTCTGTTGAAAATTCCAGGCAAAAGCCTTTATACTTTCCACCATACTGGCCCCACATCAGAAGATCGTCGTTGATCTCTGAAAAACACGATACTCCTCGCTCTTTGCCAAAGCGCTCAACATTTGACGATATTGCTTCAGTGCCAATACGATAAAGCATTTCTTGCAAATCATTAACTGGCATCTGCTCGAATTTCAACTTTGCCTCCTGTGGTGTTGTCTTGTCGGAGAGGTAATGCTGTCGGGCAGACTCAGCCTCTTGAGCTGACGGTTTCAACACGACTGGGTTGGTCGCGCAGTCGTATGGATCGTTGAAGCCCAGTGGTGAGCTAAAGTAGATGGCTTGTGCCTTGAGGTTTTCAAGCGATTGAGTGCTGAATGGCTCGTATTTGTACAGCTTTGCTGGAAGCTTCATTTTTCGATGAGTTTGGTGACGGGCATGGCTGGCGTAGGGGTATCGGGGCGTTTCGTTATTGCCTTGGAAAATTTAACACTGGAACACCTCCCAATACGAACCTTGCCTGTTCACGACGCAACATTTCATAGGGCGTCATGAACCGTAGCTGGAGGCCGAGGCAGGCATTGGGAATCTTGATTTTGCGTTGAGAATTGGAAGGAACCTCATGCGTAACGAGTACGTGCCCGCCTGAAAGAGCATGGGCGACAAGATAGAAATCGGCAACCTGCAGAAAAGTGCTGATAGCCGTAGGCTCATACTCCTGACTGGTCGCCCAGGTGCTGACCTGACCGAATTTTTCGATTGTCCTGTTATCTGTATTGATAAACAAGTCGTTTGCGTGATTGTTCATCCAGTCGGTCAGCTCGTCAGCGCCAGCCGCGATTTCATCGGCAACCTTGTCGATGCTGAACACCTTACCTGATGCATTGCTTTCGATCAACCATTCCCAGAAAGCAGGGCAGAAATCGAGGCCATAATGCAGGTTTTTTGCCTGGATGAAGACATTGGCATCGAGCAGATAGGTCATGGCATCACTCCCAGTTCATGCGCAGCTTCGTAAAAGGTTGCCGACTTTCGTACGCCCAAAAGACGGAAAGCATCCCTGAACAGGGTGTGTCCTTCCAGCGTACTGGAGAGTATCGCTCGTGCAAAGCGCTTCCCGGTGCGTGCTCCAAGAGTTCGGTAAAAATCACCACCAGGGCTTTTGCGTTTTTCAAGCGAAAGGATGCGATCAAGCTCCTCCTGATAGCATTGGTTCATCGTCGCTCTGTCGATGAATCCCGCTTCGAAAAGACGCCGTAAAACCACAAGTGTACTAACCTTGAAAAACCGGGCCAGCCGTTGAATCTCCTCGGCAACAGTAATGCCGGGATTATGAACGTCATGCAGTTTCTCGTTTGGAACCAGCAATTCGGCAGCGACACGGTTGCACCACCGCTCGATCTGCTGTTCGGGAAGCAGGCCTGCTTCTGGATTGGACAGGCCGCTTTCGGCAAGCCAGATGTGCGCCAGTTCGTGCGCAAGCGTCAACATTTGTGCCGCTTTGCTGTCTGCGGCATTCAGAAAAATCAGTGGTGCCACGTTATCGGTCAGCGCAAAGCCGCGGAACTCTTGCGTATCCAGTTTTCGGTGACTGTTGCTTCCGACAATGGAAGTGGCCATGACAAGCACGCCGGCCTCTTCCGCTTTTGCGATAAGCTGACGCAGTGCATCGGTCCATGTTGGAAGGGCTTGACGTTCAGCAACAGAGAGCGATAGCTCTTGACGCATGTGTGCTGCAACAGCATCGGGATCGTCCGATATTGTTGCGCTGCCGACAAACCGTAATGGCTGTAATCCCTGCATCAGGGCATACTCGCGAAACCACTCCTGCCGTTGCTGGCACAGATAAATCGTGTCGAGCAATGCCGTGCTTGGTTCGCGTAAATGGTTATCACGATGAGTGCGAAAATCCGGGACAGGCAAGGTCACCTCTGGTGGTTCAGGTAGGAAAAAATACCCAAACGGTGTATGCGTGAGCTTTGCGAAATCTTCCAACTGTTTCAAAGTTGGCGAAGCTTCGCCTCTCAACCACAGCGGCCATTTCCTGAACCGTTTTTCCAGCTCGGTATCGCTGAGCCAAGCCCTGCTGGCCGCCCACTGCAACACCGGAATGGAAGCAGGAACTGTGCTCATTGTTACTATCTCCTCAACTTGTGCCAGATGTATGTCTGGCTGAAAGATGCCTTATTATCCTGTAAATTACTGAATATTGATCATAACACCACTTTTGTCTGATTTATAACCCGTACTTGTTTTTATATTACTGAATAGTTATATAATTGATTGTTGTGGCTTCTGGCTGCGCTTGTTCGTCCGTGTTCGCGGATGACGATAAAATCAGTAACCTGTTGATTTTCATAACGATGAGCCGTTTGAACGACTTGCTGGAGAAGACTCTTTCCGAGATTCGGGAGATCATGCCGTGGAATCTGGTTGACCGGATGGAAGAGAATCCGGAGCTGATTATTCTCGATGTTCGTGAGCCGAAGGAGTTCGAGGCGTTGCATATCAAGGGGTCGATCCATGTGCCGCGCGGTGTGTTGGAGTCGGCGTGCGAGTGGGATTATGACGATACCGTTCCGGCGCTGGTGACGGGCCGCGACAAGGAGATTGTGGTGGTGTGCCGCTCTGGCCGCCGGAGCGCGTTCGCCGCCAAAACCATGCAGGAGCTGGGGTTCACGAACGTGGTGTCGCTGAAAACCGGGCTTCGCGGGTGGAATGATTACGAGGAGCCGCTGGTGAACAGCGCGGGCGAGACGGTGGACGAGGCGTTTGCGGACGACTTTTTCACCTCGAAGGTGCGTCCCGACCAGTTGAAGCCGAAAGCTTGAGGGAGGTTTGCGCAAGCGTCTTGATGATTCCGCAACTCCTGTAGGGGCAGGTCCTGAGCCTGCCGATCATGATGTCACCTTCACAGATAAAGAATAGCACTGCACCAATGTCGCCTTCAATCGCCATACCGAGGCTGATGATTTCGGCTTCGTGGAAAAGCGCCGGGAAGACCACGGTGACGCTGGGGCTTTTGCGCCTGCTCGGGCGCGAGGGGCCGGTGGTGAGCTTCAAGAAGGGGCCGGATTACATCGACCCGATGTGGCATCGCGCGGCCAGCGGCGGGGAGTGCTACAATCTCGATCCGTGGATGATGGGCGCGGAGGTTTGCCGCGAGTCGTTCGTCCGCGCTTCGTTGAAACATCCCGGCGGGCTGGCGCTGATCGAGGGGAACCACGGCTTGCACGACGGGCTCGACATGGCCGGTTCGGACAGCAGCGCGGGGCTTGCGGCTCTACTCGGTGTGCCGGTGGTGCTGGTCGTCGATGGCCGCCGGGTCAACCGAGGCGTGGCGGCGCAGGTGCTCGGGCTGATGGCGATGCCGCCGAAGGTGAACATCGCGGGCGTCATCCTGAATCATGTCGCCAGCTCGCGGCAGGAAGCCAAGCAGCGGCAGGCGATCGAGACCTACTGCAAGATTCCGGTGCTCGGCGCGATTCCGTCAGACTCTTCGCTGGTGCTGCCCGAGCGCCACCTCGGCCTCGTGACGGTCGGTGAGTCGCCGGATGCCGAGGCGTTCATCGATGCCGCCGCCGAACAGGTTGCGAAGCATTGCGACATCGCGGCGATCAAGGCGCTGTTCGACTCTGCGGCACCGTTCGACGCGCCCGAGCCGATTACCATTCCGACGCTGCAAACGAGCGCCAAAGCTCGCATCGGCGTGTTCCACGACGACGCCTTCTGCTTCTACTACCCCGACAATCTGGAGGCGCTCCGGGCGAGCGGCGCGGAGCTGGTGTTCATCGACACCTTCGATGCGACGTCGCTGCCGGAGATCGACGGGCTTTATCTCGGCGGCGGATTCCCTGAGTCCTTCTTTGAGCAGTTGAGCGCGAACACCGGCCTCATGTGCGACGTGCGCGAGCGCATCGAAGCCGGGATGCCTGCGTGGGCGGAGTGCGGCGGCCTTATCTATTTATGCCGGAGCGCGACGTGGCAGGGGCGCACCTGGCCGCTCTGTGGCGTGCTGCCGATCGACATCGGCTATCAGCGCAAGCCTGCCGGGTGCGGCTATCTCGAACTCGAAAGCCGCGCCGGATCGGCGTGGTTCGCAGGTGGCGAACGCATCCGCGCCCATGAATTCCACTACTCCAAACCTGCGGAGGGCTCTCCGGAGCTTGCCTGCCAGTTCAATGTGGCGCGGGGATTTGGCCTCACGGGTCGGGAGGACGGCATTCTCCACAAGAACCTCTTTGCCTCCTACGCGCACCTGCACGCAGCCGCAAACCCGCGCTGGGCGCAGCGCTTCGTCGAACTGGCTGCCCGGTTCAGGTTTGAAAACCCCCTCGAAAAGCCCTGATCGGCTATCAGTTCCCAATCACACGAATTTTTTTCTGAAAAGCTTGATTCATTCAGATTATTTTGCTAACTATATAACTATGTGGTTGAATTATTTTATGGTCATATTTGGAGAAGACCATGCCGAAATTCCCGTTTTCTGGAAGCGGGCCACGAACAGGAGAAAAAGTTTCCCGATTGTTTGAAAAATTCAAATCAATTTGTTAACTATATAACTGTATAACGATATTATCGCAATCAGGCAGGCCTGCTCAGCATGTGAACGCCTGCGCTCACTATCCAAATCACACCAAAAAGGAGAATGATCATGGCAATCGAAGTCAATGGCATGAGCTACGAGACCGACGAGAACGGCTACCTTGTGAACCTCGAAGACTGGAACGAGGATGTAGCGGTCAAGCTCGCCGAGGGCGAGGAGATCTCGATGGAGGAGGGTCACTGGGATCTCGTGAAGTTCCTGAGAAACTACTACCAGGAGTACCAGATCGCTCCGGCCGTGAAGGTGCTCACCAAAGCTGTCGCCACCGAAAAGGGCATGGACAAGAAAGAGGCTTCCGAGTTCCTGTACGGTCTTTTCCCCAAAGGCCCGGCTCTTCAGGCTTGCAAAATCGCCGGACTCCCCAAACCGACCGGCTGCGTGTAAAACAGCGGCTACCCACAAAATTCAGGCCGGTGAACGCCGGCCTCAAAAGTATCGAGAACCAAAGGAGGCAACATGAGTGGTGCTAACGACGGCGCCGTGAACGGCGGATGTCATTGCGGCGGGTGCGGCAAACCGGACGACAACGGCCAGTTCCTGAATCCGACCCCCATGCTCGACGAGCTGGAGAGCGGCCCCTGGCCAAGCTTTATCACCGGTTTCAAGGAGTTGGCTGAGAGAACGCAAAAGCCGATGCTGCGCGGCGTGCTCGACCAGCTTGAATATTCGTACAACACCCGGATGGGTTACTGGAAGGGCGGCCTGGTGACGGTCGATGGCTACGGCGCCGGCATCATCACCCGTTACTCGATGATCAAGGACAAGATCCCCGAGGCAGCCGAGTTTCACACCATGCGCATTCAGCCCGCGCCGGGCCTGCATTACAACACGCAGATGCTCCGCGAGCTTTGCGACATCTGGGAAAAGCACGGCAGCGGCATCATCGCCCTGCACGGCCAGACCGGTGACATCATGCTCCAGGGCATCGAGCAGGACAAGGTTCAGGAGTGTTTCGACGAGCTGAACCAGGCGGGCTGGGACCTTGGCGGCGCTGGCGCCGGCATGAGAACCGGCGTGTCCTGCATCGGCCCCGGCCGTTGCGAAAACGCCTGCTACGACAACCTCAAGCTGCACCTCACGGCGCTGAAGCACTTCGTCGGCCAGGTTCACCGCCCGGAGTGGAACTACAAGCTCAAGTTCAAATTTTCCGGCTGCCCCAACGACTGCACCAACTCGATCATGCGCTCCGACCTTGCCGTTGTCGGCACCTGGAAAGATGCGATCCAGATCGATCAGGACGAGGTCAGGGCGTGGATCGACGAGCGCGGCATGGATGCGCTGGTCAACAACGTCATCAGCCGTTGCCCCACCAAGGCGATCACCCTCAAGGATGGCGGCATCGACATCGCGGCCCGCGACTGCGTGCGCTGCATGCACTGCATCAACGCCATGCCGAAGGCGCTCTCGCCCGGCAAGGAGCGCGGCATCTCGCTGCTCATGGGCGGCAAGAACACCCTCAAGGTGGGCGTCAACATGGGCTCGCTCATCATCCCCTTCATGAAAATGGAGACCGACGAAGACCGCGAGGCATTCATCGAGCAGATCGAGGAGATCATCGACTGGTGGGATGACGCAGGACTCGACCACGAGCGCATCGGTGAAACCATCGAGCGCGTCGGTCTGAAGCAGTTCCTCGAAGGCGTCGGCATCGAGCACGACATCAACCAGGTGACTCGTCCGCGCGATAACCCCTACTTCAAGGCAAAATACTGATGAACGTCTCCGTTTATCTGTTGCGCAGTCCCGACTTGTCGGTGCCGCTCACGACGATAAACAAAGACGTTGAAGACCCTATAAACAGAACATTCACTGTCGCACCAGCGCCTTCAGACGGGAGCCGGTGCGCCCCAATCTACAGGAAAGAGCATGAGCAGTCAGGAAAGAACCTGGAAGACCATAGAGTCCGGCCCTCATACCTATGAGGAGGCGCTGCATCCCGTGGTCAGAAAGAATTACGGGAAGTGGAAATATCACGAAATCCCCAAGCCGGGCGTGCTCAAGCACGTGGCCGAGAGCGGTGACGCCATCTGGACGGTCAGGGCCGGCACGCAGCGGCAGGATACCGTTGACATGCTTCGCCGCCTGTGCGACGTGGCCGACAAGTACTGCGACGGCTTCCTTCGCTTCACGGTGCGCAACAACGTCGAGTTCCTGACGCCAAACGAGGGGAACGTCGAGCCGATGATCGCCGAGCTCGAATCGATGGGCTTTCCCGTGGGCGGCACCGGCATGTGCGTCTCGTCGGTTTCGCACACCCAGGGCTGGCTGCACTGCGACATTCCGGCAACCGACGCTTCGGGCGTGGTGAAGTCGATGATGGATTCGCTCTACAACGAGTTCAAGGATATGCAGATGCCCAACAAGGTGCGTCTTTCGACCTCCTGCTGCGCCATCAACTGCGGCGGCCAGGCCGACATCGCCGTGGTGGTCAAGCACACCCGCCCGCCGCGCATCAACCACGACCACCTGGTCACCACCTGCGAGCTGCCGAAAGCCGTGGCCCGCTGCCCGGTCGCCGCTATCCGCCCGACCGTGATCGACGGCAAGAAGACGCTGATGGTCGATGAGAAGAAGTGCATCTGCTGCGGCGCGTGCTTCGGCGCCTGCCCGGCCATGGAGATCAACCACCCCGAGCACTCGAAGTTCGCCATCTGGGTCGGCGGCAAGAACAGCAACGCCCGCACGAAGCCCTCGACCATGAGCCTGGTGGCGCACAACCTGCCGAACCATCCGCCGCGCTGGCCGGAGGTGACCGATGTGGTTGGCCGCATCCTGACGGCCTACAAGGCTGGCGGGCGTCCGTGGGAGCGTGTCGGCGAGTGGATTGGCCGCATCGGCTGGAAGCGCTTCTTCGAGGAGACCGGCCTTACGTTCGACGAAAACATGATCGACAGCTACCGCCACGCCCGCACGACCTTCAACCAGTCGGCTCACGTCCGTTTCTAAGCTGAATTCCGCCTCCGGCTATCCGATCCATCTCGAATCGAATAGCCGGGGAGCCAATTGATTTTAAGGAGAATCTCATGAATGCAGAATCAAACCCGATTCTCGATTTTGCGACGGAGTATGTCTTCCCGGAATTCAGCGAACTGACGGGAACCGACAAGATCGTCGCCTTCGGGGATCAAAGCCATAAATGTCCGGTCTATGTCCGGCAGACGCCGCCCTGTTCGGCGGAGTGCCCGGCAGGAGAGGATATCCGCGCCATCAACCGCTTCCTGAGCGGCATCGACCAGTCCGACGACCCGTTGCGGGCGGCCTGGGAGACGGCGGTGGACATGAACCCTTTTCCGGCCGTCATGGGCCGCATCTGCCCGCACCCCTGCCAGAGCAAGTGCAATCGCGGCCAGCACGACGAGAGCGTGGCCATCAACGCCGTCGAGCAGGTGATCGGCAACTACGCTATCCAGCAAGGGCTGAAGCTGCCCGCCGCCGGCCCCGATACGGGCAAGAAGGTGGCGGTGATCGGCGGTGGCCCGGCGGGTCTGTCGGCAGCCTACCAGCTTCGCCGCAAGGGGCACGCGGTGACGATTTTCGATGCCAACGACAAACTCGGCGGCATGGTGCTCTACGGCATCATGGGCTACCGCGTTGATCGTTCGGTGCTCGAAGCTGAAATCGCTCGCATCATCGATCTTGGCATCGAGACCAGAATGGGCGTGCGCGTTGGCCAGGATGTCACCCTCGAACAGCTCGAAGCCGAATACGACGCGGTCTTTCTCGGCGTCGGCGCACAGAAAGGGCGCGGCCTGCCGGTTCCCGGTTTCGAGGGAGCGCCGGGGGCGACCAACGCGATCGAGTTTCTCAGGAATTACGAGGTTATGGGCGACGATGTGCCCGTGGGGAAAAATGTCGTCGTCATCGGTGACGGCAACGTGGCTATGGATGTGGCCCGCCTCGCTCTTCGCCTCGGCTCCAAGGCAACCGTCATCTCGGGCGTGCCGCGCGAGGAGATGGCCTGCTTCGAGAATGAATTTGACGATGCCGCAAAAGAGGGCGCCGCCATGTACTTCCAGACCGGCACGGCCGAGATTCTCGGCGGCGAGTCGGGCGTCACCGGCCTGCGCTGCACGAAGATGGTCAAAAAGGAGAAGGGCGAAGAGGGCTGGAACTCTCCGATTCCCTTCCTGCGCTACAAGAGCAATGGTGAAACCTTCGAGATCGAAGCCGACATGGTGGTTGCGGCCATCGGCCAGGTGACCGACTTTTCCGGCCTCGGCGGCGCTGCGGGCAATGGCCCTTGGATGAAGGTTGACCGCAACTTCCGCATCCCGGGCCGCGAGAAGCTTTTCGGCGGTGGCGACGCGCTGAAGGTCGATCTCATCACCACGGCGGTCGGTCACGGGCGCAAAGCCGCCGCCTCCATCGACGCCTTCCTGAAGGGCGAGCCGATGCCCGAGACGCCGTACAGCGAAATCACCAAGGCGCACAAGCAGGATATGCTCTACTTCCTGCACACTCCGCAGGCAAAGCGTTGCTCCATCGAGCCTGAAAAGGTGGTGGGCAACCACGACGAACTGCTCGTGGCCCTCACGGCCGAACAGGCCAAAACCGAGGCCGGGCGCTGCATGAGCTGCGGCTTCTGCTTCGACTGCAAGCAGTGCGTCTCGTTCTGTCCCCAGGAGGCCATCGTGCGTTACCGCGACAATCCGGCGGGGGAAAAAGTCTATACGAACTATTCGAAATGTGTCGGCTGTCACCTCTGCTCCCTGGTCTGCCCGTGCGGCTACATCCAGATGGGCATGGGCGACGGGCTCTGAGCCAGCCGAAGCTTTCCGCAAACCGAAACGATCGCAACGAATATGATGGAAGATGTGATCCGGATGGTCGAGCAGGCCATCGAAACCTCGTCGCGCTGGCAGGAGACCGGCTGGCCGGCAACTTTCGGCGCGCGCAACGTCGAGGTGCCGAACCTCAAGGCGGCCGAAGCCCTGCCCCGCAACGCCGTCTATCGCGATGAGGCGATCAATTACTGGCGTCAGGCCCGCCTGACCGGTCACGATACGGCCGAAGCTGGCAGGAAGGCGCTCGAAGCGCTGATGCGTGGCGATCTGGCCTCCGCCGGTGACGCCCTCTACCTGTGCCGGTATCTCGAAATTCCGTTCGAGAAAGATGCCCATACCTGGCAGCAGGTTTATGAGGCCTTCCAGGCCAGATGCGCCTGACCCCGGCTTGAAAGCCGGGGCAATATGGATGTAAGGGCACCTCTAAAAAGTGTCATGAGCGGCCCGAGTGCAAGGCGGCTGGAGCGCAGACACCGGAGCGTACACGGAGTACGTGAGGATT
>JAFGER010000057.1 GCA_016931495.1 Chlorobiaceae bacterium | reverse complement strand
CGGCGTCGCCAAGGCCAGCCCGTTCATCACCTACACCGTGCAGCGCGAGGTGGCGGGCCGTGAGCAGCACTTCACCATCATCGGCTACGACGTGTTCGGCGGGCTTGGCGGGCCGGGGCGGATCGTCGCCGGACGCCCCATCGCCCAGGCGCATTACGAAGCGGTGGCCGATATGAAAATCGGCCTGAAGCTCGGCGATACCTTCCGCCTCGGGGTGCACGACTACACGGTCGTCGGCCTGACGCGCAAAACCGTCGATGCGGCGGGCAATCCGCTGCTCTACCTCTCCCTGCCCGATGCGCAGGAGGTGCTGTTCGATCAGGACAACCGCGCGCTTGAGCGCACCCGCCTTGCTGAAACGCAGCGGCTGATCCGGGCCGGGTACACTCCCGCCGAGGCGAAGCGGATGCTTCCGCTGCTTGCCGGGGGAAGCGGCACCATCAATGCCGTTCTCGTGAAACTCCAGCCGGGCGCAGACCAGCAGTTCGTGACGGAGCAGATCGAGCGGTGGCTCTACTTCAGCGTCTATACGACGCAGCAGGAGCGAAACCTCATGCTCGAAGGGCGGCTCAAGAAAATGGGGGCGGTGCTTGGCCTGTTCCGTCTCCTGCTCGTGATCGTCTCGCTGGTGATCATCGCCCTGCTCATCTATGTGCTGACGGTCGAGAAAATCAAGGCTATCGCCACGCTCAAGCTGATCGGCGCGTCGAACCGGGTTATCGTCAGGCTCATTCTCGAACAGTCGGTCGTCCTGACGGTTACGAGCTTTCTGTTCGCCTGGGTGGTGGTGCAGCTCACCTACGAGAATTTTCCGCGCACCGTCGTGCTGCTGCCGCACGAGACGCTGGCGAGCTTTCTGATTTTTTTCATCGGAGGGATGGTGTCGAGCCTCGTCGGCATTGTGCATGCGCTTCGGACGCCGCCCTCAATTGCGCTGGGAGGTTGAGGTGAGCATTGTTCATGTCGAAAGACTTCGCAAGGTTTTCGGTCAGGGCGACCTTGCCGTCGAGGCGCTCAGGGAGGTCTCTTTCAGCGTGGAGCCGGGTGAGCTGATGGCGCTGCTCGGCCCGTCGGGATCGGGCAAAAGCACCCTCCTGCTCTGCATCAGCCTCATTCAGGAGCCCACCTCCGGGCTGATTTCGATGAACGGCCAGAAGATTTATGAGAACGGCTGGACAGGGATCGACGTGCGCCGCTTCCGCCGGGAGAACATCGGCTTCATTTTTCAGGCGCACAACCTCATTCCGTTTCTCAATGCGCGCGACAACATCGCCATCGCGCTCGAAATCAACGGCGTCAAGCCGAAAGCGGCCCGCAAGCGCGCGCTCGAACTGCTCGATTACCTCGAACTCTCCCATCGCGCCGCAGCGCTGCCCGCGACCCTCTCCGGCGGCGAGCAGCAGCGGGTGGCCATCGGCCGGGCGCTGGCCAACTCGCCCTCGATCATCCTTGCCGACGAACCCACCGCCGCGCTCGACACCTCACGCGGCACGAAAGTCATGGAGCTGCTCAAGCGCATCGCCCGCGAGCAACGGACGGCCGTCATCACCGTGACCCACGACATCCGCATGATCGAAGGGTTCGACACCATCTACCACCTTGCCGATGGTTCGCTCGTCACGGAAGCCGATCCCTTCGCATTGCATGGCTGATTGAAGGGCGCTTCCGACAGCTTTCAGCGCAAGCTGATTGCTCTTTTGCAGTGACGCCCTGCCGCAAGGGTTACTGATTTCTGTCCGCGCGATTCGGAATCCTGTTCACCTCGATGGTGATATGGGAGAGCTCCTTGTGCCGTTCCAGCAGTTTTTTTACCCCGTCCGCCGTCAGGTTTTCCGGCGTCGTCAGGGCGATTATGCAGGAGTAGTTCGACTTGCCGATGCGCCAGAGATGCAGGTCGGTGATGGCGGCGCTGCCGGCGCCGGTTCTGATGGTCTGGCGGATTTTTTCCGCAAGGGGAGTGTCCATTTCGGCATCGAGAAGCACCCGTCCGGAATCGCGCAGCAATCCGAAAGCCCAGACGCTGACGACGACGGCTCCGGCAATACCCATGAGCGGATCGAGCCAGACGGCATTCCAGAAGCGTCCTCCGAAGAGCGCCAGAATGGCAAGGAGCGAGGTTGCCGCGTCGGTGATGACATGGATGTATGCGGCGCGAAGATTGAGGTCGTGATGATGTTCGTGTCCGTCCTCGTGATCGTGCCCGTGGTGATGATGGTGATGGCCGCTGTCGTTGAGCAGCCAGGCGCTGAGGAGGTTGATCGTCAGGCCGAACACGGCGAGGGCGATGGCCTGATCGTACCGGATCGGGGTTGGCGTGATGAGGCGCTCGATCGACTCGAAGAGCATCAGGGCGGCAAGCATGACGAGGAACACCGCGCTGGTGTAGCCGCCGAGCACTTCGATCTTCCAGGTGCCGAACGAAAAGCGGGTGTCCCGGGCGAAATGCCGCGCGGCCCGGTAGGCAAGCAGCGACAGGCCGAGCGCCAGCGCGTGCGAGCTCATGTGCCACCCGTCGGCGAGCAGGGCCATGGAGTTGAAGGTCCAGCCGCCGGCAATTTCCAGCACCATCGTGATGGCTGTCAGGATTAAAGCCCATTTCGTCCGCTTTTCCGCAAGCGGATTTCCTTCGTCAAAGATGTGGCTGTGCTCCGGTTGGCCGGTGTCTGACGTTTGCGTATCCATGAGAGGCTCCTTTCGGATTGCGGAAATTCAGCGGAAAATGATATACTCCCCTATACTATAATTATCATCGATAAAAGCAATGGCTCACACCGAAGAAGGCAGAAAAAAGCTGCTGAACCGCATCAGCCGGATCAAGGGGCAGCTCGAGGCGCTTGAAGCCGTTTTGCAGAAAGAGTCGCCAGACAACTGTTCGGCGGTGCTCCAGCAGATCGCTTCCATACGGGGCGCGGTTGGCGGGCTGATGATGAGCGTGCTGGAGGGGCATATCCGCGAACATATCAGCGCCGAAGGTCTATCGCCCGAACAGCGGCAGGCCGATACCGAGCAGGTCATATCGGTGCTGCGCTCCTACGTGAAATAGGGCGGAGGGGAAGAACCGGACAAGAAAATGGAGAGCGCGCGCCGGTGATATCCCATCTGCTCAAGGGAATCCCGTCAACCACCCGTAGCCAGACAAGGGCAACGACCTCAACCGGGACAGCCCGCAACACTTGTTCGTCGCGCCGAAAGCGGTGAATGATTTCAGGGGTTATGGCTGGTATTGCCGTTGGGGGCGGAGAGGTGAAGGGCTGTTTTTTGGGGGGCGCAGTAAATTCTTTTTTTGATAAACTGTTACTATATACATAACCGATGGTAGCTGAAGGTTGTCAGGAAATGGGTAATAAAAATCAACAAGTTCGCGTTTTTCTTGCTTCGCCCGGTGATGTGGAAGAAGAACGGCTCGCGTTTCGTGAGTTGCTATCTGAGCTTTCTACTCGTACGGACTATGAGTTTATTCCTCTGGGTTGGGAAGACGTATTGGCATCAACTGGAAATCGTCCTCAAGATCTTATAAATGCACTACTTGATCAGTGCGACGCATTTATATGTGTTTATCACAAACGATGGGGGGCAGCTTCAACTGATACAGTTGGTTACACAGCCTACACTCAAGAGGAGTTTCAGCGTGCCTTGCGTCGGCATACTAAAACAGGATCGCCGCGAATATTTTGTTTTTTCAAGCAGGTTGAAATATCTGCGTTGGCTGATCCAGGAGAGCAACTTACCAAAGTTCTCAACTTTCGACATTCGTTAGAAACATCCGCTCAGGTTATGTACCGAGTATTCTCCTCTGTCAACGATTTTCAGTCGCAAGTTGAGCAACATCTTCTTGCAATGGTTCGTGGTGAATTGCCTGAGCCTAAAAAGATGGTCAGAAAAATACACATACCAATTGTTTCCGACCAAGAGCCTGAGTTCAATATCTCACGGGAATTAGAATTAGCCAAACAAGCGGCTTCCGCTGCTGCAAATGGAAATACAGATGAGGCGGCGATACTCTTTGCTCGATTGTCTCAGACGTCTCGAAATATCCAAATTCTTGATGCCGCTCGCGCTTTTTTTATTGCGGATGGCAACCTTGATGCAGCCCAATCACTTTTGGAACGTAAACTTACGCTAATTCATGATCGTCGTTTAGCTGCTCGCGAGTATTTATCAGTGTTCATGGCTTCTGGTTGGTTAGATGACCTTGTGGAGGGCACTTCAAACATTGAGGCGGCTGAAGCACTTAGAAGAATTTTTGCAGGTGATCGCTTCAAAGAAGTTATGGTGCAGTCGATGGCTGAGTATTTTACAGTCGGTGAATTGCTTGCATTGGCAAGGTTTTACAGCGGTGAAGGTGGTACAATCACCGCGAAATTTGGCAGGTTTATGGTCGGTATGCCCACTCTACTTAGTCAACTCTTCAACGATGATTCGCTGTGAGCTGATGAGTATCTATGAATTGACTTCCGGCAAAAAACGTCAAATGTTTTTTCCCTTCACCGTTCCAACATCAGCGATATTCAGCTTGAACTAATTATCATCGTCGTATTGCTACCCACAATGAACCGGCGGATTTTCGAGTGGCCGTAGGCTCTCATGACCATGAGGTCGATGCCGTGGCTGTTCTGATAGTCGTGCCGGGTTTCGATGACCTCGCCTGAAAACAAAGAGCAACGGCCTGTTGCCGTCCTCCTTTTACGGGTTCCTTCCGGCCCCGGATTCAGGGCGATCATCAGGCGGAAAAGATGGTGGCGGCAGGCAAATCCGGCGTCGCAATTGAAGCTGTCGCTTTCAGCAAAATGCCGGAGTATGGAGCTGTCTTTCAAAGCGCTCCTTTACAGCACTGGCTTGTATCCCCAGTTTCTCACGCCCTGAATCACTTCGTCGATATCCTCCGTCGGAACGTCGAGTATTTTCATGGCCGTTGCGCCGAGGCGCAGGCTCGCTTCGATCGTTTCCGGATACGCGTGTATCGCACCAGCCTCCAGAAGCTGCGCGCTGGCCTTGAGGTCGCGTGCCCTTGCGATCACCGGAACCTGCGGATAGGTTCTCTTCAGATAGGAGATCGCCCGTAATGTGGTAACGGAGCAATCGATCGTAAAGACGACGAGCGCCGCCCGCTCCACGTGAATGGCCGAGAGCAGTTCGGGATCGGAAATATCGCCGAACCACACCGGAATGCCGTCCTGCTTGCCCTGCGCGATTCTTGCCGAATCGGTATCGAAAGCCATGCACGGAATGCCGCTCGAATGCAGCAGCACCGCAATGGCGTGGCCCACCCGGCCATAGCCGCCGATCACGACCTGCCGTTCGGTCTCTTCCTGCAACTCCGGAGTGGCGCCGGTTTCGGCGGGGCGCGCCTTGACCAGCCGGGAGGCTATCGCGCCGTTGAACCGCACGAGCACCGCGCCAAGAACCATCGCCAGCAGCGCAGAGGTGATCGCAATCTGTCCCTGCCGCATGGTGATGACGCTTGAATCGAGGGCAATGGCAACGAGCGCGAGGCCGAATTCGCCCCCCACGCTCAGCAAGATGCCGGTACGCCAGGCGTCCTGGATGGCCACGCCGATTCGCCGCACCATTGCCGCGACGATCAGCATTTTTGCCGCCATGATGAGCAGCGCGCCGAGTATGGCCCAATGCCAGATCGGCGGCACCGCTGCCGGGTCGAACCGCATGCCGATGCCGATAAAGAACAGGCCGAGCAGGACATCCCGGAACGGGCGGATGCTCGATTCGACCTGATGGCGGAACTCCGTTTCTCCCAAAATCATTCCGGCAAGAAATCCTCCGAAAGCCAGCGACAGGCCGAGGCTGTTGGTCGTCCAGGCCGCAAGCAGGGCAACCAGAAGCACGGCCAGCGTGAACATTTCAAGCGAACGGCGGCGGGAGATGAAATGAAACAGCGGATGCAGCATCCATCGGCCAGTGATGAACACGAGCGCGAACGCAAGCACGGCTTTGGCCAGCGCCCAGCCAAGCGCTCCGGCAAGCACATCCGCCGCGACCGACGTGCCCAGCACGGGAATGATCACCAGAAAAGGAACCGCAGTGACATCCTGAAAAACAGACATGGCAAGGCCAAGCCGCCCATGCCGGGCGTTGTCCTCACCCTGCTCGGCCAGAAGGCTGGCAATGATGCTGGTCGAGGACTGGGCGAACACCGCGCCGAACACAAAGGCTGCGGCAACCGGCACCCCCGAAAGCCAAACGATGAGCCCGACAAGCAGCGTCGTGAAGACGACCTGCCCGGTTCCAAGCCCGAGAACCTGGTGGCGCAAAGCCTGCAATTGCGGCAGGGAAAAATTGAGGCCGATGGTAAACATCAGGAAGACGACGCCAAATTCGGCGAGCGTTTCAAGCTCCGGCAAGGTGACGGTCGGCCCAAGCGTATGCGGTCCGAGAATCACGCCGACCAGCAGATAGGCAAGGCTGGTCGGAACGTGCAATCGCTGAAAGGTCAGCACGACGGTTATCGCCACGGACAGCAGCAAGAGGATACTCGCGAAATGCTCCATGATGGTTTATCGGGTCGAGAAGGCCGCGATCCGGACCGTTCTCATGGTTGATCCTGTTCGTTCAGGGAGTCCGGTCTGTGGCTCCGGAACATCCCGTGTTTCATCAATTGACGCTGTAGCCACACGTTACAGCAAATGCGACGGGGCACCTCTAAAAACTTATTACGCGTCACGATTGCTGCGTTGGGTGGTGCTCGAAATCCTCACGTGCTCCGTGTACGCTCCGGTTTCTGCGCTCCAGCCGCCTTGCACTCGGGCGGCTCATGACACTTTTTAGAGGTGCCCCACGGTCAGATGCCAAACTTATCATCCCAACGGAACGGGAAGCAGGAGTGTTCCCGGCAACGGGAGCGTTCGTCATCGTCCGATAGAATAATCTCATACAAAATATGATCACATCAGCACGAATTTGACCGCTTTACGTCACAAAAGAGCCGGAAAAAGCGTTTTCTGCTGAAAGAGCGGCGCACGTTCTGCAAGCCGGAGCGGCTTGACGGATTGCTTCGGCATGGTCGTATGATTATAATAAGATGAATTACGGGGTACTGTCCCTTCCGGGCATCACTCGCGCTGCAGGGCAGGCCGCTCCGGTAATCCAACAGGAGCCAGAACATGAAACCCATCTCCTCGCTTCTCGTCGCATCGGACTTCTCAGCCGATTCACAACACGCCATGCAACGCGCGGCTCTTCTGTGCAAGGCCGCCGGAATCACCCGTGGAACCGCGCTGCATGTGGTTGAAACCGGCTTGCTGGACCATTTGAGGCGTCTGATGCACCTGCCCGGTGAAGTTGAATCGACCCTGATCGACGATGCGATGAAATCACTCGAAGAGGCCTCCGCATCGATCTTCGAGCGTTCCGGCGTCAGGCTCGAACCGCAAGTCCAATCCGGCAAAAGCGTTGACAGAATCATCGAAGCCGCAGCGGAGGCGGAGCTGGTACTGCTGGGCGCGAAAGGCCGGCACCTGCTTCACACGAACATCGGTTCGACGCCCGGCAGGGTCATCCGGCAGTCCGCCAAGGCCGTCCTGGTCGTCAAGACCGAGCCGGTTCAGCCCTACATGAAAGTTCTCGTGGCGGTTGATTTTTCAGCGCATTCCCGCCGGGCCGTGGAGTGGGCGGCGAGAGTTGCTCCGACAGCCCCGCTCTACCTTGTTCACGCCTATCAGGCCATGTTCGAAGGCAAGATGAAGTATGCGGGCGTCACCGAGGATGCAATAAGCGAGTATCGCCGCAGGGCGCGGGAGTTGGCTGAATCGGAGATGGATCACTTCATCTCGACGCTGACCGGCGTAAACAAAGCACGGATTCACAGGATGATACGGCATGGCGACCATCCGGCGCAAACCCTCGTGAGGGCAATCCGGAAGACCGGCGCCGATCTGGTGGCTGTCGGCAAACAGGGCAAAACCCTGATGGAGCACTTCCTGCTCGGAAGCGTGACGCTCAACCTCCTGGAACTCTCCCCGTGCGACCTGCTCGTCACCCAGTGAAGGGCTGATGGTCGCGGTTTCATCCGCTTTGCACTCGCAGCGCCCGGCAAACTTTTTCGCGCGACCACCTCTGCCGAAGCCCCGTTTCCGGCGGGGCTTCGGCGTTAGCGCGCTCTCAGGTGAACCGGTTCATCGCCTGAGAGCATGACGCCCGGTGTTGTTTTGACAGTTGATGCCGGGCTCGTACTACAAAGCGGAACCAATTCCGGTCAGATGTTTGCACCAGCTTCTGTCGAACAGGTTATCGACAGCGACGGCGAGCGTGACGTTCGGATTGAACCTGATGCCGGTGTTCTGGTTGGCCAGTCCGTAGCCGGGGGTCGTCTGTTCGCCGGGGCCGGGGCTGTTCTGGTTGGCGCACCGTTCGCTGCTGGTGATGACGGCCTGCTCGCTTGTTTTCCTGACGGCTGGAACCAGGTTGATCAGCAAGTATGGCGAATGATGCAAGATCAGGGATGTTGTTTGGTAACGTGAACAAGAGATATTTGTAGCTTTCAGAAAACATGGTGACCGGCCATGATCATGACAAGAAAAAGGCTTGTGACATGGCTGGAAAAACGTAACTTTGACGGCAAGAAAGTTCTTTCAATGCATACGGTGCCGGCCATGAGGCCGGAGAATAGGGAAGTGCGTGAAATTCGTACACTGTACCCGCAACTGTAAGGCGCGTCGGGTCGCGGTTGTTCTGCTCAGGCAGAGCGCTGTGGCCCCTTTCCGTGGTCACTGTGCTGTTTCCTCCCGGAAACGCACGGGAAGGCTGCGGCTGAGGAGGAGCGCTAAAGTCAGGAGACCTGCCGATATGCTTCGCTCAATTCATCGGGCCACGGAGTATGGTTCGGCGCGGCTTTTCTCCTTTGACCGCGCTTTTCGCTTTTGCGGAGAGCGTTTTCGTGGTCGCTGTTACCGACCGGTTTCATCCTGAAAAGTGCCTGCCACTCATCCATCCGTGCCCCTGGTATCGCTCACTTCAACCATCGGGACACTATGGAACAGATCGACGTTGTTTTTCATGAAATTGTCAAGCGTGACGGATGCCGTGCACCCTTCGACGCGGAAAAGATCACCTATGCTATCTTCAGGGCGCTCCGGGCTGTGGGCCGGCCTGACCGCGCCAAGGCAAAGCAACTGACCGGCGATGTGCTTTCGCGCCTGCATGAGCTTTCCGGAAGTCAGTCACCGACGGTCGAGGGGGTGCAGGATCTGGTTGAAAAGAGCCTCTTCTCGGCGGGCGAGTTCGATGCGGCCAAGGCGTACATCATCTATCGCCACCAGCACCGCAACATCCGCGACGCCAAGGAGATGTTCGGCAATGTCGATCTGGTCGATCGGTACCTCAATCTCGAAGACTGGCGGGTCAAGGAGAGCGCCAACTCGTCGTGGTCGTTGCAGGGGCTGAACCAGCATATCTCCACCATTGTCAGCGCCCAGTACTGGCTGAACCGCATCTATCCGCCGGAGATCAACGAGGCGCACACCTCCGGCATGATGCACATCCACGACCTCGGCTTCCTCAGCGTCTATTGCGTCGGCTGGGACCTCGAAGATCTTCTGCTCAGCGGCTTTACGGGCGTCACGGGCCACGCGGCGAGCAAACCGGCGCGGCATCTCCGCACGGCGCTGGGCCAGATCGTCAACTTCTTCTACACCATGCAGGGCGAAGCCGCCGGTGCGCAGGCCTTCTCCAGTTTCGACACGCTGCTGGCCCCCTTCATCCGCTACGACAATCTCGGCTACGACGAGGTGCGGCAGTGCCTTCAGGAGTTTTTCTTCAACATGAACGTTCCGACCAGGGTGGGCTTCCAGACTCCGTTCACCAACGTCACCCTCGACCTGACCGTGCCCTCGACCCATCGCGACCGTCCGGTGATTATCGGCGGCCAGTTGCGCGGCGAGACCTACGGGGAGTTCCAGGAGGAGATGGACCTGTTCAACCGGGTCTTCGCCGATGTGATGATTGCCGGAGACGCCAACGGCGCGGTCTTTTCGTTCCCGATTCCGACCTACAACATCACCCCCGATTTCGACTGGGACAACCCGGTGTACGATGGCATCTGGGAGATGGCGGCGCGCTACGGCATTCCCTACTTCTCCAACTTCGTCAACTCCTCGATGAGTCCGGACGATGTTCGCAGCATGTGCTGCCGCCTGAGGCTCGACAAGCGGGAGCTTCAGAAAAAGGGGGGCGGGCTGTTCGGCTCCAATCCGCTGACCGGTTCGGTCGGCGTGGTGACGATGAACATGCCGAGAATCGGCTACGAAGCGAGGAGCGAGGAGGAGTTTTTCCAGCGCCTCGGGCATGTGATGGAGCTTGCCAGAACCAGCCTCGAAATCAAGCGCAAGGTGATCGAGCGGTTGACCGGTGAGGGGCTGTACCCCTATTCGCGCTTCTACCTGCGTCACCTGTTCGAGCGGAACGGAAGCTACTGGGACAACCACTTCTCGACCATCGGCATCACCGGCATGAACGAGTGCTGCCTCAACTTTATCGGTTGCACCATTGCCGATGATGAGGGGCGGGAGTTCGCGCTCCGGGTGATGGAGTTCATGCGTTCGCGCCTCGAAGCGTTTCAGGAGGAGACGGGGCACATCTACAACCTCGAAGCCACGCCCGCCGAGAGCACGGCGTATCGCCTGGCCAAGCTCGACAAGAAGCAGTATGCCGACATCATCACGGCCAACGAACAGGCCGTGCAGGCGGGCGCGGAGCCGTACTACACCAACTCGACCCAGTTGCCGGTCGGCTACACCGACGACCTGTTCGAGGCGCTGCGCCTGCAGGACGACCTCCAGTCGCGCTATACCGGCGGCACGGTGTTTCACGCATTCGTCGGCGAGCGGGCGATTCCTGCGGCTTCGGTCAAGCAGCTCGTTCGGACGGTTACCACCAACTTCACCTTGCCCTACATTACGCTGTCGCCGACCTTCAGCATCTGCCCGTCGCACGGCTACCGGTTCGGCGAGCACGAGTTCTGCCCCGACTGCGCCGCCGGAGGAGTCGAGCAGCGCTGCATCGTCTATACCCGCATCGTGGGCTATCTGCGCCCCGTCGAACAGTGGAACGGCGGCAAGCAGAGCGAGTACGCCGACCGCAAGCTTTTCGCGACGGTGCCGACCGAGAGCGGCGAGGCGGCATGTTGAGCGGGGGCATTGAGCTTCCGGTCGGCGGTTTCCTTCCGCAGAGCCTTGTCGATTATCCCGGTCTTGTTGCAGCCGTGCTCTACACCTCCGGCTGCAACTTCCGCTGCCCCTTCTGCCACAACCCAGAGCTGGTGCTGCCGGAAGAGTTCGGGGCGCCGCCGCTGCTTGCGTTCGACGAGGTGTACGATCGCATCGCCCGCAACCGGAAGCTGCTCGGCGGGGTGGTGGTGACGGGCGGTGAACCCACCATCCACGCCTCGCTTCCCGATGCCCTTCGCGCCTTGAAGGCGCTGGGGCTTGCGGTCAAGCTCGACACCAACGGCAGCCGTCCCGAGATGCTCGAACTGCTGCTTGGCGAGGGGCTGGTCGATGAGGTCGCCATGGACATCAAGGCCCCCCTTCGCATCGACCGCTACGGTGAGCTTGCCGGAATCGACTGCTCTCCGACGCTGCTGGCCCGCATCAGCGAGTCGGTGCTGCGTCTGCGTGGTTCCGACGTGAACATCCGCTTCCGAAGCACCATCGTCGAGGGGCTGCACACCGAAAACGACGTGCAGGTCATGAGAGAGTTGCTGGACGGAGCCATTGTCTTCCAGACCTACAGGGCGGGAAAAACGCTCGCCATGCCCTTTTCCAATAGGTGCTGAACTTTGATTGTTGATATGAAAAGTGTTGTTGTGCTTGCTGTCGCTGTCGTCGTTCTCCTGCTTCTTGTGATCGGTTCGCTTGCTGTCGGGCGCTACCCGGTCTCCATCATGGCGCTGGCGTTGTCGCTCGTGAACGGGGCGAACGACGATCCGGTCGTTTCCACCGTTCTTTTTGCTGTCCGCCTGCCCCGCATTCTCGGGGCGGTGCTGGTCGGCGGCGCTCTTTCTCTGGCGGGCGCGGCCTATCAGGGGATGTTCCGCAACCCGATGGTCAGCCCGGATATTCTCGGTGTGAGCGCCGGTGCGGGTTTCGGGGCGGCGCTCGGCATTCTGCTGTCGCTGCCGGTCTTTTTCGTGCAGCTCTCGGCCTTCACCGGGGGACTCGGCGCTGTGCTGCTTGCGGTCACGGTCAGCCGTGCGGCATCAAAACGGCACGAGGGGATTCTTGTGCTGGTGCTTTCGGGCATCGTGATCTCTGCGGTGTTCTCTGCCCTCATCTCTCTCATGAAGTATGTCGCCGATCCCGAAAGCAAGTTGCCGGCCATCACCTACTGGCTCATGGGAAGCCTTGCCGATATTCGCATGGCCGACCTGCCCGTCGTGCTCCTGTTTCTCGCTGCCGGTGCGCTTCCGCTGCTTCTGTTGACGTGGCGGCTCAACGTTCTCTCGTTCGGCGATGATGACGCCCGTTCGCTCGGCATCAACATCGCCGCCGTCCGCGGGACGATTATCGTGGCCGCCTCGCTGATTACGGCGAGCGTCATTTCGATCAGCGGCCTGATCGGCTGGATCGGCCTGCTGGTGCCCCACGCCGCGCGGCTGCTCGTCGGGCCGGATCACCGGGTTCAGCTTCCGCTCTCGTTCCTGCTTGGCGGCATTTTTCTGCTTCTGTTCGACAACCTCTCGCGGACACTCTTTCCGGTCGAGATTCCCATCGGTATCGTGACGGCCCTTGTCGGCGCGCCCTTCTTTATCGCCATTCTCAAATTTTCATCCCGCAAGGCATGGTGAGGCGTGAACAGGTGACTATCGAGTGCAGGCAGCTTTCGGTCGGCTACGATGGCCGGGCCGTGCTTGAAGAGGTCGATCTGAGCCTCCGCTCCGGCGAGGTGTGGTGCCTGCTCGGCCAGAACGGCAGGGGAAAGACCACCCTCTTCAGGACGCTGCTCGGGTTCATCCGGCCGCTCTCCGGCGAGATTCTGCTCAACGGGCGGGCGCTCGACCGTTGGAGCGCGGCGGAGCGGGCGCGGATGATTGCCTATGTGCCGCAGGTGCATCAGAGCATGTTCCCATTCAGCGTGGAGGAGGTGGTGCTGTTCGGCAGGACGGCGCATCTCGGCCTGTTCGCCTCTCCGGGGCGGCGCGACAAAGCGGTCGCGGCCCGAGCCATCGAGATGCTCGGCATCGAGCACCTGGCCGACCGGGCTTTTCCGGAGATCAGCGGAGGAGAGCGCCAGATGGTGATGCTCGCAAGGGCGCTGGCGCAGGAGGCGCGAATGATGATTCTCGATGAACCGGCCTCGAACCTCGACTACGGCAACCAGGTGCTGCTGTTGCGCAAAGTGCAGGAGCTGGTTCGCGAGGGGATCGGCATCGTCATGGCGACCCATGCGCCCGAGCAGGCGCTGCACCTCGGCGCGCGAGTCGTCACGCTCGAAGAGCGGCGTGCCGTGGCGTGGCCTCATGCGCGGGAGGCGCTGGTGCCGGAGGTGATGAAGCGGGTCTATGGTGTCGAGATCGACATGATCTCAACCGAGGACTCCCGTGGCACTCCGCTGCGCTTTTTTTCACCGTTGCAACCCTGATTTTTCTCAACGGTCAAACCAAACCCGATTCATGGCTCCGAGATTTTTCCGACTGTTTTACCGATTGTTCATCGCGTTCGTGGTGCCTTGCGCCGTCGCCGTAACCCTCAACGCCTGCTCGCCTTCGCATGAGCAGCACAGCTCCGAATCCGCCACGGTCACCGACATGGCCGGTCGCACGATGCAGTTGCCGCCCGACATTCAAAAGGTGTACGTCAACCGGCCCGGCAGCATCCTCATGTACGCCATCGATCCCGGTATGATCGTCAACCGCTCGTTCAACTATACGCCCGAAGTGCAGCACTTTTTCCGGAAAGAGTACCTCGCGCTTCCGTACGTGGAGAACTCTCCCGAGGAGATCATGAAGCTCGCCCCCGATCTCATCCTCACCTTTTACGACATCAACGACCAGTCCATCGACCAGGCCGACCGCCTCGCCGAAAAAACCGGCATTCCGGTCTATCTGGCTTCGCTGCGTCTCGAGGACTATCCGGAGGTGTTCCGCCGTCTCGGCAAGGTGCTTGACAGGGAAGAGCAGACCGGGCGGATGCTCTCGTTTATTGATCGCCATGTCGATCCGGTGATCGCAAAGGGCGTCTCCATTCCTGCTGAAAAACGTCTTTCAGTCTATTACGCCGAGGGCAAACGGGGGTTGCATACTGACCCTGAAGGATCAGTCCACACCCGCCTGATCGAACTGGTCGGAGCGGATAATGCAGCCAGGGTTGAAAAGGTTTCGAGAAAGGGATTGAGCGAGGTTTCGATGGAGCAGCTCTTTGTCTGGAACCCCGACGAGGTGATTGTGTGGGCCGGATTGG
>JAFGER010000056.1 GCA_016931495.1 Chlorobiaceae bacterium | reverse complement strand
TTGCCCCGGACTTTAGTCCGGGGTTTATGGATAAGAAAAAAGAAATAAGGGCTTTAGCCCAATCTCTTCTTTTAGAGAAGATTGCGAATTTTTGTTGTTGGATTAATAAGTGGATAATTTGTTAGGCGTTACGAGAGTCTTCCGGATTCTTCGCCCGACTGCGTCGGACTCAGAATGACAGAAAAATCGGGCACACATGAAATGAACATATCCTTTTGAGACAGCCTCGGGGAGATTGATGACGTTCGTGGTTGTTGTAGGGGCGAACCTGTGTGTTCGTTCTTTTTGCGCTTAGGCGTGACACCGTGGGACGGACAGACACGCACGTCCTATTCATCATCCACCGCCCGTAATTTGGTGCGGGGGATTATCCCGTCATCCTGACTGCCCGGATGACGATGCTCGATGCGTGGCGCGGATCGCGTCCCGCCGCGAGTGATTGTGCTGCACGAAGCGCGGTTTGTGCGAAACCTCCGATTCCAAACCTGTTTCCCCTGATCGTCCGGTCCAGCTTCTCGCTGTACCAGACGTTGTAGAGCGTGTCGGGCAGCCAGGCGCCGGTTTCGATCACCGAGAAGCCGTGCCGCGTCAGGAGTACTTCGAGCGTGGCGGGTGTGAAGTGGTAGAGATGGCGCGGGGCGTCGAGGGCAATCCAGTGCGGGCCGTAGCGGCGGGCGTCGTCGCTCTGGAGATTGGGCAGGGCGATGACGAGCTGGCCGTCCGCGGCGAGAAGCTCACGGGACTTGTCCAGATTTTCGCCGATGCGGTGGAGGTGTTCGAGCGCGTGCCAGAAGATGATGCGGTCGAAGCGGCGGTCGAAATCGCTGTCCGGCAATTCCGTTTCGGAAATATGAGCGAGTCCGGCGGCGCGGGCTGCCGTGGCGCTGTTCGGGTCGGGTTCGATTCCCCACAAATTCTCCGCCGGAATGCCGAAATCCTTCTGAAGCCGGAGCAGCAGCCGTCCCGACGAGCAGCCGACTTCGAGCACTCTGGCCGATCTGGCAGGCTTGCCGATTGCTTTCATCACCATCCGCGCTTTTCCGGACAGAAGAAGATCGCTGACCGCAAGATAGGCGCGGTCGCGCAGCGAACGGGAGGTGGTTCGGTTCAGGAAGGGGTCGTACGATTCGGAGGGGTAGTGCGCGGCCATTTCGTCCATTCCGGGGCGCGGATTGAGCATGACGAGGCCTGAAGCCGGCGAGCGCACGAGGCGCCAGGTGTTGCCGGAAAGATTGAAGCGATCGGGAACCTGCAAGAGCGGCTTGAACTCCCGGCTTCCGGAGACGGGGCAGGGGGCCGATTCCATGAGCTATGGTTACGAGGCCTGCTCGCTTTTGAGCTTGTCGATGGTCTCTTTGAGCTGGACGTAGGTTCGGCGCAAGTCGTTGGAGAGCACCTTGGTTTCGCCGAGAACCGGCATGAAGTTGGTGTCGCCCTCCCAGCGGGGCACGATGTGGAAGTGGATGTGGGTATCGACGCTGCCTCCCGCCACCTTGCCGAGGTTCGCACCGAAGTTGAAGCCCTGCGGTTTGTGGGTGATTTTGAGCGCCCTCATGCACAGGTCTGACATCTGCATGATCTCAAGCATGGTCTTGTCGTCCAGGTCGCTGAACTCGGGCGTCTGCATGTAGGGAATGACCATCAGGTGGCCGCAGTTGTACGGGTAGAGGTTCAGGATGGCGAAGCAGTACTCGCCGTGGGTGAGCACGTAGCGCTCCTCGTCCTGTTCGGGCGGAATGTCGGAGAAGACCGATTTGCCCTTTTCAGGTTTGGGGTGTTTTGCATCCTTGAACGAGTCCATATACACTTCGCGCCAGGGTGAGTACATTCGTTGCATGGGAAATCTCTGCTGATCTTGCGATCCGGTCTTACGGGTTGCCGGAATCATCCCGGTAATTTAGAGGGGGTTTGAACAATCACTGCGTACCAAAGGTGGGACTCGAACCCACACGAGCTTGCGCCCACTGGATTTTGAGTCCAGCGCGTCTACCAGTTCCGCCACTTTGGCATGTTGTACGGTGCGAGAGAAGGGACTCGAACCCTTACGCCTCACGGCACTAGTTCCTAAGACTAGCGTGTATACCAATTTCACCACTCTCGCTTTGAGAAGCGCCAATATACGTGGTTTCCGGGATAATACACAATCTTGTCAAATTTTCCTGATTCTGATGGGCACCTCTAAAAACTTATTGCGCGTTCCGATTGCTGCGTTGGGTGGTGCTCGAAATCCTCACGTACTCCATGTACGCTCCGGTTTCTGCGCTCCAGCCGCCTTACACTCGGGCCGCTCATGACACTTTTTAGAGCTGCCCTGATTTGCAAGCGGACTTCAGAACCGGGCGGGCTGATGCGGGCTGAAATCGGGGAAAAGCGCGCAGAGCCGGAGGCTTTCGGCGGCTAACCGCCGGTGCGGCCGGGTTGTTTCGGTTTGTCGTGGAAAGCGTTATCTTCCACGACGCATACAGTCCGTCATTTGGGCACAGTACTTTATCACACTCCCTTGTTTGCCAATGCCGTTTGATATACGCCGGTTCGCATCCCTGGTTTCGTGGGTCGTCAGTCCTGTCGTCGTGGCTCCGGCAGCATATCTGCTTATCGTGCTTGTCGGTTACCGTGAGGAGCCACGCCATTACGACTGGTTGGCCGTGCTGTTTCTGGCGGCTACCATTGCGCCGATGTTTCTTATTTACGGGCTGAAGAAAATCGGCAAGGTGTCGGATTACAACATCAGCTTCCGCGAGCAGCGCTTCCTGCCGCTGTTCGTGCTGGTGGGGCTGAACCTGATCGGTTACGAACTCATGCTGCAGCTCGATTCCCCGCGCTTTCTTTCGGGCATTCTGTTTTTCAATGCGGTCAATACGGTGATCATTCTGCTGGTCACCCTGCAATGGAAGATCAGCATCCACCTGTTTTCGCTCACCTCGTCGATTGCGCTGCTGGTGCTTTTTTTCGGGATGAAGTATCTTGCGCTGCTCGCTTTCGTGCCGCTTCTGATGTGGTCGCGGATTCATCTCCGGGCGCATAACTTCATGCAGACGCTGGTTGGCAGCCTGATCGGGTTCCTGCTGATGTACCTTGAATTCAAATGGTGGCTCACCCTGTGACGAAACGGCGCTACACGGTGGTGCTGGTGACCTACGGTGAGGTTGAAAAGCTTTCGGTGCGCGCTCTCTGGCCGAGTTCGAGGAAGATCGTCCAGGTGGTGACCCGCCAGATCGTGCAGCTTCCGAAGCTCTTGATCTACATGCTTGCCGATTACCGTTCGGCCCGCCACTATCTGGACTGGAAGCTGCATCGCTACCGTTCGCGGCTGGTTGAAATCAACCGGAGTCAGACCCGCGGGGTGGCTGAGGAGTTCCGGCGCAATCCGTCGCTCGCCGGCGAGGGCGCGGAGGTCGAGGTTTCCGATGCGTATTACTTTGTGCGGCCCTATCTGGAGGAGGTCATCGAAGCGGCGCGCCGCCAGTCCGATGGCATTCTTGTGGTGCCGATGATTCCGGTCGAGTCGGCTTTTTCGTGCGGCCCGGCCTGCCAGATGGCAACCGATCTTTTCGGTGATGGGTATCTCGGATTTTTGCGGGTCGTGCGCGGGCTCTGGAAAGACGGGGAGCTGCACCGCATCTATCTCGATCATCTTTTCGGATCGTTCGGCTCCACCGGAAAGCCGGGGCGGCAGGGGCTGGTGCTGGTCATTCACGGCACGATCGTCCGGAACCGCAAGGGGCAGCGCCCGTCGGTCTTCACCGGGCTGGAGGAGACCTTCGAGTTCTTCCGGCTCATGCGCGACAAAATCATGGCCGACCCGCGCAATCCTTTCGACGAGATCAGGATCGGCTGCCTGAACCACAGCCGGGGCGGCGAGTGGACGCCAGAGACCGTGGAGCGCGCCATCGGCGAGTTCGAGCAGGAGGGATTCGATTCGGTCGCGATGTTCCCGTTCGGTTATTTCGCCGACAACAGCGAGACCGACTACGAATCCAGAAAGCTGCTCGACCGTTCAGGCATCGCCCGGAAGTTTTATATTCCGTGCATCAACGATTCGCCGGCGTTCACCCGCTGGCTCGCGTCGAAAATCGCCGGCGAACTTGGCGTGCTCGAACTCCAGCGCCGCGCATTCGGTGCGGATGAACCATGAAGATTGACAATGGATACCACCAAAGAACAGGCTCCCATCGTACCATCGGTTGCCGATGATTCTGCCGCCCGCGAGGCGAAGTACCGTGAGGCGCTCGATCACATCGAGGCGGGGGAGTACCAGCAGGCGATCGGCCTGCTCGACCTCTTGGCCGGACCGGCTTCGCGCGACAGCCGCATTCGCTACGCCCGCGCCGTGGCGCTGCTTTCGACTGGCCAGTACCGCCAGGCGGGCACCGATCTGGCTTTCACCGTCGCGCTTGACCGCGGCTTTCTTCCGGCCTATCGCCATCTCGGTTACGTGCTGCTCTCGATGGGCAGGGAGGAGGCTGCCATCAGAGTGCTGAAGAGAGCGCTTGAGCTTGATCCGGCTTTCGTCGATGCCTGGTGCGTGCTGGCCGATGTCTATATGGATCTCGGCGAGAGCGGCAAGGCGCTCGAAGCGCTCGACAGGGCGCTCGAACTCGAGCCGCGTAACGTCGAGGCGCACTGCAAGCTGGCCATGTACTATCTGTCACGAGGCGATATGCGGGCTCTCCGGGCCGAGTACGAGCTGCTCAGGGAGATGGAGCCTGATGTCGCCGCCCAGATTGCCGAACTTCTGCCCTGAGTGCCGTTGTGGCGTTATGGTCACCAAAAAACAAAAGCATCGATGAAGCTCTTTCCCGACGAGGCGAAAAAGAAACGATTCATGAAGCGCGGACTGCCGGCAATTTTTGCCGTTGCCTGGACGCCCATCGTCTGGATGGCGATTGCCGCACTCCTCGGGCCCGTGCTCGAGCGCATCGTGCCGGCCTGGCAACTGGTCTTTGTCGTGATCGCCACGGCAACCGCCCTCGCCATGGTTGGCGTTGTCCGGTTTTTCAGATTTATGGGCCTAAAAGTTTTTGGAGAAAGTGATTGATTGTTGAAAAATATAACCTTTTATTTTGCTGAGACGTAAATAAGTGTGTGGAGTGGTTTTTTGCTGATGGTAGTTTGTGTTGAAAAAAAGAGCTTTTTATGACTGGTTCAATAGTTTTTTTCTTATATTTGCCGCACTTGATTCAGAGGCTATCAAAGCCCCGCGCAGTAAAGGGAGCCTGAAACTCCCTTTCCTTTTAATGTCAAACAGCTGAACATGGATCAGACTTTAAGCGCTTTCGGTACCGTATTCGTGTTTCTCGTGCTCGGTATCGTGTTTGTGGCAGGCGGTTACCTTACGGCCAGAATGCTTCGCCCGAGCAGGCCGAATCCGGAAAAGATTTCAACCTACGAGTGCGGCGAGCCGGCCGTAGGCAGCGCCTGGGTCAAGTTCAATATCCGCTTTTATGTCGTCGCCCTCATCTTCATCATCTTCGACGTCGAAGTCGTCTTTCTCTATCCCTGGGCAACCGTTTTCAAGCCGCTCGGCATGTTCGCTCTTGTCGAGGTGCTGATCTTCGCCGGTATCCTGGTGATTGGTCTTGTCTATGCATGGGTGAAGGGTGATCTTGACTGGGTGCGTCCGACTCCGAACATCCCGAAAATGCCGGAGTTGCCGAATCGCCAGCCCTCCGGCCGTTCACACGGATAATTATTCAATCATCATCGATTACACGCTATGGGTTTGCTTGATGCAAAGATATCGAACCGGAACGTTCTTGTGACATCGGTTGACAACGTGATGAACTGGGCTCGCCTTTCCTCTCTCTGGCCCATGGGTTTCGGTCTGGCCTGTTGCGCTATCGAGATGATGGCCACCAATGCCTCGAACTACGATCTCGAACGCTTCGGTATTTTTCCGCGCTCATCGCCCCGCCAGTCCGATCTCATGATCGTGGCCGGTACGGTGACCATGAAGATGGCCGAAAGGGTGGTGACGCTCTACGAGCAGATGCCCGAGCCGCGCTACGTGCTGTCGATGGGAAGCTGCTCGAATTGCGGCGGCCCTTACTGGAACCACGGCTACCATGTGCTCAAGGGTGTTGATCGCGTCATTCCGGTCGATGTCTATGTTCCCGGATGCCCGCCGCGTCCCGAAGCGCTGATCGGCGGTCTCCTGAAAATTCAGGAGCTGATCCGCATGGAAGGCCTCGGCATTTCGCGCGAGGAGGCTTTGAAAAAGATGGCTGAAAAGAGCGTCGATGCCCAGCAGGTGCTTGACAAGACCCGCAAGGCGGCTATAGCGTAACCAATTATTATCAATCGAGAGACAGGGGAATGGAAGAAGCAGCAAACCAGATGTCGCCAGCGGTTCTTGAAAGCAAGGCCGCTTATGATATTATCAGGGAGCGGTTCGGTGATGCGGTATCGGAGTTCGATGCCAATCCGACCATGCCTTTCTTCGAGGTGCTCGATGTTGACCGTTGGGTTGACATCGCCCTCTACATGCGTGACAATTCTCTTTTGCAATTCAATTACATGGCTTGCCTTTCGGGTATGGATTATCCCGAAGAGGAGAAGCTTGGCATTGTCTGCAATCTCGAGTGCATCGGCAAATATGCTCACAAGATTGCCGTCAAGGTCAAGTGCAAGCGTGATGGCGGCTCGATTCCTTCGGTCTCGTGCGTCTGGCATACGGCCAACTGGCACGAGCGCGAAGCCTACGATATGTACGGCATGGTTTTCGAAGGCCATCCCGATCTGCGACGGATTCTCTGTCCGGAAGACTGGACCGGCTATCCGCTTCGCAAGGATTACCAGGTTCAGGAAACCTATCACGGCATCAAGGTTCCGTACTGAACCTGAAGCACGACGCCAACAGACGAGGTTATAACACGTAAACAAGCATTCCGAGCATGCAGGAATTAGGTAAAGCTGAATCGAACTCCATAAGGATCACCCGTCAGGACGACCAGCGCGTCACTATCGAAAAGGATCTCGATACCGAACACATGGTGCTCAGCATGGGCCCGCAGCACCCTTCGACGCACGGCGTGCTCCGGCTCGAATGCATCACCGACGGTGAGGTGATTGTTGAGGCCGAGCCGTACCTTGGCTACCTCCACCGCTGTTTCGAGAAGCACTGCGAAAAGATCGACTATCCGGCCATCGTGCCCTACACCGACAGGATGGACTATCTTGCCGGTATGAACAGCGAGCTGGCCTACTGCATCACCGTCGAGAAGCTGCTCGACATCGAAATTCCCCGCCGGGTCGAATTCATCCGCGTCATCACCTCCGAGCTGAACCGTATTGCCTCGCACCTTGTGGCCATCGGTACTTACGCTATCGACCTTGGCGCGTTCACGCCATTCCTTTTCTGCTTCCGCGACCGCGAGCACATCATGAACCTGCTCGAATGGATTTCCGGCGCGCGGATGCTCTATAACTATATCTGGATCGGTGGTGTGGCCTATGACGCCCCGGCTGATTTCAAAAAGCGCGTCGCTGAATTCGTCACCTACTTCAGGCCGAAAGCCGTCGAGCTGTACAAGCTTCTGACCGAGAACGAAATCTTCGTCAAGCGCACCAAGGGCATCGGTATCATGCCGGCCGATGTTGCGATCAACTTCGCCTGGAGCGGCCCGATGCTTCGCGGTTCCGGCGTCAAGTGGGACTTGCGCCGCAACGATCCCTATTCCGTCTATCCGGAACTCGATTTCGACGTGCCGGTGCCGGATGGCAAATTCTCCGACGTTGGTGACTGCCTGTCACGTCACCTGGTTCGCGCCCTCGAAATGGAGGAGAGCCTCAAAATCATCGAGCAGTGCCTCGACAAGATGCCCGAACAGCAGGGCTTCGATCCGCGGGCGGTTATTCCCAAAAAGATCAGGCCGAAAGCCGGTGAGGTCTATGGCCGCGCTGAAAATCCGAGGGGTGAACTCGGCTATTACATCGTCAGCGATGGAAAATCGACCAAGCCTGTCCGCTGCAAGGCCCGCTCGTCGTGCTTCGTCAACCTGGCGGCCATGAAGGATCTTTCAAAGGGGCAGTTGCTTCCCGATCTGGTGGCCATCATTGGCAGCATCGATATTGTGCTGGGGGAAGTTGACCGCTGAGAGTTTTATCAAGACAATAGTTTATTTCAAGCAGGTTCGCCTATTGATATGAGTTCATCACCATCTCTGAATACCTGGTCCGACGCCCTTTCAGGATTGTCCATCGGCTGGTTTCCGCTCGGTCTGGTTATCATCGCGGCCATTCCGCTCGTGTTCATTGCGCTCTATGCGCTGACCTACGGCGTGTATGGCGAGCGCAAGATTTCTGCGTTCATGCAGGACAGGCTTGGCCCGATGGAGGTCGGATTCTGGGGTCTGCTGCAGACGCTGGCCGACATTCTGAAGCTTCTCCAGAAGGAGGATATCGTGCCGAAGATGGCCGACAAGTTCCTCTTCGTGATCGGCCCCGGCATCCTGTTCGTCGGTTCGTTCCTCGCCTTCGCGGTGCTTCCGTTTGGCCCGGCCTTCATCGGCGCCGACCTGAACGTGGGTCTGTTCTACGCCGTCGGCATCGTGGCCCTCGAAGTGGTGGGCATCCTGGCCGCAGGTTGGGGCTCGAACAACAAGTGGGCGCTCTACGGCGCGGTTCGCAGCGTTGCCCAGATCGTGAGCTACGAAATTCCCGCTTCCATCGCGCTGCTCTGCGCCGCCATGCTGGCCGGTACGCTGAGCATGCAGCAGATCACCATGATGCAGGCTGGCCCTGGCGGCTTCATGCACTGGTTCCTGTTCACCAACCCGATCGCCTGGCTGCCGTTCCTTATCTATTTCATCTCCTCGCTTGCCGAGACCAACCGCGCGCCGTTCGATATTCCCGAAGCTGAATCCGAGCTGGTGGCCGGTTACTTCACCGAGTACAGCGGCATGAAGTTCGCCGTGATTTTCCTTGCCGAGTACGGCAGCATGTTCATGGTGTCGGCGATCATCTCCATCGCCTTCCTCGGCGGCTGGACCTCTCCGCTTCCGAACATTGGCGGGCTCGAACTCAACGCCATGACCAGCGGCCCGGTGTGGGGCGCGTTCTGGATCATCATGAAAGGCTTCTTCTTTATCTTCGTGCAGATGTGGCTTCGCTGGACGCTTCCAAGGCTCAGGGTTGACCAGCTCATGTATCTGTGCTGGAAGGTGCTGACGCCCTTCTCCCTGATCGCCTTCGTGCTGACGGCTGTCTGGGTTATCAACCATTAATCGTGAAGCTGGTTCAAGAGAGCATACACAGGCAAGCAAGACGAACAACAAACTATGAGTGAGTACTTCAGCAATATAAAGACCAGTGCTACCACCATCGCGACCGGTATGGCCATCACCCTCAAGCACTTCTTCAATGCAGTGAAGCGCAAGGGCGACGCCGGTATCGATGATGCCGACTACTTCCGTCAGGTTGACGGTCTGTGCACCCTGCAGTATCCGCGTGAGGCGGTTCCGACTCCGCCGCATGGCCGCTACCGATTGTATTGCCATATCGACGACTGCATCGGCTGTCGCCAGTGCGAGCGGGCCTGTCCGGTGGAGTGCATCACCATCGATACGATCAAGGCGACCAATGACGATCTCGCTGCCTGCGGCAAGACCTCCGGCGGTCAGCAGAAACGCATGTGGGTTCCGGTGTTCGACATCGACATCGCCAAGTGCATGACCTGCGGCATCTGCGTGAGCGTCTGCCCGACCGAGTGCCTGTATCATACGCCGGTGGCCGATTTCTCGGAGTTCGATGTGAAAAACATGCTTTATCACTTCGGTAATCTCTCGAAGATCGAGGCCGAAGCCAAGAGGAAAAAACTGGCCGAGCAGCAGGTGCAGGCGGCAAAGGAGAAGGCTGCCGCAGGAGACGCACCGGCGGCAAAGCCTGCACCGAAACCGAAGCCGGCTGCTCCGCCGCAGGAGTGAGCGCGGCAACGAGCTGTGACCGGAGGCCGTCAAGGACGGCCAACGGATGAACTGATTAACTGTCGATGAATGCAACGGCGAGTACGGCGCCGAATACCAACAAGTGCTGACAATCATGAATGAACTGACCATTCCAATCATCTTCTACATCTTCGCGGCTGTGACGGTTCTGTCGGCGGCGTTTGTCGTGTTTTCTAAAAACGTCATCTACTCGGCCTTCTCCCTGCTGTTCACCTTTTTCGGCGTCGCCGCCCTGTATGTTTTTCTCAGCGCGGACTTCATTGCCGTGACGCAGGTGGTTGTGTATGTCGGCGGTATTCTGGTGCTGCTGCTCTTCGGCGTGATGTTCACCAACACGATCATGTCAACCGAACTGAAGGCTGATGTGATCCACGCCCTGCCGGGCACGCTTCTGCTGCTTCTGATGATTGCCGCCATGCTTTTCACCTTCTACACTGGAGGCGGATGGATGCCCGGCCTGGTGCAGCTTCAGGGCAGCGTTGTCGAAAGCATCGGGCTTGAGACCATGTCGCGCTACATGCTGCCGTTCGAGATGGTCTCCATCGTGCTGCTGGTCGCCCTGATCGGCGCGGCTTACCTGGCTCGCTACGACAAGGCTCACAAAAAAGAACAATAAGGGGAGTTCACCATACATGGAACAGTTTCTGTCGATAGGCGTCAATCATTTCCTGACGATCTCGGTTCTGCTTTTCAGCCTCGGCATGTTTGCCGTGATGACCCGCAAGAACGCCATCGTCATTCTGATGGGCGTCGAGCTGATTCTCAATGCGGCCAACATCAATTTTCTGACCTTCTCGAAGTACAACGGTGGTATGGAAGGGGTGATGTTCAGCCTGTTCGTGATCGTGCTGGCCGCTGCCGAAGCCGCCGTCGCGCTCGCTATCGTCATCAATATCTTCAAGACCTTCAAGACGGTCGATGTGTCGAGCGTGGACACCATGAAGGAGTGAGTTGTCACGCCATAACTCTTAAAGCTGCAAATTCTCTGTAAACCGAAACATGATGCACAGTTTAATCCAGTTATCGATCGCTGTCCTGCTTCTGCCGCTGCTCTCGTTCGTGGTGCTGATCTTCCTGAACCGCAGGCTGCCGCGTAACGGCGATTTCGTCGGGGTTGGTCTTTTGGGCATTTCTCTGTCGATCTCCCTGTATATTTTCTGGACCGTGATCGTTCAGCACTATGACCCGGCCTTCAAGGTGGCATGGGATTTCACCTGGCTCGATTTCGGCAATGTGCCCGGCGTCGGTCCCCTGCAGATCAGGATGGGTATCATGCTCGATAACCTGACGGCGATCATGCTGGCGATGGTGAACATCATCAGCTTCCTGGTGCATCTCTATTCAACCGGGTACATGAAGGGTGAAACCTACTATGGCCGCTTTTTCGCTTATCTCGGCATCTTCACCTTCTCGATGTTCGGTATCGTGCTCTCCGACAACCTCTTCTCGATCTACATGTTCTGGGAGCTTGTCGGTCTGTCATCGTACCTTCTGATCGGTTTTTACTTCCATAAAGACAGTGCCGCCGACGCGCAGAAAAAGGCCTTCCTCGCCAACCGCGTTGGTGATATCGGCATGTGGCTCGGCATCCTTATTCTTTATTCGCAGTTTCACACCTTCGGCTATCAGGAGATTTACGATCATATCAAGAACGGCGAATTCCATATGTCCCAGGCCTGGCTAACCGCCGCCGGTGTGCTGCTCTTCATGGGTTGCGTCGGCAAATCGGCCCAGTTCCCGCTGCATGTCTGGCTGCCTGACGCCATGGAGGGTCCGACTCCTGTGTCGGCGCTGATTCACGCGGCGACGATGGTTGCCGCCGGCGTCTATTTCGTGGCCCGTATCTTCGTGATCCTGACTCCGGACGCCCTGCACGTGATTGCCTTTATCGGCGCGTTCACCGCCTTCATGGCGGCGACGATCGCCATCACGCAGCACGACATCAAGCGCGTGCTCGCGTACTCGACCGTTTCGCAGCTCGGTTACATGGTGCTCGGCCTCGGCGTCGGCGCCTATTCGGCAGCGCTGTTTCATCTGGTCACCCACGCTTTCTTCAAGGCCTGCCTCTTCCTCGGTTCGGGCGCGATCATTCACGCCATGCATCACGAGCAGGATATGCGCTGGATGGGCGGCCTGTACAAGAAGATGCCCTGGACTTTCGTGACGTTCATGATCGCCACGCTGGCTCTTGCCGGTCTTCCGCTCACCAGCGGCTTCCTCTCGAAGGACGCCATTCTGGCCGGCGCGCTCGGTTTCGCAGCAGTCGAAGGTGGCGGGATTTATTATCTGATTCCAGTCTTCGGCTTCGGAGCGGCCGTGATGACCGCTTTCTACATGGGCCGTCAGATCTGGCTGGTTTTCTTCGGCGAGAGCCGCACTCATCTCAAGCCGGCCGAAGAGCACGGTCATGATGCTCACGCTCACGACGCTCACGGCCACCACGGCGATGACCACGGTCACCACGAGGTGCACGAGGTTGCCTGGAACATGAGGCTTCCGCTGGTCGTGCTGGCATCGCTTTCGGTCTTTATCGTCTTCTCGCCCGATCCGCTCGATGGCGGCAAGGGCTGGTTCATGCACCTGGTGCAGACGCCCCCCACGGCAATCAGTGCCGGCGAGGCGATGCATCACGAGGGCGCCGGTCTTCATGCCACGCAGCCGGGAGCGCTCTTGGCCGAGGCTCACACCGACACCCGCCATACCGAAGTTCCGGCTGCTCATGCCGCAGAAGCCGGACATGGCCATGATGCTCACCACGGCCCGGTCTATGCCGATGCGCGTCAGGCCGAGCTCGCGCACATGACGCACGAGAATCACTACACGGCCATCATGCTCTCATCCATCATGGTTGCCGTCGGTATCGGCATGGCGCTCATCGTCTATGTTTTCAGGATCATCGATCCCGACAAGACCGCGCAGGCCATCCGTCCGCTCTACCTCTACTCGTTCAACAAATGGTACTGGGACGAAATTTACGATGCGACCGTCATCAAGGGTTCGATTCTGATCTCGAAGATTCTCGCCTGGTTTGATGCCAACATCATCGACGGCATCGTCAACGGCGTGGCGACCATCTACAGGAAGTTCGCCTTCTTCAACGGCAGCGTTGACAAATATGTCGTGGACGGTCTGGTCAATTTCACGGCCTTTACCGTTCAGACCACCGGCGCCGTCTTCAGAAAGATCCAGACGGGCAAGGTGCAGACCTACATGGTCATGGTGGTTGTTGCGGTTCTGGGCTCGTTTGCCTGGTTCATCACGCAATTCATCAAATAACCGAACGATTTAATTTATCTCCGAACATAACAGGTACTGAACATGCTGAGCTTAATTGTATTTCTGCCGATCATTGCCGGACTTATCATTTTGGCTGTGCCCGCGTCGCAGAAGCAGATCATCAGGATCGTGTCGCTCGTGGCCGCTCTGGCGCAGGGGGTGGTCGCCTTCCTCATCTGGCGCCAATACGATCCCACGATGGCCGGTATCGTGGCCGCGCCCGGAGGGTCGCCGGAAGGCTCTTTCCAGATGGTCGAGCGTCTTCCGTGGATCACGCTTAACCTCGGCTCGTTCGGCCCGCTGAACATCGAGTACTTCCTCGGCGTTGACGGCATTTCGATCACGATGGTGCTCCTGACCGCGCTGATTTCGATCATCGGCGTGCTGTCGAGCTGGCCGATCCAGAAGCAGGTCAAAGGCTACTTCATCCTGTACAACCTGCTCAGCACCGCCATGATGGGATGCTTTGTCGCGCTCGACTTCTTCCTCTTCTATGTGTTCTGGGAGCTGATGCTTCTGCCGATGTACTTCCTTATCGGTATCTGGGGTGGCCCGAACAGGGAATATGCAGCCATCAAGTTCTTCCTCTATACGCTGTTCGGTTCGGTGTTCATGCTTCTGGTCATGATCGGTCTCTATTTCAGCGTTATCGATCCCTTGACCGGTCATCATACCTTCAGCCTCGTCGCCATGGCCGACCAGGCCAATTATATCAAGGGCGCCATTCTCGGCCCTGACAGCACCACCTGGAGATATATCGCCTTCATCGTTCTGTTCATCGGTTTCGCCATCAAGGTTCCGATGTTCCCGTTCCACACCTGGCTGCCTGACGCTCACGTCGAGGCTCCGACTCCGATTTCGGTTATCCTTGCCGGCGTGCTGCTGAAGCTTGGCACTTACGGCATGATGCGAATCAACTTCCCGCTTTTCCCGGAAGTGTTCCAGGCCGGCCTCTATGTTATCGGCGTGTTCGGCGCGATCAACATCATCTACGGCGCGTTCTGTGCCCTTGCCCAGCAGGATCTGAAGAAAATGGTCGCCTATTCGTCGATCAGCCACATGGGTTACGTCCTGCTTGGTCTGGCCGCGGCCAACACCGAAGGCATGATCGGTGCGCTCTACCAGATGTTCAACCACGGTACCATTACCGCCATGCTCTTCCTTCTGGTCGGCGTGATCTATGACCGCGCTCACTCCCGCCAGATCGACAAGTTCGGCGGACTGGCCAGCTACATGCCGGTCTATGCCAGCCTGGTGACCGTTGCCTGGTTCGCTTCGCTCGGTCTGCCCGGCCTGTCCGGCTTCATCTCCGAGGCTCTCGTGTTCGTCGGCGCTTTCAGCGCGGAGGTCACCCGCCCGATCGCCATCGTCTCGGTGCTCGGTATCGTCTTCGGTGCGGCCTACCTGCTCTGGTCGCTGCAGCGCATGTTCCTAGGCAAGCGCAAGCCGGATGCCCTGTACGATCTTGAAGTTGACAGCCACGGTCACGAGCACATTCATTTCCATGACTGGAAGGGCAAGCTCGATCTCGATGCTCGCGAACTGACCATGCTTGTTCCGCTGACGGTCATCGTCATCGTGCTCGGCGTCTATCCGATGCCGGTGATGGGAATGCTCACCAGCAGCATCAACAAGCTTGTCGAGATTCTCGGCCCGGTTGCCATGACGGCTATGCATTGATCCGGTTATCCAAGTAAAAAGAATAAACGTTTGAGCACTATGTTCGAAATGCCATCAGGCGCTGAAATACAGAGTATCATCTCGACGCTCAAGAGCGGTGCCGGATATTTTATCCCTGAAATCTATATGTCGGGCCTGTTCCTGGTGCTGATTCTTCTCGATCTGGTGACAGGCAGGAAGAACAGCAGGCTTCTCGGGACGGTAACGATTGCCGGTCTTCTCGGCGGCCTGTACTTTGTCTATCAGCAGCACGCGATGCCTGATACGGAGTTCTTCTTCGGCCTGTACGCGCTTGACCGCTTCGGCATCTTTTTCAAGTACTTCTTCATCGCCTCCGGCGTTCTGGCCGTGCTGACCACCATGATCGACGACACGCTCAAAAAGCACGAGTCGGGCATGGGCGAGTACTATGCACTGACGGTGGGCATGGTTGTCGGCATGATGATGATGGCCTCCTCGAACGAAATGCTGATGCTGTTCCTTGCGATGGAGCTGGTCAGTCTTTCGGCCTATGCGCTGACCGGTTACCTCAAGCGCGAGAAGCGCTCCGCGGAAGCTGCCCTGAAGTACCTTGTGTACGGTGCGGTTTCATCGGGTATGCTGCTGTACGGCTTCTCGCTGATCTACGGCATGACCGCCGAGACCAACCTGCTCAGGGTCAACATGATGCTCACCGCGCACGGCTACGATCCCCTGGTCATGATTCTCGCTTCGCTACTGGTCATCGCCGGTCTCGGTTACAAGATGGGCGCCGTGCCGTTCCATTTCTGGAGCCCCGACGTGTATGAAGGCGCGCCGACTCCGGTGACCGCCTATCTCTCCGTTGCCTCGAAGGCCGCCGGTTTCGCCATGCTCATGCGATTCTTTTATGTGGCCATCCCGCAGGGCATTCCCGGATACGAGGATATGCTGAAGATCGACTGGCTCATGATTCTCATGGTCATCTCGGCCGCCTCGATGATTTACGGCAACGTGGTTGCCATCTGGCAGAAGAATGTCAAGCGTCTCTTGGCCTACTCATCCATCGCCCATGCCGGTTACCTTCTGCTGGGCATCATCACGATGGATACGCTGGGCACCCAGGCCACGCTGGTGTATCTGGCCTCCTATCTCCTGATGAACTACGGAGCGTTCTATGTGGTGATCATCATCGCCAACCGTACCGGAAGCGAGAACCTCGAAGACTACAAAGGTCTCGGCAAGAAGATGCCGCTGGCCGGAGCCGCGCTCACGGTGTTCCTGATTTCGCTGGTCGGCCTTCCTCCCACGTTCGGTTTCATCGGCAAGCTCATGATCTTTTCGGCGCTGCTGGCCAAGGGAAGCCTCTTCATGTGGCTGGCCCTGATCGGTATTCTGACCAGCGTCATCTCGCTCTTCTACTACATGCTGATTCCGCTCAACATGTACCTCAGAGAGTCCGAAAAACCCGAGGAAGGCGTCGCTGAAACCGGAATTGGCGCCAAGCTCGTAACGGCGACGCTCATGATCCTGACGCTCTATTTCGGTCTGTTTTTCCAGCCGATCGCCAACTTTGCGCACTACTCATCGGTGATTTTCGGTACGATCCTGAACTGAACATCAGCGCCATACGCTCCGTGTGGAGTCTTGAAAGCCCGGTCAATTCCAGCGATTGACCGGGTTTTTTTCTTGCTACGAATTTTGGAAGTCAACAAAAATCCTGTCGTCCGGGTTTTTGGGAATAACAATCGTTATGTATATTTGATCTATAAAAATCGCGTGATGCCAGGCCGGTAGTTGAGGAAAAGCATCGCAACAGCCTCTTTTCCCCGGATACCGTGAAAATCTTTCATTATCCACGGAGGTTTCCATGCCACAAAAGCAGACATTCGCGGAGGTGTTTCAGTCACGAGGCCTCTCCCGAAGGGATTTCCTGAAGTTTTGCAGCCTCACTTCGGTGGCTCTCGGTCTTGCGCCATCGATGCTGCCAAAGGTCGTCCATGCCATGGAGACCAAACCCCGCACTCCTGTCATCTGGCTTCACGGCCTTGAATGCACCTGCTGCACCGAATCTTTCATCCGCTCCTCCCATCCCATCGTCGCCGATGTCATCATGAACATGATCTCTCTCGATTACGACGATACCCTGAGCGCGGCTGCGGGCCATCAGCTCGAAGCGGTGCGCAAGCAGATCATGAAGGACTACAAGGGACAGTACATCCTTGCCGTCGAGGGCAATGTGCCCACCAGGGATGATGGAGTCTATTGCATGGTTGGCGGCGATTCGTTTCTGAATGTGGTCAGGGAGACGGCCGCTGATGCTGCCGTGGTGATCGCCTGGGGGGCTTGCGCCTCATTCGGCTGCGTGCAGAACGCCGATCCGAATCCCACCGGGGCGCAGCCCATCGACAAGATCATCAAGGACAAGCCGATCGTCAAGGTGCCGGGCTGTCCGCCCATCGCCGAGGTGATGACCGGCGTGATTACCCATGTGCACACCTTTGGCACGCTTCCCGAGCTGGATCGCATGGGACGACCGAAAGCGTTCTACAGCACCCGGATTCACGACAAATGCTATCGCCGCTCCTTCTTCGATGCAGGCATGTTCGTCGAGTCGTTCGACGACGAATCGACCCGCAAGGGTTGGTGCCTCTACAAAATGGGGTGCAAGGGGCCGACCACCTACAACTCCTGCTCAAAGATCCAGTGGAACGAGGGCACCAGCTTTCCCATCGGTTCCGGTCACCCCTGCATCGGTTGTTCCGAGCCGAATTTCTGGGACAAGGGGCCATTTTACACGCGCCTTGCCGAGGTTGATCTGTTCGGCACCGATTCGACCGCCGACAAGATCGGCATGGTGGCGCTCGGCGCTGCCGCTGCCGGGGCAGCCGCGCATGCAGCCGTGACGGCAATCAAGCATCGGGGTGACGGCAAGGAATCTGAACAAAAATCGAAGGAGTAACAGATATGCCGAAAAAAATCGTTGTCGATCCGATTCCGCGTATCGAGGGGCATCTGAGAATCGAGGCCAGGATGAACGATGCCAACGTCATCGAGGAGGCCTGGAGCACCGGCACCATGTGGCGCGGTATCGAGGTGATTCTCAAGGGGCGCGATCCGCGCGACGCCTGGGCCTTCGCCGAACGCATCTGCGGTGTCTGCACGACGGTGCATGCGCTCGCCTCGGTCCGGTGCGTCGAGGATGCGCTGGGGATTGAAGTTCCCAAAAACGCCCGTATCATCCGCAACCTGATGAACGCCACGCAGCAGACGCAGGATCATCTGGTGCACTTCTACCATCTGCACGCGCTCGACTGGGTCGATGTGGTCAGCGCCCTCAAAGCCGATCCCGCTCAGGCTTCACAGATCGCGCAGAGCATCTCCTCGTGGCCGAAGTCCTCGGTCGGTTACTTCAGGGATTTGCAGAAACGCCTCGTGGCCTTCGTCGAGAGCGGCCAGCTCGGCATCTTCTCCAACGGCTATTGGGGCCATCCGGCCTACAAGCTGCCTCCGGAGGTGAACCTGATCGCCGTGGCGCACTACCTCGAAGCGCTCGATTTCCAGAAGGAGATCGTCAAGATCCAGACCATCTTCGGCGGCAAGAACCCGCATCCCAACTACGTGGTCGGCGGCATGGCCTGCGCCATCGATCCGAACAGCGACACGGCCATCAACATCGAGCGGCTCGCGATGGTCAAGACGATTATCGACCGCACGCAGGAGTTCATCGACCAGGTCTATATTCCCGACCTTATCGCCATCGCCGGCTTTTACAAGGGCTGGCTGTACGGCGGCGGCTTGGGCAACTTCATGAGCTACGGCGACTTCCCGGAAACCACGCTCGACGATTACCGGAAGCTGTTGTGGCCGCGCGGCGTCATCATGGGCAAAGACCTTACGACGGTGCTCGACGTCGATCCGCGCGACATGTCGCAGATCAAGGAGGAGATCGCCCACAGCTGGTACACCTACAGCAACGGCAGCGACGCGGGGCTGCATCCTTGGGAAGGCCAGACCACCCCGAAGTACAC
>JAFGER010000055.1 GCA_016931495.1 Chlorobiaceae bacterium | reverse complement strand
GTGCTCGAAATCCTCACGTACTCCGTATACGCTCCGGTTTCTGCGCTCCAGCCGCCTTGCACTCGGGCCGCTCATGACACTTTTTAGAGGTGCCCCTTATACGCAATCCACGGATACAAGAAGATCCGCCTCGACTCCCGGGATCGATGGCTATTCTTTTGGGCCACTCGTTCATGTTGCTCTGCCGTTGCCGATCCCTCTACATACGCCAGAAATTCTTGGTTTATAAACCTCCCCGACTATATTGAAGTAATTTATTCACTGCTCCTTCGATGTCATGGCTTGAGATCAGCCCCTTTTCTTTTCTCTCGCTTTCGGAGGAGCTTCTTTTTTGCCTGCTTTTTAAGCTCCTCGCTCGTCACTAACGTTCGCGCTCTTCTCCCCGTCACCTGCCCCCGGAAACCCTTTTTTATAATATGCCTCCATTAACGTATTATGTCCGTTAAGCGTCTCTGTTTTCCGGAAAAGAGATGGTTTGTTCACCTGATTCAAGTACATGGAAATTCTTATTCTTTTTTTTCTGATCCTTCTCAATGGCCTCTTCGCGATGACGGAGATGGCTCTGATAACCGCCAAGCGCTCGCGTTTGTCAAAACTTTCCGACGAAGGCAACAAGGCGGCTGAACTGGCCATCCGTCTCGGACAGGAACCGACCAGATTCCTCTCCACCATCCAGATCGGCATTACGGCCATCGGCGTTCTCAATGGTATTGTCGGCGAATCATCGCTCGCGCCGCCGCTTGCAGCCATGTTTCAATCCCTGGGCCTCGATACAGAAATCAGCCGTGTCGTGTCAACGGCGATCGTGGTCATCACGGTCACCTACCTGACCATCGTCATCGGCGAACTGGTGCCCAAGCGGCTCGGCCAGACCAATCCCGAAGGCATCGCCTGCTTCGTGGCCCGGCCCATGCAGCTTCTCTCCGCGGCGACAAGGCCGTTCGTGAAGCTGCTTTCCGTCTCGACCGACACCCTGCTCCGCATCATGGGCAAGCATGACCTGGCCCAGCCGAGCGTCACCGAGGAGGAGATTCACGCCTTGCTCGAAGAGGGCTCGGTGGCGGGCATCATCGAGCAGCAGGAGCACGAGATGGTGCGCAACGTGTTCCGCCTCGACGACCGGCAACTCGGTTCGCTGATGGTGCCGCGGGCGGACATCGTCTATCTCGACACGGCGCTCTCGGTCGAAGAGAACATGCAGCGGGTCGGCATGTCGGAGCATTCGCGCTTTCCGGTCTGCCACAACGGCTTGCAGTCGCTGCTCGGCGTGGTCAATGCCAAGCAGCTGCTCGCCCAGACCATCAAGGGCGGCGTGATCGACCTGGCGGCGCACCTGCAACCCTGCGTCTATGTGCCCGAAACCCTGACCGGCATGGAGCTGCTCGACCATTTCAGAACCTCCGGTACGCAGATGGTGTTCGTCGTCGATGAGTACGGTGAAATCCAGGGGCTGGTCACCTTGCAGGACCTGCTCGAAGCGGTCACGGGCGAATTCGTACCGCGCAACCTCGAAGACTCCTGGGCCGTGCAGCGCGAGGACGGCTCGTGGCTGCTCGACGGCCTGATTCCCGTGCCGGAGCTGAAGGACAAGCTCGACCTGCGCTATGTGCCCGAAGAGGAGAAGGGGGTCTATCACACCCTGAGCGGCATGATCATGTGGCTGCTCGGACGGATGCCGCAAACCGGCGACATCACCTTCTGGGAGAGCTGGAGGCTCGAAGTGATCGACATGGACAGCAAGCGCATCGACAAGGTGCTGGCCACCAAAATTGACGAACAGCCAGCCGGATCGCCCAAAACTCCCTGACCGCCGCCCGGAGTTGCCCCGCATACAGGTTATCCGTATATTTTTTCTATACAGATAACCTGTTTCACTCCCCCACCCGATCTCACGATCCGGCAAGGAAAGCAACCATGAACACTCCGAGAAACATCACGATAGAGCGGGCTTTCGCCATCCCGATGGATGAGCAGCCGATCGAGCTGGTCGAGCGCAAAGGGGTCGGCCATCCCGACACGATCTGCGACTCGATCATGGAAGCGGTCTGCGTCGATCTGTGCGGCTACTACGAACAGCACTTCGGCCACATCTGCCACCACAACATCGACAAGGGACTGCTCGTGGCGGGCCGGAGCATGCCGAAGCCGGGCGGGGGCCTGATCCTCGAACCGATGAAGCTTATCTTCGGCGACCGGGCAACCTACACCTGCAACGGCCAGTTCGTGCCGGTGGGCGACATTGCCGAAGCCGCCGCGAAGCGCTGGATCAGCGAGCACCTCCGCTTTGTCGATCCCGACGGGCACCTGCTTTTCCAGAACGAAATCAAGCCCGGCTCGCCGGAGCTGACCGACGCTTTTGCCCGGAAAGTGATCGGCGCCAACGACACCTCGGTCGGCGTCGGCTACGCGCCCTTCAGCGAAACCGAGCGCATCGTGCTCGCCGCCGAGCAGCATCTCAACTCCGCCGCCCTGAAGGAGCGCTTCCCCGAAGCGGGCGAAGACATCAAGATCATGGGCTACCGCTTCCACAGGAGCCTGACGCTGACGGTGGCCATCGCCTTCGTGGATCGTTTCGTGACTGATGCGGCGCGCTATTTCGAGCGGAAAGCCGCCCTGCGCGAGGAGCTTCAGAACTTCATCGCAAGCCGGAACCACCGGTTCGATTCGGTCTCGATCGACATCAACACCCTCGACGATCCCTCTCGCGGCGAGGGCGGCATGTACCTCACCGTGCTCGGCACCTCGGCTGAAGGCGGCGACTGCGGGCAGGTCGGGCGCGGCAACCGGGTCAGCGGCCTCATTCCCTTCAACCGGCCGCAAACCACCGAAGCCGCTGCCGGAAAAAATCCGGTCAACCACGTCGGCAAGATCTACAACATCCTGAGCCACGAGCTGGCCGGAACCATCCACCGCGAGCTGGCGGGCGTGCGGGAAGTCGTGGTCTCGCTGTGCAGCCAGATCGGCAAGCCGGTTGACCGGCCGCTGGTCGCCTCGGCGCAAATCACGCCCGAGCCGGATGCCGACTTCACCGAACTGAAACGGCAGGCCGCCGCCATCATCGACCGCGAACTCGACAGCATCGGAACGTTCAGCCGGAAACTGGCCGCGGGCGCGTTCCGCATCTGCTGAAACGGCCGGACTGCCACGCAAGCGCTCCGCCGGGCAGTGGCGGATTTCCGGCAAATCGTTACCTTTGGGCATGAAAAAATCCCCTCTTCAGCATTTCAGATGAGCACCCGCGAACAGAAAAAGCAGAGCGTCGCCCTCAGTTCGGTGGTGGCGAGCCTCTTGTTGAGCGCCATGAAACTGGTGGTCGGCCTCATGACCGGCAGTATCGGCATTCTCTCCGAAGCCGCGCATTCGATCATGGATTTCGGCGCGGCGGCTCTCACCTGGCTGGCCGTCAGGGTCAGCGACCGGCCCGCCGATACCAAACACCACTACGGCCACACCAAGGTCGAAAGCTTCACGGCGCTGATTGAAACCGTCATCCTGCTGCTCACCTCGTTCTGGATCATCTCCGAGGCGCTTGAACGGCTCAGGCACGGCACGCAGGAGATCGAGGTCACCTGGTACGCCATCGCCGTGATGGTTATCTCGATTCTGGTCGATCTTTCGCGCTCGATCGCGCTGAAGCGGGTGGCAAGGGAGACCAGAAGCCAGGCGCTTGAAGCCGACGCGCTGCACTTCACCTCCGACATTCTCTCCTCGGCGGTGGTACTTGCGGGACTCGGCTTCGTGGCGTTGGGAATTGCATGGGCCGATGCGGCGGCAGCCATCGTCGTCTCGCTGCTTATCGGTCATGCAGCCTGGAAGCTTGGCCGCAAAACCTTTGACGTGCTGGTTGACGCGGCGCCGGAAGGCCTTGCCGAGCAGATCGAACAGATTGCCGGAAAGGTGCCGGGCGTGGCTGGCATCCGGAAACTGCGCATCAAACCGGCCGGACCGTTCATCTTCATCGACCTCACCATTGCCGTCAGCCGCACCCTTCCGCAAGAAAGAGTGGCGGAAATCTGCATCGAAACCGAACGGCGCCTCAAGCAGGAAATTCCGGAAAGCGACATCACGGTCAACGCCCGGCCGGTCACGATTGACAACGAAACCGTCACCGAACGGATTCACGCCGTCACCACCAGACGCGGACTGCACGCGCACAACATTCAGACCTCGTTTTCAGTCGAACGGAAACAGATCACCTTCGACGTCGAGGTTGACAGCCGCCTGACGATCCGCAAAGCGCACGACATGGTTTCCGAACTGGAACAGGAGCTGCACCGCGAATTCAACGAACAGATCAACCTGTGCATCCATCTCGATCCGCTCAACAGCGTGGAGCGCAACGCCCGGCCCGCCGACCCCGGAACGGAAGCGCGAATCACGGCCATCATCCGCCAGGCCGCTGCGGCAATTCCCGGCATCCGGGACGTCCACGCGGTCAATATTCTCGTTTCGGGCCACAACAAACCCTGCATCACGCTGCATTGCAGCTTCGACGGCGACATTTCGCTCTCGGAGGCCCATACCCTCACCAACCGCCTCGAAAGCCTGATCTACCAGGCGCTCCCCGAAACCTCGCGCATCATCGTCCACGCCGAACCGCTGAACGCGGTGGATTGAAACGCGAAGCGAACGCCTGAACCTGCGATTTTTGCGCCTGAAGGATTCAAGCCCTACATTGCATAAACGGCGTTACGCTCTTCTCCGGCTGACAGGAAACCCTCAAACTCCTCCGCTATGGCACGCACTCCCGAACAAACGGCAAAGCTCATGCAGGGCGAAATTCTCATCGATCTTGACTGGCTTCCGGAGGGCGTGATCGGCGCACAGGGCAGCGTCTTCATCGCTGCTGATCCGTCGGTTGTGTGGGGAATGCTGACCGATTACAATCATCTGCACGAAACGATGCCCAAGGTGGTTGCAAGCAGGCTGGTCGAACAGAACAACCACGTCAAGGTGATCGACCAGTCGGGCAAATCGGGCATTTTCATCTTCGAGAAGATCGTGCATTTCAGGCTCAGGGTGGAGGAGGTCTATCCGGAACGCCTTTACTTTTCCCAGATCAGCGGCGATTTCGAGATTTATGAAGGCGAGTGGCGCTTTGAGGCCGCCGATGGCGCCGGCGAACCGGGCACTCTGCTCACCTACCGGGCGGAGATCAAGCCCGGCTTCTTCGCCCCGCAGTTCCTGGTGAGCTTTGTGCAAAGCCAGGATCTGCCCACCATCCTCAGAGGAATCAAGCGCTACTGCGAAACGAAGGCCAGAGGCTGAACGGGAGCGGCTTCACGCCTTGATGATCCAGTACAGCTCGCCGCCTTGCCGGACTTTCTCGAAGCGACCCGAGGCGAGCAGTTCGCCCATCGCTTCGCGGATTTTTGCTGCGTCGCCGCCGAAGAGCTTGCCGAGCGCCGCTTGGAGTTCGCGCTCCTGCACCGGGTGGCGCGAGGCGATGGAGGCAACGGTGTCGGGCAGGTTCTCCGCCGAATCGAGGTTCATTTCGCCCTTGGCTGGATTCAGCACCGGGGCGGCGGCGGAAAGGACAAAGACCGCGCGCTGAACCCGCTCTTCGTCCGGAATGCCGACAACGCTTTCGGGCGCGGGGCGGGTCGGAAGGACGAGGTGGATCATGTCCGGCCTGATGCCTGAGAGCACTGCCGCAAGTTCGCCGAGCGCCTCCTCCGAATCGTTCACGCCTTTGATGAGCATCACCTCAACCCAGAGCTTCCCTTTATACTCCTGCCGGAAAAGCCGAATCCCCTCGACGTGCCGCTCGAAGGTGAAGCCCGGCGCGGGCCGGTCGATGCGCTCGAACAGCTCCGGCGAACCGGCGTTGAGCGACGGCAGCACGGCGTCAGCTTCGAGCAGCTCCCGGCGCACCTCGGGCAGAGAGAGCAGCGAGCCGTTGGTGATGATTGCCACCGGAATTTCCGTCGCCTTTTTCACCTCGGAGATCAGCCAGCCGAGTCCCTTGTAGAGCGTCGTCTCGCCGGAACCGACAAAGGTGATCCAGTCGATCTTCTTGCCACTCCTCACCGTTTCGAGAATCTCGGCGAGAATATCTTCCTTCGGAAAAAATTCACGGCGCTCGGTCACATACTCCTTTGTGCGGCCAAGCTGGCAATAGATGCAGTTCCACGTGCAGCTTTTGGCTGGCAAAAGATCGACGCCGAGCGACTGGCCGAGGCGTTTCGATGAGACCGGTCCGAAAACGTAGTTCATGGCAATGCTCCTTTTTATTACCCCGGCCATTGAAACTCTTAAACAATTGCCCCGGACTTTAGTCCGGGGCTTCCGGTTAAGACATTATAAATATAGGCTTTAGCCCAATCTCTTCTTTTAGAAGATTGCGATTTTTTGTTGCAGGATCAATAACGATCAGCCCGCCTCGGCGGCAGATTCGAGTTCCGACATTTTCGCGGCGCTCTCCGCCTCGAACGCCTCGCGAGAGACGTGCGGCAATACCAGGCTGGAGATGGTGAAGGCGATGATTTCAAGCACAAAAATCCCCGCGTAGGCCAGCATGTGGTTGCCTGAAAAGTGATAAACCAGGTCGCGAATCACCCCCGCGCTCGAATGGCCGATGAAGATGGCGAGGCTCTGCGCTGTGCCCCACAAGCCCATGTAGATGCCGCTGCGCCCGGCG
>JAFGER010000054.1 GCA_016931495.1 Chlorobiaceae bacterium | reverse complement strand
GTGCTCGAAATCCTCACGTACTCCGTGTACGCTCCGGTTTCTGCGCTCCAGCCGCCTTGCACTCGGGCCGCTCATGACACTTTTTAGTGGAGCCCTCCATGAAAAGCCATCCGGCCGGATGCCGCCGAGACGGCTCCGGAAAGGTGGCGCTACAGGTGAAAAATTGTTGCCGAAGCCGTGCTCAGCCCTGTCCGTGCAGCTTGCAGGCGTGCTCGAAAGCCTCGCCGGCCTCTTTCTCTTCGTGCTGGTAGATTCTGTTCCGGTCGGCCAGGTTTTTGAAATCGACCAGATGGGCGTCGAATTCAGGGCCGTCGATGCAGGCGAACTTGATCTCGTCGCCGATCGTGACGCGGCAGCCGCCGCACATGCCGGTGCCATCGATCATGATGGGGTTGAGGCTGACGACGGTTTTGATGCCGTGCGGGCGGGTGACCTCGGCCACGGCTTTCATCATCGGAATCGGGCCGATGGCCAGCACGAAGTCGATCTTTTTGCCGGAGTCGATCAGCTCCTGAAGCTTCTGGGTGACGAAACCGTTGAAGCCGTACGAGCCGTCATCGGTGGTGATGTAGGCCTCGTCGCTGACCGCTTTCATCTCGTCTTCGAGGATCACCAGCTCTTTGGTCCTGGCGCCGTTGATGGTGATGACGTAGTTGCCCGCCTCCTTGAGCGCCTTGGCCGTCGGGTAGGCGATGGCCGTGCCGACGCCGCCGCCGATGCTGACCGCCGTACCGAAGTTCTCGATATGCGAGGGAGTGCCGAGCGGGCCGACCACATCGGCGATCGAGTCGCCTGCCTCCTTGAGGTTCAGCTCGCGGGTCGATTTGCCCGCGCCCTGCGCGATGATGGTGATGGTGCCCTTTTCGGGATCGGAATCGGCGATGGTCAGCGGAACGCGCTCACCATTCGGGTTGATCCTGACGATGACGAACTGGCCCGCCTTGCGCTTTTTTGCGATCATCGGGGCCTCGATTTCGAATTTTTTAATATTTTCAGCTAAAAAAATAACAGAAACAATCCTGTACATTGTTCTTTCGATTTCTCGTGGTATGTGGATTGGAATGGCTTTCAGGGAAGTTCGGAATGAAATGCAGAATGAAAGCCAACGGAAGGTTGTATAATACGGCAAGAACTTCTTAATTAAAAGCCGTGTTCACGCTTTTTCGACCTGCGGACGCTTTTTTCTCCACCCGGAGGTCATCACTCACGTTTAATTTTCTGTTCATGGTGTTTATTGCCGACTACGGCGCCGGAAATCTCAGGTCGGTGCACAAGGCTTTCGAGTATCTCGGTATCGAGGCGGTTGTCAGCGACAGGGCTTCGGAGATGAGTCGCTTCGAAAAGGTGCTCATTCCAGGCGTGGGGGCGTTCGGCCCGGCGATGGAGGCGTTCAGCCGGTACGGCTTCGGCGATGCGATCAGGGAGCATGTCGATAAAGGCCGCAGCGTGCTCGGCATCTGCCTCGGCATGCAGCTTTTCCTGAGCGAAAGCGAGGAGATGGGCGCGCACAAAGGGCTCGACCTCGTGGCCGGCAAGGTGCTCCATTTTCAGAGCGCCACCGACAAGATTCCGCAAATCGGCTGGAACACGGTCGAATATAGCCGCGACGATTCGGTGCTTTTCCGCGGCATTCCCGACGGGTCGTGGTTCTACTTCGTTCACTCCTACTATTGCAGCCCGGACGATCCCGAAAGCATTGCCGCCACGACCGGATACGCCGGAAAAAAGTTTTGTTCGGCCATTGAAAAAAATGGTATTTTCGCAGTTCAGTTCCACCCCGAAAAGAGCTCCGAAGCGGGCTTGCAGGTGTTGAAGAATTTTGCAGAGTTTTAAGTTGACGAGGTTTATACGCTATGCTGATCATACCCGCTATCGATATCAAGGAAGGCAAGTGCGTCAGGCTGACCAGGGGCGATTTCGCCCAGAAGAAAATCTATCTCGACAATCCCGCCGACATGGCCGTCATCTGGCGGAAACAGAACGCCAAGATGCTCCACGTGGTCGATCTCGATGCGGCCCTGACCGGAGAGATGGTCAATTTCGACAAGATCCGTGAGATTGTTGAGCTGCTCGATATTCCGATCCAGGTCGGCGGCGGCATCCGCTCCGTCGAGGCGGTCCAGAAGTATCTTGAAATCGGCGTCAGCCGCGTGGTCATCGGTTCCGCGGCGGTCACCAATCCCGGCCTCATCGCCGAGCTGCTCAAAAAGTACCGTTCCTCGCAGATCGTCGTCGGCATCGATGCCGAGAACGGCGTTCCCAAAATCAAGGGTTGGACCGAGAGCGCCAACATGCAGGATTACGAGCTTGCCGCCGAAATGAAGAAGCTTGGCGTCGAGCGCATCATCTACACCGACATCACTCGCGACGGCATGTTGCAGGGGGTCGGCTACGAGAGCACCAAGCGCTTCGCCGAGAAGGCTGGCATGAAGGTGACCGCGTCGGGCGGCGTGACCAGCTCCGAGGACCTGCACAAGCTCCGTTCGCTTGAAAAGTACGGCGTCGATTCGGTCATCATCGGCAAGGCGCTCTACGAGTGCAACTTCCCGTGCCAGGAGCTGTGGTATGCCTACGAGCAGGGCCTCGGCATCGATGGCGAATTCTCGACGGCCCGCCGGAAAGAGTGCTGCCCCTGAGCCGCACAGGCTTCTTGGCACCAAACGTCGTCAGCCATCGTGCAGGAACAGGACCGACAGCTTCTCCAGTCCGTCGAGGCGCTCATCTTCGCTTCCGAAGAACCCGTCACTTCGCAGACCATTTGCCAGATTATCGGCGGTGAGCTCACCCATGCAGCGCTTGAATCGGCTGTCGGGGCGCTGAACCGGGAGTACGAGGCGACCGGACGGAGCTTCCGCATCCATTTTCTCGCAGGCGGTTACCGCTTTCTGACCGATCCGGATTACGGTGATCTTGTCCGTCAGCTTCTTGCGCCGGTCATTCAGCGGCGTCTTTCTCGCTCGATGCTGGAAGTGCTTGCCGTGGTTGCCTGGCACCAGCCGGTCACCAAGGGCGATATCCAGCAGATTCGCGGCGTGAGTCCCGACTACGCCATCGACCGGCTGCTTTCGCGCGGCCTCGTCGAGGTGCGCGGACGGGCGGACTCGCCCGGCAGGCCGTTGCAGTATGGCACGACGGACGCTTTTCTCGACCTGTTCCACCTGCCGAGCCTGAAGGATCTTCCCAAGTTACGTGAAATAAAAGAGATACTTCGTGAGCACGAAGAGCAGGAGTATCTGGCCGCCGGGGGCGTGGTGCCGTCGGCGGATGGTGATGAAACCGCCCAAATGGAGGCACCCGAATGAAGCAGTCCGCTCAGGATGAGAAGGTCAGGATCAACAAATATCTGGCCATGTGCGGCATTGCCTCGCGCCGGGCGGCCGACCAGATGGTGCTCGAAGGGCGGGTGCACGTCAACGGCAGCATTGCCGTTGAGCCGGGCCTGATGATCGACCCGCGCCGTGACGAGGTGATCGTCGATGGGCGGGAGCTGGCCAAGCCGGAGGCCAGGAAGGTTTACATCCTTTTCAACAAGCCAAGGAACGTCATCACCACGAGCCACGACGAGCGCGACCGGCAGCAGATTCTCGATTTCGTCGATGTGCCCGAGCGGGTCTTTCCGGTCGGTCGGCTTGACCGCAAGAGTACCGGGTTGCTCATCCTCACCAACGACGGCACGCTGGCCCACCGGCTGATGCACCCCTCGTCGCTCGTGCAGAAAGAGTATCTCGCGGCGCTCGACGCGAAGTTCCCGCCGTCGATGCTCCAGAAGCTGACCGGCGGCATGAGGCTCAAGGACACCGGCGAAAAGGTGAGTCCGTGCCGGGCAAAAATTCTCGACGACGGCATGAGTGTGCTCGTGAGCATCCACGAGGGCAAGAACCACCAGGTGCGGCGCATGTTCAGCACGCTGGGCTTCGAGGTCAAGCGCCTCGACCGCGTGGCGTACGCCGGGCTGACCCCCGGAGAGCTCCGGCGTGGCGAGTGGCGTTACCTGTCCCGCAAGGAGGTCGAACATCTTTATAAGTTGTGCGGTAAAGGATAAGTATATTTTAGCGTAGCCGGTTTGTCGGGTACGAAGCCTGATGGCTGGGGCTGGCCCGGCAAACGCATGATCTCTTGTTCTCCCAAACCATCGTCCCCTAACGATGTTGCTCCATCCATTCCCCCTGTTCCGCCGACTGGCTTCGGCGGTGCTTTGCTGCGCGTTCATTTTCGCGCCGTTGCCGGTTCTTGCGGTCGATTCCGTCGAAGAGCTGCTCGACCGTTCCGAGCCTGAAGGCGATGTCGAGGAGCTGTTCAGCGTGCTCGAAGAGCTGCGCGGCCAGCGCATTCCGGTCAATCTCGCCACCGAAGAGGAGCTGCTCGAACTGCCGCTCCTGAGCGCTGCCGATGCGGCCAAAATCATCGACTGGCGCAAGCAGCGCGGGCCGATTCTTTCGGCAGCCGGCCTCGAAGAGGTGATCGGCAGGAAGGGCGCAGAGCGTCTTGCCAGATTTTTCTCGTTCGAGCCGCCAGCAGAAATGCCTGAAAAAAGAGCTGCACAACCTGTTCGCGGCAACCTCATCAGCCGGGTTTCCTGGGAAAGCCCGCCGCGCGCCGGTGTCGAAAACGGCAAGTACGCCGGTGAGAACCGGCATCTCTACAACCGCCTTCAGGCGGGCACCGCCACCTTTGGCGTTACGCTGCTTCAGGAGAGCGATGTTGGTGAAGCGGCGTTTGGGGACTTCGTTTCGTTCAATGTTCACCTGAAACGGATCGGTATCATGAGCCAGGCGGTCATCGGCAACTACCGGCTCAGTTTCGGGCAGGGGCTGCTCTTTGGCCAGGGGCGTTACTTCAGCAAAGGCACTGACGCCATCGACGGCGTGCAGCTTCTTGCCCGCCCGCTTCGTCTCTACAGCTCGGCTGCGGAATACGGATTTCTGCAGGGCGCGGCGGTCACGCTGTCGCCCGGAGCGTTTGAAATGACCGCGTTTGCCTCGTCCGGCAAGGTCGATGCGAGCATCAGCGACGAAGGCGTCGTGACCAGCCTCTTGACGACCGGCTATCACCGCACGGAGTCCGAGATCGCAAAAAAGCGCAATCTCACCCGGCGGGTCGGCGGCCTCAATCTCCGCTACCGTTACCGCAGCGATGAACTGAGCGCCGCAATCGGCGCGACCTGGGCCGCCTACCGTTACGGGCTTCCGCTCGACCGGCCCGGCGGCGAATACGGCGGGCAGCTCGGGTCGGTCGAAGCCAGCGCGGTGTATCGCGATGTCCAGCTCTTCGGCGAGGCCGCCTTTTCCGGGAAGCCGGGCGCGATGTCGTGGATTGCCGGAGCGCAGGCTGATCTGGCCAAAGGCGTGAGCGGCGTGGTTTCGATGCGCGAGTATGCCGTCGATTACGCCTCGCCCTTCGCCGGAGCCTTCGCCGAACGGGGCGACGACGCCTCGAACGAGGAGGGTTTCTACGCCGGCCTCAGGGCCGAGGTGCTCGATAACCTGAGCCTGGCCGCATCGTATGACCTTTTCCGGTTTCCCGAATTCGACCCGGAAACATTCGCCCTGCCCTCAACCGGTCACGAAGCCCGGCTCTATGCCACCTGGCAACCATGGCGGACGATAACGCTGGAGGGCTTGTACCAGCACCAGGAGAAGGAGGAGACCAAAACGCAGACCGGCCCCGACACCTACCGGGAATACGTCATGCCGGTGCCAACAACCACCAGCCGGTTGCAGCTCGACGTGACGGCCCGCTGTTCATCGAGCCTCACCCTGAAGTTGCGGGCTGCCTGCAAAAGTGTCGAGAACTCTCTGGTCGGCGGAACGGAGCGTGAAGAGGGGCGGCTCCTGTACCAGCAGATCAACTGGAAGCGCGGCCCGTTCACGCTCAAAACCCGCCTGGCCCTTTTCGATACCGAAAGTTACGATGCGGCGCTTTACGCCTACGAAGACGATCTCCCGCTGGTCTATACGCTCAGCACCTACTACGGCAAGGGCAAAGCGTGGTTCATCCTGCTCGACTACGAGCCGCTGAAAAACCTCAACCTGACTGCCAAATACGAAACCACCTGGTACGACGACCGCGAAGTTTACAGCAGTGGCAATGACCTGCGCAACACCTCCTCGCCCGCGACATGGCAAGTCGGCGCGATGCTGAAGTTTTGATAGGGGATGGGGCTGGAACGATAGGTGTCGGCTATAGGTACAAAGAAATAAATGGACAGTATTTTTTGTTTCACCCCCGTCCCGCCGCCTTGACCAGCCTGTCCCGTATCGCCCTTCCGATCCCCTCCTCCGGCGGTAGTTCGCAATGGATCGTTCGTATCCCTTCTGCGTCGCAGGTTCTGAAAAAGCCGAAGAGGACGCGGGCGTATTCGTCCATGTCGCGGCAATGGAGCGATTTGGCGGCTCCGGCTGGCGGCGTTGAGAGGCCGATCCAGGCGGCGGGCGGGTCTGCGGGCAGGCTTGGCGGCGGGGTTTCGACGAGCACGATTTCGGCTTCGGGGCTGTAGTGGCGGTACTTCTGGCCGGGGCTTTTCGGGGCTTCGCCGGGCTTGCAGGTTGTCGCGACCTGAATGTCCGGCACCAGCTCGCGGAGCGCTTCGACGCTGACGGCTCCGGTGCGCAACAGGCGCGGCGGCTCGACGGAGCAATCGACGATGGTCGATTCGAGGCCGATGGTGCTTGGTTCGCCGCGCAACAGGCAGCCGATTCTGCCGCCGAGGTCGTGATACACGGTTTTCCAGTCCGTCGGGCTTGGGCGGCCCGAAACGTTGGCCGACGGCGCGGCAACCGGGTGCTTGCAGTGGCGCAGGAACTCCGCGGCTTGCGGGTGCGCGGGGCAGCGCACGCCGACGGTTGGCAGTCCGGCGGAGACGATCTCAGGCACCGTGTCGCGTTTTTTGAGCACGATGGTCAGCGGGCCGGGGAAGAAGCATTCGATCAGCCGCCGGGCGTTCTCGCCGATTTCGCTGGCGACTTCGCCTACCTTGCCGGGCGAGGCGACGTGCACGATGAGCGGGTTGTCCGAAGGCCGACCCTTTGCCCTGAAGATTCCGGCCACAGCCTCCGGATTGAACGCATCGGCACCGAGGCCGTAAACGGTTTCGGTCGGAAAGGCGACCGTTTCGCCCCGGTTGAGGTGGCGTGCGGCCTCTTCGGGCCGGTCGGTCACGAGGGTCTGCATCGGTCGAAGGGGGCGGTCAGTGAACGAGCGCGTTCATCGCTTCGGGGAAAAACCAGGTGTAGCAGAGCAGCCCGGCGATGGCTCCGGCCAGCGGCACGCTGAGATTGTCGTCGATCCTGAATTCGCCGATTTTGAGCACGAGGGCTTCGGTGAGGGTTCCGGCAACCGCCATGACGATGCCGACCGGCAGGAGCATGCCCGGAATGACAGTCACGATGGGCAGGGCGCTGACAAAAAAAGCGAGGCTTCCTTCAAGGCTTTTCTGGCCGAAATGGTGCCGTCCGTACTTTTTGCCCACCAGAGCCGCAACGGTGTCGGAAACGGCGACCATCGCGAAGGCCGCGACAGCAATCGTTTTCGGGAAAAAGGCGATCAGGATGAAAGCCGAAAGGGTGATCCAGGTCGCGCCGTTCAGGTGCAGCCGCTCCTTGTTCAGCTCATGGTCGCGAAGCATGGCGTCGAAGGTCGAGTGATACCAGGCCGACAGCGAGGGGAAAACATTTTTCAGAACATCGACAAGCAGAAATCCGGCCGTGACCGGGGCGAGGATCAGCAGCGCCTGTTTTTGGCCGATATGCCAGTAGATCAGCGGTATCAGGAGCGAGGAAAGATGGATGGCCTTGCGGGCGAATTCGTACCTGAATTGCAGCTTGTCACGCTTCGTATTGACCTTTGCGTTTTTAAGCGATCGGCTCATCTGGCCAGGGTGGTTCGGGGGGTTAGTCATCCGCCGCCGGATGAAAGATTCGTGCAGGCTGAATATACACTCAAAAACCCGGATGAGAAAAGATCGCCAGCGCGCTTCGGAGCCCGCATGAAACACCTTGCGGTTCACAATGCGTTTTTCGGGTAAATGGCTTATTTTAATCCACGACAGTATCTCGTTACCATTCTCACCAGCATGTCAACAGAGAAGCTCAGGGTAGCCGCTATCGACCTCGGCACCAACTCCTTCCACATGGTCATTGTCGAGGAGAGCGAAGAAAAGGGGATTGTGGAGATCGACCGGGTCAAGGACATGATCTGTATCGGCCGGGGCAGCATCTCCACCAAAAAGCTCGATCCCGGCTCGATGGCCGCCGGGCTGGCCGCGCTCAGGAACTTCATGGTGCTGGCCACGCAGCGTGAAGTGCCCGTCGGGAACATCATTGCGTTCGCCACCAGCGCCATTCGCGAGGCTGAAAACCGGCAGGAGTTCATCGACATGGTTCGGCGCGAGATCGGCCTTGAGGTCAAGATCATCTCGGGCAAGGAGGAGGCGCAGTTCATCTATTACGGCGTGCGCAATGCCGTAACCTTTCGCGACAAGCCCGATCTGCTCTTCGACATTGGCGGCGGTTCTGTGGAGTTCATCATTGCCGACAAGAGCCGGGTGCATCTGCTCGAAAGCCGCAAGATCGGCGTGGCGAGGATGATGGAGCGCTTCCTGACCTCCGATCCGGTCTCGGAGAACGAGCGGAAGCTGCTGGAGCAGTTCTTTGCTTCCGAAATTTTCGATTCCGCCGAAAAGGCCCGCGAGCTTGGCGTCACCCGCGCGATCGCTTCGTCAGGCACCGCTGAAAACATCGCCCGCATGATTGGCGCGGGCACGGACACCGATGGCGTGGAGGCGCTGAACCAGACCGGTTTCACCCGGCATGAGTTCGAAAGCTTTTACCGCTCGGTGATTTCGATGGATCGGGCCGCGCGTCGCAAGCTGACCGGCCTCGACGAGAAGCGGGTCGATCTGATCGTGCCGGGCCTGATTCTGTTCGATGTCATTTTCCGGGTGTTCAACCTCAAGGAGGTGGTCATTTCAAGCTCCGCCTTGCGCGAGGGAATGGTGATTCACTACATCGCCTCCGTGCGGGGGCGCGAAGCTGGCGGCCAGCTCGATATCCGCCGCCAGAGCGTCATTGAGCTGGCGCATCGCTGCGACTGGCACGAGCCGCACTCGCGGCAGGTGGCGCGGCTTTCGCTGGCGCTGTTCGACCAGCTCAAACCGCTGCACGGCCTCAAACAGCATTACCGCGAGTTGCTTGAATACGCCGCCCTGTTGCACAATATCGGCGTGTTTATCTCGATTTCGGCGCACCACAAGCACTCCCAGTACATCATCATGAACGGCGATTTGCGCGGCTTCGCTCCAGCCGAGATCGACATTATCGGCAACGTCGCGCGCTATCACCGCAAGCAGCCTCCCACGGAAAGACATCCGCTCTACAGCCAGCTCAAGCCTTCGCACCGGCGCGCGGTCGATGTGCTGGCGGGCATTCTGCGCGTGGCCAACGGCCTCGAACGGGGGCACCGGCAGAACGTCCAGTCGATCACGGTGCATGATGAGCCAAAGCGGATCGTGCTGGAAATCCTCGCCCGCAACGAGCCCGACATCGAGCTTTGGGCGGCGGAGGGGCACAAGGAGTGGCTTGAAGAGGTGGTCGGCAAACCGGTGGTGTTCAAGGCTTCGGTGCAGTGATGGCCTTGTATGACGAGCTTTCCAGGCCGGGCTCGCTCTGGTTTGAATCCACCTGCCCGGACGCGCGCTACGGCGACTCCCTCCTCTTTACCGATCCGCTTGAAATCATGACGCTTCATTCCGGCGACGACGCGCCGGCGTGGTTCGCACAGCTCGAATCGCGGCTCGACCGGGGCTACGCGCTTGCCGGATGGCTCGGCTACGAGGCGGGCTGCCTGCTCGATCCGGCGCTTGCCGGTTGCGCCTGGCCGGACGATGACCGGACGCCGCTCGGCTGGTTCGGCGTTTATCGCGCTCCGGAGCGGATCGGGCCTGAGCGGATCGGCGCGGAGGACGAGCTCGCCGCCGCGCGGAACTACCGCGTTTCCGGATTCGGCTTTGAGCTGGGCGAGGCGGAGTACTGCCAGCGCATCGACAGGCTGCGGGAAGAGATTGCCGCCGGAAACGTCTATCAGGTCAACTTCACCGGGCGCTGCCGATTCAGCTTCGACGGCTCGCCGGAGGCGCTCTACGTCGCCATGAAGCGCCGCCAGCCTTCGCCCTGGTCGGCCATGCTCAACACCGGCGACCGGCTGGTGCTCTCCTTTTCGCCCGAACTGTTTTTCGTCCGTCAGGACAGGGTCATCGAAACCATGCCGATGAAGGGCACCGCGCCGCGCATGGCCAGGCCCGAGGAGGATCGGGCTGTCCGCGAAGGGCTGTCGAGGTGCGAGAAGAACCGCGCCGAAAACCTGATGATCGTCGATCTGTTGCGCAATGACCTGGGGCGCGTCTGCGTGACCGGATCGGTGCAGGCTGCCGGCCTGTTCGAGACGCAAACCTACCCGACCCTGCACCAGATGGTCTCGACCGTGCGCGGCGAGCTTCGTCCGGCGACCCGTTTGCACGACCTGTTCCGGGCGCTCTTTCCCTGCGGCTCGGTGACCGGCGCGCCGAAGGTGAAGGCGATGCAGCTCATCGGCGAGCTGGAGCGCAGCCCGCGCGGCGTCTATACCGGTGCGGTCGGCTTCATGCTGCCGGGCGGGCGCACGGCCTTCAACGTGGCCATCCGCACCATCGAGCTGCAAGGGCGCAGCGGCGTGTATGGTACGGGAAGCGGCATCGTCTGGGACTCCTCGCCGCGGCAGGAGTACCGCGAGTGCATGCTCAAGACGGCGATTCTTTCCGGACTTGCTGAGCCGGATGCGGGTTCGCCGCCGGGCATCTTCGAGACGCTGCAATGGAACGGGTGGGAGTATCTGCTGCTCGACGACCATCTCGACCGGCTCACCTCATCGGCGCACGCGCTCGGCATCGATTCCGACCGGAGCGCCATCCTCGAATCCTTGTCGGGCAAGGCGCTGGAGCTTCGGCAGCTCGGCGGCCGCCACCGCGTCAGGCTGACGCTCGGCGGCAACGGTGTGGTGACGGTCGGGTCGGAGCCGTTCGTTTTCGACACCTCCGGCAAGCCCGTCCGGGTCTGCATCGCCCGTGAGCGGGCCGATTCCCGCGATCCGTTGCTTCGCCACAAAACCACCGCCCGCGAGCAGTACGATCAGGCGTTAAAAGAGGCGACGGAGCGCGGATTTGGCGAGGCGCTGTTTCTGAACGAACGGGGCGAGCTGACCGAAGGGGCGATCAGCAACCTGCTGCTTCGCCTCGACGGGCGCTGGTTCACGCCGCCCGAAACCTCCGGGCTGCTCAACGGCGTTTTCCGCCGCTACCTTCTTCGCACGCGCCCCTGGATCACGGAACGGACGCTTACCCTCGACGACCTTCGCCGCGCCGAAATGGTGCTCATCTGCAACGCGCTGCGAGGTTTGCGCCGGGCCGAGGTTCCCGTGGCCGAATGAGCGCCGGAAGGTTGGTGCGCAACTGCTTGTGCCGTATATTGATACTGGAACTCGCCTCAAGCAACCGCCAACCGCTTTCATCATGAGAGACCACACGCCGAACTTCAAACTGCTCGAACTTTCCGACGACAGCAAGCGACTGATCAGGGAAACGGTCACCCAGCTTCTGGAAAAGCTTGCCGGTGACGGCCAGCTCACCCCGGACGCCCGGCTTGAGTTCTGGGTCGAAATTCCCGGCGTGCGGCGTCCGCGCGGTACCTTCCGGGGCGGCTGCCTCATGCCCGACAGCTACCTCTGCCTCTCCGACTGGTTCAGGGCTGGAAGCGAGAAGATCGCCTCGGCGGACGAATTCGCCGGCGAGGAAAATCCGCTTGATGCCGCATGGGCCGACCTGCTCGACGAACTCTATTACCAGATTGAAATTTTCACCTCGCAGGCCTCAGCCAACCAGGGCATCACGGTAGAACTCTGGGCCGGAACCCGCAATCGTCCCGAGTGCGAATGGCTCTACGCGGTGGACAAGAAGATTGAACTGCAGTAAGCGGGAGGTGAACCCGGTGGACGTTGTGGACTGGGTGGACAAAGAGAGAAAAAATAGCGGAGAATCGTTCTTACATTCGTCCACTCAGTCCACTTAGTCCACAGCGTCCACTTTTTTCGCCCCTACAAGATCACTTTTTCCGGCCAGTCGCAGGCTTCGATGATGGGGCATTTGCCGCACTCCGGCTTTTTGGCCTTGCAGGTGTAGCGGCCGTGCAGCACGAGGTAGTGGTGGAAGTCGATCATTCTCGATTCGGGAATGATTGCCAGCAGCGCCTCTTCGGTCTGCTCCGGCTTCGAGGTTTTGCACAGGCCGATGCGGTTTGCGACCCGGTGCACGTGGGTATCGACCGGCATGGTCGGCACGCCGAATGCATTGCTCAGCACGACGTTAGCCGTTTTTCTTCCCACCCCCGGCAGGCTCTCCAGCGCCTCGCGTGAAGCCGGGACTTCCCCTCCGAACTCATCGACCAGCCGCAGGCTCATGGCGAGGATGTTTTTCGCCTTGTTGTTGTAGTAGTTGATCGGGCGGATGATCGTTTTGATGTCCTCCACGTCCATGCGGCTCATGGCTTCGGCGTCGGGCGCGGCCCTGAACAGTTCGACGGTGAGCTGGTTGACCTTCTTGTCGGTCGCCTGCGCGGCCATGATGGTGGCTACGAGCAACTGGAACGGCGTTTCGTAATCCAGCTCGCTTTTCGGGTTCGGCCAGACGGCTGAGAGCGCCCTGTCGATGAAGGCGATTTTTTCGGGGATGGTCATGCTCATGGCTTCCGGGTCGCGCGTTAGCGGTTGCTTTCCGACTTCTGCAGCTTCTGTTCGGTATGGTCAACCAGGCCGCGTCCGCACTTCTGGATGCGCCCCTCGGCCTTCAGGTCGTTGAAGATCGCGTCGAGGATGCCGTTGACGAACTTGCTGCTCTTCTCGGTGCTGTTGAACTTCTTGGCGATTTCAATCGCCTCGTTGATCGACACCTTCGGCGGAATGTCCTCGCAGTAAAGGATTTCTGCAAGGGCCATGCGCAGAATGTTCTTGTCGATGATTGCAATGCGGCTCATGTCCCAGTTGAAGGTGTGCTTGGCGATGTGCCGGTCGATCTCCTCGCGATGGTCGATGATGCTTTTCAGCAGGTGATTGAAGAACTTCATCGCGTTGGGGTCGTCCGTCATCTCCTTGGTCAGCAGCCAGTTGGTCGCCGAATCGATATCGACATCCCGGAGTTCAAGCGTGTAGAGCGCCTGAATGATTTTTTCTCTGAGCTGCCGTCGGTAGGTCTTCATGATGCGGAATTAAGAGTGTTGTGGTGTAAGGATTTCGGCGAGAACGTCGCCGGTTCCGGCAAGGTTGCTGAACAGGGCTCCGGGCTTGTGCCGGGCCAATTCTTCCATCGTGAAATTGCCGGTCGCAACGGCGATCGAACGGGCGTCGAGCGCGCGGGCGCACCGGATGTCGTGTTCGGTGTCGCCGATAATAACGGTTTGCGCCGGGGAAAAGTTTGTGCCGGTCATGCGCCGGGCGCGTTCCAGGGCGATGCGGGGAAGGTCGTTGCGGTCGAGCGCGTCGTCGGCGAAGGCGCCGAACGGGAAGTAGCGGTCGATGTCGGGAAGCTTGAGCTTGTGGCGCCCCGAGCCTTCGAAGTTGCCGGTCAGAAGACCGAGCAGGGTGTCGCTTCGAGCCGACAGCGCGTCGAGCAGTTCGCGCACTCCTTCGAGCAGGGTGATGTCCTCGCGCCGGGCGCGCTCGCGGAAGAGAGCGATGTAGGCTTGCCGGGCCTTGTCGAACTTTTCGCTGATTTCACGGTGTTCAAGGCCGGCGCTGGAGAGCACTTCGTAGATGATCGCGCCATCCATCTTGCCCGAGAAGTCGTGACTGCCGGTGCTGCCTTCGGTGCCATAGACCTCGATGAGGGCGTCGGCCAGTACGCGCCGGTTCATGCTTCCGACTTTCAGAAGGGTTCCATCGATGTCAAACAGAACAAGTGTGCGATACATCATCAGATCAGGATTCTGATTCTTCGGAGCGTGCGTTTTCAATCTTCACCGGAATGAGTTTCGAGACTCCTTCCTCTTCCATCGTGACGCCGTAGAGTGCCTGGCACGAGGCCATGCTCTTCTTGTTGTGCGTAACGATAATAAATTGAGTGTTATTCTCAAATTTTTTCAACAGCCTGATGAACCGGCCCACGTTGGCGTCGTCGAGCGGCGCATCTACCTCGTCGAGAATGCAGAAGGGGCTGGGCTTGACCAGGTAGATCGCGAAGAGCAGCGAAAGCGCCGTCAGCGCCTTTTCGCCGCCGCTGAGCTGCTCGATGGCCAGAGGCTTTTTGCCGCGCGGTTTGGCGACAATCTGGATGTGCGCTTCGAGCGGATCGTCCTCCGCCGTGTGAATCAACAGATCAACCTCGTCTTCAGGGTCGAACAGGTCGTGGAAAATCCGGATGAAGTTCTTGCGAACCTCCGCGAAGGTTTCACGGAATTTTTCAAGGGCCGTGCGGTTGATCTCCTCGATGGTCTCCCGAAGCTGCTTTTCGGCGCTCACCAGATCCTCCTTCTGCGCGGCGAGGAAATCGAGCCGCTCCTTTTCGGCGTCGTACTCCTCCAGCGCCAGCTCGTTGACGCCGCCGAACTGCTCCTTCTGCTTCTGCAGGTACGCGAGCCGCTCCTTCGATTTTTCGATGTCGAACCCTTCGGGCAGCAGCGCCGGAACCGGATCGAGTTCGACGCCGTAGCGCTCCATGACGGTGGTTTGCAGGTGGCTGATTGCCTGTTCGAGCTTCGCCTTGCGGTTGCCGAATTCGGAAAGCATCTGCTGCGACAGGTCGTGCTTGCGGCGCAGGTCGCGAAGGCTGGAGAGCGCGTCGTGGTTGCGCGCCTGGAGGTCGCGGTACGAGGATTCGAGTTCGTTGAGCGCCTGCTGGCGTCCGGCGGAAACGATCAGTGCTTTCTCGTGCTCCTCTGCCGTTCGGGCGATGGCCTCTTCGAGCGTTCCGGTCTCTTTTCCGGCGCGCCCGATCTGCTGCTGCATGCCGCTGATTTCGTCGCTGAGCGTGACGATGGTCTGCTGGCAGGCGTCGGCCCGGAAATTGTGCTTTTCGAGGTCGAGCTGCGCGTCGCGGTAGCGCCCCTGCTGCGCCTGAAGTTCCGAGTGCAGCTTGCGGCTGCGCTCCTCCTCTGCGGAAAGCGCCTCCTGCATGGCGTTGAGCTGCTGCTGGCCGCTCTCCAGCTTTGCTTCGAGTTCCGAAATTTCCGGCAGCAGGCTTTCGAGTTCCGCTTCCGCCGCCTGGATCGAGGCCTTGATGGACTCCATCTCCTTTCCCGTGCGGTCGATCTGGTCGGCCCCCGAACGCTCTTCGGCTTCGTGCCGGGCGAGCGCTTTTTCGAGCGCGGCGAGCTGCTGGGTGAGCGCCGAGGCGTCGCGCCTGATCTTTTGCGGATCGATGGCGCCGAGCTCGTTGCGGAGTGCCGCCAGCGCTTTTTCCGCTTCGGCGATGGCGGCGGCGACCTCGTCCAGGTTCCGCTGCAACTCGTCGCGCTCGGCCTTCTTGCCGAGCCGCAGGCTTTCGCTTCCCTTGGGGCTGCCGCCGAAGAGGATGCCGCGCCGCGTGAACTTTTCTCCGCCGGCGGTGATGAAAAGCGCTTCGGGGTGCTGTTCCGCCAGCCGTTCGGCGGTGTCGAGATCGGCCACCACGTAACGGTGCTGGAGGAGCAGCAGCAGGGCGCGGGAGAGTTCGTCTGGCCCGCGCACCAGATCGGCCGCCCGCTCTGCGCCTTCGATGCGGGCGTAGTCGATGCCGTTGCCGTCGGCGATCATGTCGAGCACGAGGAAGTGCGCCTTGCCCTTGTCGGCCTGGGTGAGGCTCGATACGGCGCGTTTGGCGTCGTCGAGCGTGCGGCACAGGTAGTAGCCGAGGCTTTCGCCGAAGGCCGCGTTGAGCGCTTTTTTGTGCGCTTCATCGACCGAAATCAGGTCCGAAAGGCAGCCGAGGCCCGGTTTGCTGTCGCGCTGCTTTTCGAGGAACGCCACCCCTTCGGGCAGGCCCTCGAACTTTTCGAGGATCGAGTTGCAGAGGGCGATCCGGTTGTTCAGATGGTTGTGCTCGCTCTTGCGGCCCAGCAGCTCCTCCTTCTTCTTTTCGACCTCTTCCGAGATGCTTGCCCGGCGCTGGAGCAGCGTTTCCTCCTCCTCCCTGAGCGCGTCGAGCGCGCGCTGTTTCTCTTCGATCTGCAAGGCGGTGCGGAGCCGCTCGGGTTCGGCGCGTTCGAGCGAGGCTTCCAGCTCCCGCTTGCGCTGCCGGAGCCGGGCGAGCGAGCTTTCAAGGTGCTCCTTGCGGGTGCGGAGCGACTGGCGGCCGAGGTTCAGCTTGTTGATCGCCTGCTGCTGCTCCGAGGTCGCGCGCCGCTCTTCGTGCAGCCGTTTGCGCCCTTCGTCGAGCGCGGAGTTCAGCGCTTTTTCCTGCTCCCTGAGCTTCTCGAACGCTTCGAGGGCGCTGGCGCAGGCCGCTTCGAGCGGCGTTTTCCGTTCCGAAAGCTCCTTTGAAAGCGCCTCCTGTTCGAGCCTCCGGCGGCCTTTGTCGGCTATCGAGTGGTTCAGGCGCTCGATGGTCTGGCGCAGGCTTTTCAGCTTTTCCTGCTCCTGCAAGAGCTGCTTTTCAAGCGTGTGCACGAGCTGGTTGGCCGCGTTCAGCTCCTTCTGATCCCCGGCGAGCTTTCGTTCGAGATCGAGCTGCCGTAGTTCGGACTCCTGATGCGCACTGTCGAGCCGGGCGATGGTGGCGGCCAGTTCGTGGCACTGGCGCTCTTCGATGGCGATGGAGTCGCAGAGCGGCTTGAGCTGCTGCAACTGCTCGTCCATCGCGAGCGCCGACAGGGTCAGGTCGAGCGTGCGAAGCTCCTCCCGGATCTCCTTGTAGCGCTCGGCTTTGCGCACCTGAAGCTTCAGCGAGCGCACCTTTTTCTCCACCTCGGCCAGCACGTCGTCCACCCGCGCCAGGTCGCGCGAGGCGCTTTCGAGCTGGCGGAAGGTCTGCTTGCGGCGCTGCTTGTAGCGGGTGATGCCAGCAGCCTCCTCGAAGAGCTTCAGCCGCTCCTCGCTTTTGTTGCTGATGATCTCCTCGATCATCTTCAGCTCGATGACCGAGTAGGCGTCGCTGCCCATGCCGGTGTCGGCGAACAGGTCGAGGATGTCCTTGAGGCGGCAGGGCACCATGTTGAGCAGGTAGTCGCTGTCGCCGTTGCGGTAGAGGCGGCGCGTGACGGTGACCTCGGTGTATTCGGTCGGCAGGACGTTGCGCGTGTTCTCGATGGTGAGGGAGACCTCGGTGAAGCTGAGGGGTTTGAGCCGCTTGGTGCCGTTGAAGATGATGCTCTCCATTTTGGGCGACCGCAACAGCATCGATTTCTGCTCGCCGAGCACCCAGCGGATGGCATCGACGACGTTGGTCTTGCCGCACCCGTTCGGCCCGACAATGGCCGTCAGACCCTTGTCGAAGTGTATCCTGACCCTGTGGGCAAAGCTTTTGAAGCCGAAAAGTTCGATTTTCGACAGGTACATGAACGGGGTATTAACGGTCTCCGAAAGAGCAGCAGCATCCGCGCGAACGCCACTGCGGGAGGAAAGTTAAGAAAAAAAAGAAGAATGGTGGACGCGGTGGACAGCGTGGACTTGGTGGACGCGGTGGACGGAAATTATGTCCACAAAGTCCACTCCGTCCACCCGCTTACCTCGCCGCCCCCCGCATTGCCAATACCACGGCGCGGGCGTCCGCGGCGGCGCGGACGTCGTGCACGCGTAAAATGTCCGCGCCGTTCAGCAGCGCGATGGTGTTGGCGCTGATCGTTGCGGCGAGGCGCTCCGAGGGAGGCGGCGGCGCCTCCTCGCCGGGGCGGCGGATCGCCTGTCCGAGGAACGACTTTCGCGAAAGCCCGGCAAGCACCGGCCAGCCGAGTTCGTGCAGCTCGTCGAGCCGGGCGAGCAGCCGGTAGTTCTCCCCGACGCTTTTGCCGAAGCCGAGGCCGGGATCGACGATGATCGCCCCGATGCCGTGACTTGTGGCCAGTTCGACCGAGCGGCGCAGGAAGCCGGTCACGCGGCTCGTTACCTCCTCGCTCTCCGCGCCGGTCTGCTGGCTCCAGCGCAGGCTGCCGGGCCGCGCGGGCGTGTGCATGAGCACGACGCCGCACTTGTGCCGCGCGCACACCTCCGGCATCTTCGGGTCGAAGCTGAAGCCGGAGATGTCGTTGACGATGTTCGCCCCCGCAATGAGCGCCGCTTCGGCCACTTCCGACTTGTAGGTATCAATCGAAATCATCACGTCGCTGTGCTGGCGCAGCTTCTCGATGATGGGGATCGTTCTGCGAATCTCTTCATCCACGCTCACCGGCGCCGCGCCGGGGCGGGTCGATTCGCCGCCAACGTCGATGATTTCCGCGCCGTCGCGCGCCATGCGGAGCGCCGATGCGAGGGCGCGTTCGGTTTGCGCGGCCTGTCCGGTCACGCCGTAAGCGCCGCCGTCGAAGAACGAGTCGGGCGTAAGGTTGAGCACGCCCATGATGGCGGGCGAGGTGAGGTCGAGCGTTTTTCCGGCGCAATCGAGCCGGTAGCGGCTGGGGTCAATGGAGTTGCTGGTCATAACAGGTCAGAGGATGCTGAACGGCATCGGGGTGAAGGTGAAGATGAACAGGGCGATGCAGAGCCAGCCGGCGAGCATGCGTCCCGGCGAAAGGCGCTGGCGGATCGGCACGAACGGGTGGCGGACGCCGAGAAAGTATTTCAGGATGAAGGCCCAGAAAATCCAGCCCGGCCAGGAGTTGCGGAGCACGGACTCCGGAACGGGCAGCGCCGGCGAGGGCAACAAAAGGCCCGCCAGCTCCGCCGCGAAGGAGGGAAGGCCGAGCAGGACAATGGCGAGCAGGAAGATGTTGGCGATTCTGCGGTGCCACCGGTCGCCGAACATGGCGAAAATCACGTGGCCGCCGTCGAGCTGGCCGACCGGCAGCAGGTTCAGCGCGGTCACGAAACAGGCGAGCCATCCGGTAAAGAGAAACGGGTGGCGGTACAGCTCGGTCATCGGCGGGGCGGCTTTCTGGCCGAACACCGATTCAAGCAGGAGAAAAAGCAGGTTCTTGCCGAAGATGATGGTGTCCGGCGGCACTGGCCGGGTTGCGTCCGCAACGGCGTGAGCGGCTGGAGGCAGTTGCAGGAAGCCGCAGACAAGCAGGCCGACCGCGACCGCGAAGCCGGCAAGCGGGCCTGCCGAGCCGGTATCGAACAGAATGCGCGTGCTGCTGATTGGCTCCCGGATCCGGATAACCGCGCCCATCGTGCCGATGTTCAGAAACGATGGCAGCGGCGGAATGGGAATGTAGTAAGGCAGCGTTGCCCGCAGGCGGTGATGCATGGCCGCGAAAAAGTGCCCGAACTCGTGCACGGTCAGGAAGCCGAGCAGGGAAAGCGAATAGGGCAGGCCCGCTTTCAGAAAGAGCAGAAACTGGTCGCCGCTGGTGACGTCGAGCGATTGCCCAGTCCACTCGGCCCCGGCCCATGTGGTGGTGAAAAGGGTGAGGAGGAACAGCAAGAGGTGGAGCGGATAGCTCCTGAGCTTTGGCCAGTGTGTGTCATGCGGCGGAAAAACCGGATGCTTCATCTCGGAAACGGTTTCAGACGTGGTAACCGGAATGTGTTCTTTCAAAATAGCTGTTCCTGGTTTCTGTCATTCCGAGTCCGGCAAAGTCGGGCGAAGAATCCGGCGAAGTCTCGCAACGCCCGGTAAGCCGGTTGTCTGCCGGGCGATTCCGGAGAGAGAGGATTCTGCACTTCGATCAGAATACAATCGGATGCGATCCGGAGTTCTGTCATCGATCTCTTTTCAGAGAGCCCCGTCGGGCGACAGGCCGGTCATGGCGTTTTTCCCGGTTGCGCCTCCTTGTCTCCGAAAGTCGCCACGAGACCGTTGACCAGCTCCGCCTTCTCGGCTTCGGTCAGCTTGGCTTCAGGATGCGCGGGGAGGTAGAACCACGGCGGCATGCTGCCGTTCCTGACTTCGGCGGCAGCCTCGTCGCCATCGTTTCTGCCGGGGCGTCCCCACTCGGAAACGTTGAACTTGGAGCGTCCGACCCTGACGTCAAAACTGATGATCCACGAGAGCGGGGCAATGTTGCTGTACCACGGCCAGACGGTTTCGTTGGAGTGGCAGTTGGCGCAGGCTCTTGCGAACAGCTCCTGCGTTCGGGGGCTGTCCCACTGGGGTGCGCCGGTTGGCGGCGGATTCTGGTGGTCTGTTCCGGGGATGAACTGGATCGCTGCGAGGACTATAACAACCAGCGTCAGTATTTTGCCGATTTTCATGGGCATGATCTCCGATTGATGGGTGATGACAGCACAGGGTTAAAAGTAAAATCTTTATCGCGCTTTACCAATCATCCCTTTTCGCCGCTCGCGGCTTCGTTCAGGGGGACGTGCAGAATCGACAGGGGCCAGGAGCACTCCACGCGATGCCGCTCCTTGCCGGTGGCGATGGCCGCGATGATGCCGAGTTCGATGGCGGAATAGAATTTCCGTGCCGAGGTCAGACCGTCGAGCGTGAAGGGAAGTATTCCCTGAAGGCTTGCCACGAGCGGCACGCCCCCGGTGAGCAGCAGGCTGCGGAACCCGTCGATGCCCACGAAGGCTGACGCGCCATGCCGCTGCGCCTGGGCGATCATGAGCGCGATCTGGCCAGGCGTGAAGTGGTGCAGGCTTTGTGAAATCACCACCAGATCGGCCATGCCGGGTTCGAGGCCGTCGAGGCTGAAAGCGTTCAGTTCCCGGAACTTCACCGGCAGGTTCCGTTCAGCGGCCAGCCGGTTGCCTTCGCTGATCATCTCCGGCACGATGTCCGAAGCGGTGATTCGGACATCGATTCCGGCCTGACGCGACCTTTCAGCCAGCGCGAAAGCCAGCCCGCCGGATCCCGCCGCCAGTTCGAGGATGCCCAGCGGCCTGTCCGGCCTGGTGAGCCCGGCAATGACCGGCATGAGCCGGTTGCACTGATGGGCGTACGAGTTGGTCATCAGGTTCATCCTGTCCAGCGCCCGCACCCATTCGAGCCGGTCGTCGCCGGGATGCGATTCGTCATCCATGTGCTCGGTTTCATCGCTTCTGACCGCCCGGTCGATCAGTTCGGGGATGAGAAATCCCGGCCCAAGCTCCTGCGAGGCCACGAATCGTTCAGCCCGGAAGCGCTCCATGAAATGGTTCGTGAGCTGCTCAAGCTCATCGATTTCCGTCCATTTCGGCGGGAACTCGCCCCGCGACCGAAGGTGGTCAAGCGTTTTGTATCCGGCAGTTTCCAGTTGAAGCATGGCGTTCCGGTTTTGGAGGTTATCTCAATAGCTGTTGACGACGGCTCTAAGGCTGCGCTGATTTGTCATTCTGAACGAAGTGAAGAATCCGGTTTTTCGCAAAAACTCAATAAGTAAAGATTTTACAGAATCTTGCAGGTTTTCTGGAGGGCAGCTCTAAAAAGTGTCATGAGCGGCCCGATTGCAAGGCGGCTGGAGCGCAGAAACCGGAGCGTACACGGAGTACGTGAGGATTTCGAGC
>JAFGER010000053.1 GCA_016931495.1 Chlorobiaceae bacterium | reverse complement strand
CCGACCTCGACGCCGAGGACGGTTATTTCCACGACGACGCCACCGAGCAGGTGCACCACGGCTTCGACCGGCAGGAGCTGAAAACGATGCTCGAAGAGGCCGGTTTCACGAACATCGCCTTCATCACGGCGCACCTCATCGAAAAAAAGAACCGCGCGGGCAAGCAGGCGGCCTACCCGGTCTTCCTGGTCACCGCCATCAGAATCAAGGATCTGACGCAACCATGAACCATCCAGCAACCCCCTTTTCCGCCGTGGTTTTCGACCTGGACGGCACCCTGCTCGACACCATCGAGGACATCTCGTTCTGCCTCAACTCGGTGCTCGGCAAACACGGCTACCCGACCCATCCTCTTGAAACCTGCCGGAAAATGATTGGCCACGGCATGCGTGTGCTGGTGCGGCAGGCGCTGCCGGAAGAGGCGCACGACGAGGCCATTACCGAGCCGCTCCTGACGGAGATGCAGGATTGCTACTCGGAGCACTGGAACAAAAAATCGCGGCCGTATGACGGCACGGAAACGCTGCTGAACGCTATCGACCGGATCGGCCTGAAAAAGGCGATCCTCTCCAACAAGCCCGACCGCTTCACCCGCCAGTGCGCCGACGAGCTGCTCGCGCCCTGGAGCTTTGATGTCGTGATGGGGTTCCGTGAAAACATCCCGGCCAAACCCGACCCGCAGGGCGCTTTGCTGATTGCCGAACAGCTCGGCCTGCCGCCCGCCACGATTCTGTACGTCGGCGACAGCGGCGTTGACATGAAAACCGCCGTCGCCGCAGGCATGTACCCGCTCGGCGTGCTCTGGGGCTACCGGCCCGCCGAAGACCTGCTCGCCAGCGGCGCGCGAAAGCTGGTCGCAACGCCCGAAGAGATCGTGCCGCTGCTCTCGCACTGAAACGGTAACGTCACCCCTCCCCGATTTTACACTTCCGTAACATTCCGGCACGAAACTATTGCCTACGTTTGAAGATTAGTGATCAGCCGGAACCGCTTGCATCGACCGATACGCCTGCGGTTCCGGCATGACCTGCCGGATGACTGAACCCGGCGCCGGTCATGCAGCTTACCGACATTCAGTTGCCCACCCGAACCATGAGCGAAACCAGTTCCGACAACATTCTGAACACCGTCACCCCGATTCCGGCCAAACTCAACGGCAACGGCCACCGCGCCGATTTCGCCGATCCGTCGCTCTATATCAACCGCGAACTGAGCTGGCTGCTCTTCAACCAGCGAGTGCTCGAAGAGGCCACGCGCCCCGGCCTGCATCCGTTGCTCGAACGGCTCAAGTTCATCTCGATCTTCAGCTCCAACCTCGACGAGTTTTTCATGATCCGCGTGGCGGGCATCGAAAAGCAGGTCGAGGCGGGAATCCAGAAAAAGACCGTCGATGGCTTTACACCCTACCAGCAGCTCGAAAAGATCAGGACGGCGGTGCTCAGGCAGTTTGAAGAGCGCCACGCCTGCCTGTACAACGACCTCATTCCGGCACTGGCAGAACAGGCCATCACCTTCGTCTCGTTCAATGAGCTGCCGCAAGGCGAGCGCGACACACTGACCGCGCACTTCCTGAAGGAGATTTACCCGGTGCTCACCCCGCTGGCGTTCGATACCGGCCACCCGTTTCCGTTCATGTCGAACCTGTCTCTGAACCTGGCCATCGAGCTGGAGGATTGCGAGCATGGCAACATCAGGTTCGCCCGCGTCAAGGTGCCGAACATCCTGCCCCGCCTGCTCAAGCTCAACGACATCGAGGGGATCGAGTCGAGCGATCCGGCGATCCGGTTCCTCTGGATGGAGGATCTGATCCAGAACAACCTCGAACGGCTCTTTCCGAAGATGAAGATCATCCGCTCGCACCAGTTCCGCATCATCCGCGACGCGGACATCGAGATCGAGGAAGACGAGGCGGGCGACCTGCTGCAGACCATCGAAAAAGGGGTGCGCTCGCGCCGCTACGGCGACGTCGTGCGGCTCGACCTCAGTCCGAAAATGCCCGCGTTCATCCGCCAGTTGCTCGTCAACAACCTCGAAGTCGATGAGCGAAACGTCTATGAAATCGACGGCGCGCTCGGCCTGAGCTGCCTGATGGAGCTGCTCAAGCTCGACCGCCCGGCCCTGAAGGACGAGCCGTTCATCCCCTTCAATCCGTTCGAACAGAAGCACACCACCGACCTGTTCAGCGCCATCCGCGAACGCGATATTCTGCTTTACCACCCGTACGACTCGTTCCAGCCGGTGGTGGATTTCATCGACCGCGCGGCAAGCGACCCGGACGTGCTCTCCATCAAGCAGACCCTCTACCGCGTCGGCGGCAACTCGCCCATCGTCAAATCGCTGATGAAAGCCGCCGAACTCGGCAAGCAGGTGGCCGTGCTGGTGGAGCTGAAGGCTCGGTTCGACGAGGAAAACAACATCGTGTGGGCCAAGGCGCTCGAAGAGGTCGGCGCGCACGTCATCTACGGCCTGCCGGGGCTGAAGACCCACGCCAAGCTCACGATGGTCGTGCGCCGCGAGCCGGAGGGGCTGAGGCGTTACCTGCACCTCGGCACGGGCAACTACAACCCTTCGACCGGCAAGCTCTACACCGACTATAGCTTCTTTACCGACGACGAGGCGCTGGCCAGCGAAGTGGCCGAACTGTTCAACGCGCTGACCGGCTACTTCCGCCACACCGGTTACCACCGCCTGCTGGTTTCGCCGATCAACACTCGAACGCGGATCATCGAAATGATCGAACGCGAAATCGGCTGGGCAAAGAGCAGCGGCAGCGGCCACATCATGATGAAGATGAACTCGCTGGTCGATCCCGCAACGATCCAGGTGCTCTACAAAGCTTCGTGCGCGGGGGTGAAGATCGATCTGGTCGTGCGGGGCATTTGCTGCCTGAAGCCCGGCATTCCGGGCGTCAGCGAAAACATCCGCGTGGTGAGCATCATCGGGCGCTACCTCGAACACAGCCGCGCCTATTACTTCGCCAACGGCGGCAGGCCGGAGCTCTATCTCGGCAGCGCCGACATCATGCCGCGCAACCTCGATGACCGCGTCGAGACGCTCTTCCCGATCTTCGACCCGGCGCTGGTGCAGCGGGTGAAGGCCGATCTCGACCTCATGCTCTCGGACAACGTGAAAGCATGGAGCATCATGCCCGACGGAACCTGCTCGCCGCTCGTCAATGACGCGCCGAAGGTCAACAGCCAGGATCGCTTCATGAAACGCGTCCAGCAGAAAAAGAAATCGACGGGCATAAAGCGCGGACTGAGCATGAATTGAGGAGACTGACGGAAAGCGTTATATCCGGCCTTGTTGATCCGTTAAAAGATGAGGGAAAAGCTCTTGGAACAATTGCCCCGGACTTCAGTCCGGGGTTATGGATAACGCATAATATATCAGGGCTTTAGCCCAATCTCTTCCTGGAAAAACGTTTGCGGCCTATTGTTGCCGGAGTAATCATGAGGTTTTTCGTTTTGGCTCGAAGCCTTATATCCGGCTTGAACGCCGGGGCAACGTCAATATAAAAGCGCCTGAATGTCCAAAGGGCTGAAGCCCTTCTGAAGGGAAAACCTTGCTCCAGACTCCGGACGACCGTATTCGACACGACTGCAACAAAGCGGTCAAGATTGTGTTAACTCGACGTGACGTTCCGTAACAAGATTGCCGGTGAAGCTACCTTAACGATCGAAAATGTCTGAAACCACTGTTCAATCATCGATTGCCGTTCAGAACGCGAGGCTCCCGGAAACCGGGCACGTCTGCCCCGCTCGCCCCAGCCGCCTCAGCGCCCCGCGCGAGCTGCGCCTGGCGACGGCATCGAATCAACAACGATCGGAAATGAAACGCACATTCAGGGATGTCATGGGCACGCTCGATGGTACCGCCGGTATCGACTGCTCGAATAGGGGGCTGACTTCGCTCGAAGGCTGTCCGGAAATTGTGGAGGGTCCGTTCAACTGCTCCGGCAACGAGCTGACCTCGCTGGAAGGCGCGCCGCAGGTCACCGGCAGCTTCAACTGCTCCGGCAACCGGCTCACCACGCTCGAAGGCGGGCCGCGAAAGGTCAACGGCGACTTCAACTGCTCCGGCAATCTGCTGAACTGCCTGAAGGGCGCTCCGGCAAAGGTGAAAGGCTCGTTCGACTGCTCCCGCAACCGCCTGATTGCGCTCACCGGAGCGCCGAGAAAGGTGAAGGGGCTGTTCGATTGCTCCGGCAACTTCCTCGTGTCGCTCTACGGCGCACCGCTTGAAACCGGCTCCTTCAACTGCTCCAAAAACCGCCTGCGCACCCTGCACGGCGCTCCGGACGAAGTGCAGTTCGATTTCGACTGCTCCTCGAACCTGCTCACCACGCTCGACGGTTCTCCGGAGTTTGTGAATGGCAACTTCTCCTGCGCAAACAATCTGCTGGTGAACCTCGAACACGGCCCGCTTGAAATCTCCGGCGATTTCAACTGCTCCGGCAACCGGCTCATGAGCCTGAAACGCTTTCCCAAAAAAGCCGCAGGCACGCTCGACTGCCTGGACAATCCGTCCGTTTCGTGCGACGCCGTGCGGCAGGAGCCCGGCAACCGTTGCGTCCGGCTGGTGCGGGGAAACTCGACCCGCTGCTGCTGCCAGGATTCAGAAACGGATGAACGCGCCGCGCTGAGGCCATCTTCATCACCGGTCAACACCGCAATCTGATGAGCACCGCTCCCGAAAGCCTCTACTTCAGGGTCGGCGGCGACGATCCGCTCGACCAGACCGTCGGGCAGAACCTGCCGCAAGGCTGGAAGATCGCCAAGGTTTCCACACGCCGGGAGCGCCAGATTTTTTACGATACGTTCGAGGAGGAGGCTTTCCGCAACGGCTTTGCGGTCGTGCGCCGGAAAGGCCGCCTGCTGGTCATCGAGCTCGACACCGGCCAGACGCTTGCCGACACGCCATTTGCCGGCTCACCGCCTTCGTTTTTCGCTGACGCCCTGCCGGAGGGTAAAGTGCAAAAGCTGCTGGCCGGATGCAGCCAGCTCCGCGCTTTCATCAGCCGCTGCGCGATCGACCACTTCATCTCCTTGTGGCGGGTGCTCGACGAGGACGACAAAACCGTCGCGAAAATCGAATACGAATCGATCCACCCGGCAGACAAAACAGCCGGCACCGTCTTTCCCCGACACTACTCGATCACGCCGCTCAGAGGCTACCACAAGGAGCTGTCGCAGATACTTCTGGCCCTTCCTGAGCCGGTCGATGCCTACCGGATCGTCAGCTTCAGGGAGCGCTTTTTGACCATCATGGAGGCCGCCGAGCCGTTCGGGCGGGGCTACTCCTCGAAGCTGCACCTGCAACTCGACCCCAAGGCGCCGGTTCACGAAAACATCCTGCGGCTCCTGCGCTTCACCGCTTCCGTCATGGAGCAGAACGAGGAGGGCATCCGCAAGGATATCGATTCCGAATTCCTGCACGACTACCGGGTCGCCGTCCGCCGCAGCCGCTCGATCATCAAGCTGCTCAACGGCGCGTTCACGCCCGAAAAGACCGCCTGGGCAATGGCCGGGCTGCGCGAGCTGGGCAAGCGCACCAACGAACTGCGCGACAGCGATGTCTATCTGCTCCGGCGCAGTGAATACACCAGCCTGCTGCCCCCCCGGCTTCAACCGGCGCTCAAGCCCTTTTTCAGCGACATCGAAGCGGCCAAACGCTTGCATCACAAACAATTCTGTCGTTACCTTACCAGCAGGGAATATCTCGACTTCATGACCTCCTGGAAAGCGTTCATCGACAGCGGGGAGCTTCCGGACGCGGAACTTGCACCGCTGGCCGTCCAGCCGACTTCTGCCGTAGCGGCCAGAGCAATTAAAAAAGCGCTGAAAAAGGTGCTCGTTCACGGACGCAGAACCGGTGACCAAACCAGCGACGCCGAGCTGCACGAGCTGCGCATCGACTGCAAGAAACTGCGCTACCTGCTCGAATTCTTTTCGTCGCTCTTTCCGCCAAAGGCCGCCGCGCAGGTGCTCCGGCAGATGAAAGCGTTGCAGGACAACCTCGGTACCTTCGTCGATCTGTCGGTGCAGATGACCTTTCTGCAAAGCCGCCTCGAAGAGATTCCGGCTGACCGGGGCGGCATCGAAGAGGCTGCGGCTATCGGCGGCCTGCTCACCAGCCTGTACAGCGAAAGGGAGAGAGTCAGAGAACATTTCCATGAAATCTTTTCCGGATTCGACAACGATCGGACCGGGGAACTGTTCGACGAACTCCTGAACGGACTTGCCGAAGCATGAAAACCATCGCACTGTACAGCATCAAAGGCGGGGTCGGCAAAACAGCCGCCGCCGTGAACCTTTCGTTCCTGGCCGCATCCCCCTCAACGCCGTCGCTCATCTGCGACCTCGACCCGCAAGGCGCAAGTTCTTTTTATTTCAGGATTAAAGCCTCGAAAACGTATAACAGCGAGAAGTTCCTGAAGGGTAACGAAAAGATCATGCGGAACATCAAGGCAACCGATTTCGACCATCTCGACCTGTTGCCTTCGGACATGTCGTACCGGAACCTCGACATCGAGCTCTCGGAAGCCAAAAACCCGAAAAAACGGCTTTCAAAAAATCTCGAAGGGCTGGAAGAGGAGTACGAGTATCTCTTTTTCGACTGCCCGCCGAACCTCACGCTGCTTTCGGAAAGCGTGTTCCGGGCCTCGGATCTGATTCTGGTGCCGGTCATCCCCACCACGCTCTCCATCCGCACCTTCAACCAGTTACTCGATTTCTTCCGGCAGAGCGGACAGGACAGCTCCAAAATCGTCGGCTTCTTCTCGATGGAGGAGAAACGGAAAACCATGCACCGCGAAATCGTCGAAGAGTACCGCGAAGACCCGGCCATGCTGAACCAGACCATTCCCTACAGCTCGGATGTCGAAAAAATGGGCATCTTCCGGGCTCCGCTCAACGCCACCCACCCCGCCAGCCCCGCCGCCAAAGCGTACAGCGAGCTGTGGGAAGAGGTGCGAAAGAGAGTTGACAATGATGAATGAAGCATTATTACTTCGGCCACTAAAACTCTTAAACAATTGCCCCGGACTTTAGTCCGGGGTTTATGGATAAGAAAAAAGAAATAAGGGCT